>JANODX010000113.1:0-10605 GCA_031412915.1 Vicinamibacteria bacterium | reverse complement strand
GACGTGATTCCCTATCGACATTCGGAGGCGGCGCAGATCCTCGGGGGGCGCTATGCGGCGCTTTGCCAGGCTGTGGCGCTCACATCCGAAAACGACTTTGGAACACTGTACAGGCCAGGCTGGCGCGCTCCCCGGCGCGGCGAGCCCGCATCAGCTTCCGGCCCCGCGGGTCGCCACTACCATGCCTGCGAGGTGGCTACATTCCAAACCAACCGCCCGTCGCCTGCTGGGAAACGCCTTTGATAACAACGCATTCCAAGCACTTCTGGTTGGGCCGCGCTTCTTCCAACAGTCATGGAAATAGTCCGTGAAGCCACTTGGGATGACCGGGTATGCCTCGCAAACCCTCACCGACGCAGGCCGGCCCATGGCTCCTGCTGACCGGGGTGACATCGTTCTCATGTCCTGATCCACGAGAACCGGGCGCGTTCCGGCCTGCCGTAAAGGGTGAGGGCGCCGTGCTCGCCCACCGCGTTCGGGCGCTGGAAGATCCAGTTCTGCCAGGCGGAGAGCCGGCCGAAGATCTTGGTCTCCATGGTTTCAGGTCCGGCAAAACGCAGGTTGGCTTCCATGCCGGTGAGGGCGTCGGGAGACAGGCTGGCCCGCTCTTCGACGGCCAGGCGGACCTCGTCTTCCCAATCGATATCGTCGGGCGTGAAGGTCACGAGACCCTCCCTCAGGGCATGGCTCGCGTCGAAGTCGTGCAGGATCTCCACGCTGGCCTTGTCGGGGGCGCCCAGGAAACGGGTCTGCAGGCGGGTAAGGCCGTTCGACATGGGCAAGGAGCCAAGGTTCATGAGCGTGAATCGCAGCGCCGGGCCTTCGTCGCCCCCGGTATCCAGCATGTATGAGCGATCGGCCGCGAAGGCCAGTTCGGCCAGGGAACCGGTGAAGCACGAACCCTTGTCGATGATGGCGAGGAGCGACCGCGCGGTCAGGTCGAGGCGTTTGAGCACGCGCTTCACCTTGAGGATGATTTCGTCCGCGAACCAGTCCGCGCGGGCGAGTTCCAGGAGTCGCGCGTCATGGGCCTCTACGAGTGCTGAATCGCCGACGGTTTTCAGCAGGATCACGCCGATCTCCGGCTGATTGAAGCGGAGGTCGAGGAGGGCGGCATCGAGTTCACGCGCCATCTGGAGATGCCAGTTGGCCGCACCTTCCGCCCGCAGGGCCGGGGCGTTCGCCGCGGGTGCAACCTTGGGCCCGCCGACCGTGAGGGTGGCGACGCGGAGCTTTCCGTCCAATTCGACTTTCACGAACTCCCCCGGAGTTCGAACCGGAGGAAGGGTGACACCCGCTCCCTCGCGTTTCGGCGCCCGGGCCGCGGCCGCATGCGCCCGCTCTTTGAGCGAGCCTTCGAACCTGGAGAGGGGAATGGCCTGGTCGACCAGGTTCCAGGCGAGCGCTCGCTTTCCCTTCACCCCTTCGCCGAGACTCGAGAAGACGTCCGCCAGATCGCGCCGGACCTTGCGTTTGTCGACCACGCGGGTCAGGCCGCCGGTCCCGGGCAGGACGGCGAGCAGGGGCACTTCGGGGAGGGAAACCGCGGAGGACGAGTCGTCCACGAGGAGGATCTCGTCGCAGGCGAGGGCCAGTTCATAGCCGCCTCCCGCACACGCACCGCTCACCGCGGCAATGGACCGAAGCCCCGAGTTCTCCGAGGCGTCCTCCAGATACAGGCGGGTTTCGTTGGTGAACTTGCAGAAGTTGACCTTGAAAGCATGGGTGGAACTCCCCAGCATGTAGATATTCGCGCCGGAGCAGAAGATCCGATCCTTCGCGCTGCCGATGATGAGGCAGCGGACTTCCGGATGCTCGAACCGCAGACGCTCGACCGCGTCCGCGAGCTCGATGTCGACTCCGAGGTCGTAACTGTTCGTCTTGAGGGCATAACCCTCGCGCATCGGGCGGTCCTCCTGGACATCCATGAGGAGCCGGGCCACCGGGGCCTCGATCACGAGTTTCCAGTGAAGGTAGCGGGAGGGGTGCGTGTCGAAGGCAACCAGCGGTTCTTTGCCCCCGGAAATGTCGGCCATAGAACCAAACAAGATAGGCGATCTTTTCCGTCCGCGTCAAGCAACATAATGCCGTTTGCCATTCCTATCCTATGCATTATAATGCGCAGCCCGATGAGCGACATTCTGGAGTCATTGGGCCTCTCGGTCAGGGCCCTCAGAAAAGAGCGAGGCCTCGCCCGAACACGACTGGCAGAGGTTTCAGGGGTCTCTCTCCGATTTCTCAACGACGTGGAGATGGGTCGCGCGAACCCTTCGGTGCTGAAACTCCACGCCCTCGCCCAGGCTCTTGAGACCTCGGTCGCGGCCCTCTTCGCAAACCGAAAGGAGCCCGTTCCCCCCCTTCGGATTTCCCTCCTCGGGATAAGGGGTGCGGGGAAGACCACCGTCGGACGCCGGCTCGCGGTTAGAATAGGCGTGCCCTTCGTCGAGCTCGACCTTCAGATTGAGAAAAAAGCCTCTTTGAGCCTGTCGGAAATCTTCGCCCTTCACGGCGAGGACTATTACCGGCGGCTTGAAAGATCGGCCCTCGAAGACGTTCTCGCCGAAGGGAAGGGTTGTGTGATCGCGACCGGGGGCGGCATCGTGACCGCGCCCGCAACGTTCACACTTCTCAAAGCGCAGACCATAACCGTCTGGCTGCGCGCTGCTACCCATGACCACTGGAACCGCGTGCTGCAACAGGGAGATCGACGTCCGATGAAAGGCCATCCCCAGGCGATGGCCGAACTTCGGCGGCTCATGACGAAAAGAAGGCGCCTTTACGGCACGGCCCGTTACACCGTCGACACGTCGTCCCTCGCCCCCGATCAGGTGGTGGGCGAGATCGAGGGGTTGGCCGCACCCGACCGGGCGCTCCAGGCGGTTTCCCGCGGATGAAAACGACTTCGGAGGAATGACGTGACACTTGAGGAAGTTCTAAAGCGACTGCGCCAGGAGGGTGATCCCAAACACGCCCTGGCTCTCGAAAAACTGGGAGTCAAGCCGCGCGCCTCCTACGGCGTGCCCCCGCTCAAGATGAAGAAGATCGTGGGCGAAATAGGCCGCGATCATCGCCTGGCTCAGGAACTCTGGGGCACCGGCCTCTACGACGCGCGTCTCCTGGCTTCGCTCATCGACGAACCGGAGAAAGTCACCAAGGTGCAGATGGACCGTTGGGCCCGCCAGTTCGACTCCCAGGCCATCTGCGACAACTGCTGCGCCAACCTCTTCCACGCCACCCAGTTTTCCTGGGGCCGGTGCGTGGTGTGGACCGATCGCAAGGAGGAGTTCGTCAAGAAGGCCGGGTTCACCCTCATGGGCGCCCTGGCCGACTACGAGCCCAAGGCCGACGATACGCAGTTCCACCGGTTCATTCCCATCATTGAACGCTGCGGAGCCGACGATCGCCTCTTCGTGAAGAAGGCCGCGTCCTACGCGCTGGGCGCCATCGGCCGGCGCTCCCAGGCACTCAAGAAGATGTGCGCGGAGACCGCGGCCCGCATGGCCGAGAACGCATCCAAGGCCGCTCAGTTCGTGGGCAAGGAAGCCCAGAAGGAAATGGCCAAGCCGCGTCCCAAGGCGTAGGGCCTCTTTCGAGTCTCGACGTCCAAGTAGAGGTGGCTGAGCAACGTCCTCGCCACCTCGCCCGCCCCCGGGCGGCGTCCGCCGAAGTCCTCGACCTTCAACTCACCGACATCGCTCTGTCGGGCGAGTCGTATGGCGAAGCCAAGGGCGAGACCATCTATGTCGACGGAGCGATTCCCGGCGAGAAGGTTCGGGTCCGGGTAGTGGACCGGGATGACCGCGGTGTCGCCAAGGCGGAGATCGTCTCCGTGCTCGAACCTTCGCCGCATCGGGTGAAGCCCGCGTGCCCGCATGCTTCCCGGTGCGGGGGCTGCTCGTCTCAGCACGTGGCTTATGAAGAGCAGCTGAGACAAAAGACCCATCTTTTGGACGGCCTGCTCGAAGACACTTTCGGGCCCGACAAGCCGAAGGTATCGCCCATGATCGGCATGCGGATGGGCGACGATGGCATCCCCCGCCGCTTCCGGCAGAAGGCAGCGTTCAGTTTCACCGAGGACGAGACGGGACGCCTGCAGCTCGGCCACTTCGCGCGCGGCACCAATACGGTGGTGCCGGTCGGGGAATGCCTGGTTCATTCCGACCGGGCCAATCGCGTGGCCTTCGCCATCAAGGACGCGATGGCGGCAAACCGGATCCCCGTGGCCACCGAACGCGGCGGCCTTCTGCGTCACGTGGTGGTGCGGGTCACCGAAGACGAGAAGGAGGCGGTGGCGGTGGTGGTTTCGACCGAACAACACCGCGCCCTCGATGCCCCCCTGCGCCAGATCGCCGCTTCAAGGCAAAAGCCGGAAGGCCTTCTTCTGAACCTGCACGACCAGGCCTCGCCCTATCTCTTCGGCCCTAAAACCCTTCGCACCTTTGGCCTGGGCCACGTGAAGGAGACGGCACTTGGTCCCACCTTCCTGTCCTCGCCCACCGGATTCTTCCAGACCAACATCCAAGGCGCCGCCCATCTGGTGCGTCTGGTCACCCAGGGAATCGGGGTCGAGCGGTCCCTCAAGGTGCTCGATCTCTACAGCGGCAGCGGTCTTTTTGCCCTCCCCCTGGCTCTCGCCCGGCATCGGGTCACCGCGGTCGAAGAGAGTCGCAAAGCGTCGCGTGAAGCCGCGAAGAACGCCCGCTTGAGCGGCATCCCCGAATCGCGCCTCCACCTCATGCCCTCGAAGGTCGAAGACGCGATCGATCATCTGGTTCTTCAGGACTGGGACGCCGCGGTCATCGATCCCCCGCGCTCCGGGTGCCCCGAGGCGGTGATGCGCACGCTCACCCGCAGGATCGCCCCCTCCAGGCTGGTCATCGTCTCGTGCAATCCCGAAACCCTGATGGACGAAATGAGGCTCGCTTTCGACGCCGGCTATCGCGCGACTCTGGTTCAGCCCGTAGACATGTTCCCGCACACGCCCCACATCGAGACGGTGGTGGTCCTGGAGTTGAAGCATCGCCCCCGCACGATGGCGCGGACCGAGCGATCGGCCGCGCGCGTGGCCGAGCCGCGCGAGCGCCCGGAGGCTCCGAAGGAAGCGAAGAAGAAGACATCGGCGAAAAGGGCCAAGCCCTGGTCGCGGATGCCAAGACGGGAGGGATAGGCGGACCGGCCTCGAGCGCGCTCGACGGAACATGATCGATAGAGCCGGTTCTCATAGGAGAATCAGGCATGGCTCAGAAACCTCCCGACGTGTCCCCTGAGATGGTCCAGGGCGATCTCACCGAAGACCAGCTTCAGCACTACCTCAAGCAGAAGGAGGTGGCGGTCGATACGGAGACCATGGGACTGAACCCTCTGCGCGATCGGTTGTGCGTGGTTCAGCTGTGCGATCGAAACCGGCGCGCGGTTCTGGTTCAGATTCCTCCGACCCCCGGTCGCAAGGCTCCGCTCGTCCCCGCCTTCGGGGCGCCCCGGCTGAAACGCCTTCTCGAAGATCCGGGCATCTTGAAGATTCTCCATTTCGCGCGCTTCGACGTGGCCGCGATCCGCCATCACCTCGGCATCAGTATGGCCCCGATCTTCTGCACGCGCACCGCGAGCAAGCTCGTCCGCACCTACACCGATCGGCATGGCTTGAAGGATGTGGCCCTCGAACTCGTCGATGTCGAGATGGACAAGACATCGCAGAGCACCGATTGGTCGCGCTCGGACCTGACCCCCGCTCAACTCAAGTATGCGACGGCGGACGTCACCCTTCTTCACGGCATCATGGACAGGCTGGCCATGATGCTGGCCCGCGAAGGCCGGGCCGATCTCGCCGCCGAATGCTTTAGAGCCATTCCTCTCATGTCCGAACTCGACCTCATGGGTTACGACCATCTTTTCGAGCACTGAGCGGACACGGTCATGACCTCGGTCGGCGAACCGCCTGCCCCCACGGCGCTCGACGTCCGCGATGACGCCGCGGTAGCGGCCATCCGGCCGCCGGCCGAGCTCTGGTCGGACATCCGCATTCGTTTCCTGAGCGAGCTGGCGAAGCGGCTGCATCAATTCGGCACCACCACCACGAGGCTCGAGGCGTCGGTGGAATCGCTTTCGGACAAGCTCGGCCTCGATACCCAGATCTGGTCGAACCCCACCGGGATCCTGCTTTCCTTTCGCGACTTGAAGCATCCGGCCGCCTCGGAGCAGCGCGTCTCCGAGGTGCTTCGCCTGTCGCCGGGCGAGACGGATCTTCGGAGCCTGGTCGACACCGATGAGGTGGCGGAGAAGGTTTTTCACGGGAAGATGAGCGTCGCCCTTGGCTACCAGAGCCTGCGCGCCATTGAGCCCGCGAAGGTCAAAGTCAAGACCACCATCGCGGGTTTCGCCTTCGCGGCCGCGAGTGTGGCGGCCATGCTGAAGTCCCGGCCGACCGACATCGTGGCCGCGGCCCTGGTGGGCGCGCTCACCGGCCTGCTGGTGGTGATCTCGAAGCGCTACGCCAACCTGCGGCCGGGCCTCGAGGCCATGGCCGCCTTCCTCTCGACCCTGCTCGCGACCCTCGCGAGCGCTTACATCCTGCCCCTGTCCCTGCAGTCGGTGACCCTGGCCGCGATCGTGGTGTTCCTGCCCGGGCTCACCCTCACCACCGCGGTGTCCGAACTCTCGAGACAGCACCTCGTCTCCGGGGTCGCTCGTCTCGCCGGGGCGCTCACCGTCCTGCTCAAGCTCACCTTCGGCGCGGTAGCGGGGAGCGAAGTCGCGAATGCTCTCCACGTTCCCCTGCGGGCGGTGCGTCAGGCTCAAAGCCCGGCCTGGGTCGAAGTCATCGCCGTGATCTGCGGCGCTTTGTCCTACTCGCTCCTCCTGCGCCCGCACAAGAGACATCGCTGGCTCGTGATGGGCGCGGCCGTGCTCGGCTACACCGCCGCCCGCGTGGGCAGCGAGTCCTTCGGCCCGCAGTTCGGCGTCTTCCTTGCCGGCATGGTGGTGGCCGCGTCGTCGAACCTCTTCTCCCGGCTCAAGAACAAGCCGAGCGCCCTGGTGCGCACGCCCGGGATCCTGCTCCTCGTGCCCGGCAGCGTGGGCTTCCGGAGCCTCTTCTTCGTCTTCGACGGGCAGGTGATGCAGGGGATCAGCAGCGCGTCGTCTCTGGTGGTCCTGCTGACCACCCTGGTGGCCGGCCTGCTGTTTGGGGATCTCCTCGTGCCGCCCCGAAGAGGTCTGTAGTCGAACCAGGGCAAGCTAGGCTTCCTTCACCGTGACTCTCCCCCTCAGCGATCCGACCTCGCTGCTCCTCGCTCTCATCGACATCCCATCCACGACCGGGGAGGAAGGTCCGGTGGGCGAGGCCATCGCTTCGACCCTGGAGGGCGCCGGGTTTGCGGTGGAGAGACAGCCGGTCTCGCCCGGGCGGTTCAACGTGGTCGCGCGGGTGGGCGATCCCCTGGTGACGCTCTCCACCCACATGGATTGCGTGCCGCCCCATATTTCCGCGAAGGATGCGGGGGACCGCATAAAGGGCCGGGGCGCCTGCGACGCCAAAGGCCTCATCGCGGCCGAGATCTTCGCGGCCCTGAAGCTTCGCGCGGAGGGCCGGACGGATTTTGGCCTCCTTTTCCTGGTGGGCGAAGAAGAAGGCGGCGACGGCGCCAGGGTGGCGAATCTCCGCCCGGGCCGCAACCGGTTCATGATCAACGCCGAGCCCACCGACTTCAAACAGGCGGTGGCGGGGAAGGGCGTGCTTCGCCTCACCCTCGACTCCTCGGGCCGAGCCGCCCACGCCGCGTACCCGGAACTCGGCGACTCGGCGGTGCTCAAACTCCTCGACGTCCTGGCCGAGCTTCGGGCGACCCCTTGGCCCGAGGATCCCGTTCTCGGCCCCACCACCATGAACATCGGCACCCTGAAGGCGGGGCTCAAGGCCAACATCATTCCGCCGAACGCGGCCGCCGAGGTTATGTTTCGAACCGTGACGCCCACGGCCGAGATCCACGCCATGGTCCGGAAGATCGCGGGCGATCGCGCCGCCATCGAAGTCGGTTCCACCAGCGAGCCCATCCACCTCAAGGTGGTGCCGGGTTTCGGCCGCGGCGAGATCGTGGTCCGTTTCGGCACCGACATCCCGTACCTCGACGCCTGGGGCCAGCCCACTCTCTTCGGACCGGGATCCATCCACGACGCGCATACCTCTCACGAGTTCATCCTCAAGAGCGATCTCCTGGAGTCGGTGGACGTCTACGCCGCGCTGGTGGGGTCGCTGCTTGCTTCGGCCTGACCCACGATCAGGAAGAGGGCGGCCAGTGAGATCACGCCTGCTCTCACCACTCGCCGTGCTTCTTCTCCTTTTCGGTTCCGCGCGCTTCGCCCCCGCTCAGACGCCCGCCCTCGAAACCCTGACGGTGGAGGTGCGGACCGAGGATGTGCCGGTCGCCGGGGCCACCGTGCGCGCGGGTGGTCGGCAGGCGAAGACCGACGCGTCGGGGCAGGTCACGCTGGCGCTCCCTTCAGGCGAGCACGACATCGAGGTGGAGGCCGATGGTTTCGTGCCCGCGGTGGCTCATGCGTCGTTGATCGCGGGGGCGCCGACGAGCGTGACCGTCGACCTGAAAGCGCTCGAGGAGGAGGTCTTCGTTTCCGCCACGCGCAGCGCGACCCGGCTCGAAGACCAGCCCCTGCGCGTCGAGGTGATCGATCGCGAGGAGATCGAGGAGAAGGCGCTCATGACACCGGGCAGTGTCGCCATGCTGCTTGGCGAGACGACCGGGCTGAGGGTTCAGGTCACGGCGCCGTCGATGGGTGCTTCCAACGTGAGGATCCAGGGCCTGCGCGGCCACTACTCCCAGCTCCTGGCCGACGGCCTGCCGCTTTACGGGGCTCAGGGCGATTCGTTCAGTCTGCTTCAGGTGCCGCCGCTCGATCTCGGTCAGGTCGAAGTCATCAAGGGCGTGGCCTCGGCGCTCTATGGAACCTCCTCGATCGGCGGTGTGGTGAACCTGATCTCGCGCCGGCCGCGAGGCCGCGAAAACGAAGTCCTCCTGAACGCCACGACGCTCGGCGGTGTCGACGCCACGGGATGGGTGGCGCGTTCGGGAACGTGGTCGTGGTCCACCATTGGCGGCTATCACGGTCAGGCGAGGAAGGATGTCGACGGCGACGGGTGGACCGACGTCGCGGGCTACGACCGCGGCATGCTCCGGCCCCGGGTGACCTTCGACAATGATCGCGGGACTTCGATCCTGATCACCGCCGGCCTGACCGCCGAGGATCGCGAAGGGGGGACGATCGCGGGCCGGAACGCGCCGGATGGCCAACCCTTCAACGAGGCATTGAACACGCGCCACACCGACCTCGGTTCGGTGGCGAAGTGGTTCGTGGGCAAGACGCTCGTGGCCGCCCGCGGGTCTTTCGTAAGGAACACCCAGGACCGGGTTTTCGGGACTGCGCGGGAGAACGGGACGCGCGAGGCCTGGTTTGGCGAGGCCTCGGTGACGGGCAGCCGTGGACGCCACACCTGGGTGGGAGGTGTCGCTTTCCAGCAGGACCGCTATACCTCGCCCGATCTTCCTCGCTTCGATTTCTCCTTCTCTTCTCCCGCCGCCTTCGCTCAGGACGAGATCCGCCTTGGCCCGCGCCTGACCCTTGCGGGCAGCCTCCGCGCCGATGCTCACTCCGAGTACGGAACCCTGGTCAGCCCGCGCGCTTCGCTTCTGGCCCGCCCGAGCGAGAGTTGGGTCCTGCGCGCGTCTTTGGGCGGAGGCTCGTATGCGCCCACGCCGTTCAACGAGGAGACCGACGAGACCGGCTTGTCCAGGCTGCGGCCGCTTCAGGGCCTACGCGCCGAGCGCGCCCGCGGCGGAGTGATCGACGCTACGTTCCATCGCGGGTCGGTCGAGGTGGCTGGTACGGTGTTCGCTTCGGAGGTCGAGTTTCCGGTTCAACTGAAGACGCTCGGTCCGCAGACGGTGGCGTTTCAGAATGCGTCCGAGCCCACGAAAACCCACGGCACCGAACTCATCGTGCGCTATCGGCATCGGGGCTTCCTGGCTATGTTCACCCACGCGTGGACGGTATCGACCGAGATCAGCGTCGATTCCGGGATCCGCCGCGACGTTCCGCTCACCCCCAAACACTACGGGTCGCTAAACCTGATCTGGGAGAAGGAGGGTGTGGGGGGCGTGGGCCTGGAGGCCTATGCATTTGGCCGGCAGCCGCTCGAGGATGATCCATCGCTCGCTTCGGGACGGCCCTACGTCCTCATCGGCTCGCTGGCCCGTCGACGTTTCGGCCGGCTCCTCGTCTTCATCAACGCCGAGAACCTGCTCGATGTCCGGCAGACGCGCGAGGAGAAGGTGGTTTTGCCTTCAAGGCGTCCCGACGGCCGCTGGCTAGTCGATGCCTGGGCGCCGCTCGACGGCCGCGTCCTCAACGGCGGCGTGCGAGTCTTCTTCTAGGTTGCCCTTTAAGCTCTCGGCGTGGAATCCATCCGCGAGTTGTATCGAATTGGCAACGGCCCATCGTCGTCTCACTCCATGGGACCGCGGCGCGCTGCCGATCGTTTTCTCTCTTCTCATGATGGCGCCGCGCGCTATCGAGTCACGCTCTATGGCTCCCTGG
>JANODX010000112.1:0-34581 GCA_031412915.1 Vicinamibacteria bacterium | reverse complement strand
CGCGTCCACCTGCGGGATGATCACCTGCAGTTCCGCAGGCCGCAACGCGTTGATCTCCTCGGTGAGCAGCGCCGTCGCGTACAGCATGTGGGCGCGGATCTCGATCTCTTCATCGCTGTCCCGCGGGATCAGCTGATGGGTCCGGATCTTCTCGTCGAGTTTGGGAGAGTAGACGAGGATGCCCATCACACGTAGGGCGACCGGCACGATGTAGTCGGCAAAAGCGGTCATCGAGCCCAAGTCGTCGATTCGAAAGCCACCGTGGCCCCTGAGCCCGGCATAGAGTCCCCAGTAAGCGAGCTGGGCGAGCTTGAAGAACTTGATCTCCCGGCCCCGGTAGGGACTGACGTCGTTGAAGCGCGGGAACTCCGCGACCAGGCGATCCACGAGACCCTTGCCACCGTCGAACAGCCTGGGCGAGCAGGTCGCGAGGAAGTTGTGGAAGAAGCCGCCGTAGCGTTCCGCGAGGGTCTTCCCGACGGCGTTGAGCACCTGCAGCTTCTCATCGAGCATGGGCATCTCGATGTTGCCTTCGAAGATCCTGGCCAGCTCGGGCCGCGTGAGCTTTGCGAGGTAACGACCGTCGAGAACGTCGATCCCGGCCTCCATCGCCCGCTTCAGGCAGGCCGTCATGCCCTGCGAGTCCGACAAGCTCAGGCCCTGGTACTGGGCCACGAACTTCACGCCGGTCTTGAAATCAGAAAACGCGCTGTTGATCGAGTTCGAAACCAGGGTGAAGTCGATGGCCTCGTCGCGGTTCTTCTCGAGCCCAAAGGGCAGGGTGAACTGGGGGAAGGGCAATTCCTCGTAGGCCATCCATTTTGCCACGTCGACGACCTTCGTCACGTCGGTCTTGACGTGGCGTGAGCCCTCGATCACGGGCCGCAGGCTGTCGAGGACGGGGCTGCCAATCGGCTTCAGCCGGCGGCTCGATCCCGCCGTCTTGGTCGGGCTCCGCGTTGACTGGGCCGAAGCATGGGCAGCGCTCGTAACCACCGCAGTGGTCCCCATCGCCTTCACGAACAACCGTCGAGTCGGAATCGCTGGGCCACCAAGGGTCATGCTCCACCTTTCGAGTTGGAGCAACCTTATCTGGGGGGCGAATCCCGGTCAACGCGCGGCCCTGGTTCAGTGCATCGGCGAGCGTCTGGGGGTTGGCCTTCCTTCTCCTTCGCGAGACGGACGAGTGTCATGCCGGGATCGTCCTCGGCCATCCGGATGAGGTGCACGAGCCACGCGTCCTTAAGCGCGGACATCATCCGGACGCCGCATGCCTTGGGCGCGTCGTACACCAACCGCGAGTGACCGGCCGAGAACGGGCGGCCCAGGTCAGATCCGCGAGCGCCCGGCGCGCGCCCAGTAGAAGTAGAACGGCAGCCCGAGGGCCACAAGTCCCAGTCCCGCGATGGCCGCGCCTGGCCTCTCCATCAGCGTGTTCCACACGAGCGCGAACGAGCCGAGCACGTAGAGCGCGGGGATGACCGGGTATCCGAGCGCGCGATACGGGCGCGGCGTCTGCGGCTGCTTGACGCGGAGTACGAAGATCGCGATGCCGCCCAGCGTTCCGAACAGCACCGACGCGAACGTCACGTAGGTGAAGAGCGTTTCGTAGCTGCCGGTGAGGGTGAGGAAGGCCGCCCAAGAACTCGTGATGATGAGGGCCATGTGCGGCGTGCGATACGTCGGGTGCACCCGCGCCGCCGACGCGAAGAACCGGCCGTCAGCCGCCATCGCGAAGCACGTCCGCGACGCGGCGATGATACCGGCCACGTTGCAGCCGAACGTCGACACGACGACGCTCGCGGCCACGAGGGAGGCGCCGGCGGTGCCGATGAGGGCGGTCACGGCCTTCTCGGCAATGCGCGTCACGCCGGACATCTCTTCCAGCGACAGCGCGTACACATAGGCCAGGTTCACGCCGACGTAGATGGCCGTCAGTGCCAACGTGCCATAAATCAGGGCGCGCGGCACGTTCCTGGTGGGATCCTTGATCTCTCCCGCCGAGAACGCCACGTAGTACCAGCCTTCATACGTCCACATGACCGCGATCATGATCACGCCGAACGAGGCGAGTGGGCGTAGTGCCGTCGGCGGCACGACCGGCAGGAACACGGGATCGACAGCCATGTAGACGATAGCCAGCAGCGGCAGGGCCACGAGCCAGGCGACTTTGGCGACGGTCAGCACCATGTTCGCCAGGTTGCCACTCTCCACGCCCACGTAGTTGATCGCGGTGATGATCACGATCGACCCGGCGGCTACGACCTGGCCCGCGCTGACGCTCCATGGCCCCCAGGGCATCGCCAGAGTCAGCAGCACGTGGGAGGTGCCAAGGGCCGGGAAGAAGTAACTGAAGTACTCCGCGAACCCCACGGCGACGGTGGCGACGCTTCCGGTGAGAATGACCAGTAGGCAGGCCCAGCCGAACAGGAACCCCCAGATCGGACCGTAGGCCTCGCTCAGGAACACATACAGGCCGCCAGAGCGCGGGAACATCGAACCCATCTCGGCGTAGGCCAGCCCTCCCGCCATGGCCAGCAGTCCGCCGGCCGCCCAGGCCGCGAGTACCAGCGTGGTGGACGGCAACTCCTGCACCATGCCGCCGGTCGTCAGAAAGATGCCGGAGCCGATCACGTTGCCGATCACGAGGAACGTCGCGCCCCATAGGCCGATGCCGCGGACGAGTTGCGAGTCGGCGTTGGGAACGGAGGTAGGGGGGGCGGGTGTGGCCATGGTAGCGGATGCCGAATCGATGAATGGGTGGCGCCTGAAACGCAGGCTGAGCATACAAGCCTCCGCCCCCCTCGGACGCGTCGGCTCGATCAGGGGAACGTCAGCCCGATGCAGGCAGTTTCGCA
This sequence comes from Vicinamibacteria bacterium, assembly GCA_031412915.1. GTDB lineage: Bacteria > Acidobacteriota > Vicinamibacteria > Fen-336 > JAGNNV01 > JAGNNV01. The sequence continues at coordinate 31,723 of JANODX010000112.1, read as the reverse complement.
TGCCTGCCGAAACCCTGCTCCCCGAACCGGCCTACAATTGAGCCCATCGGTCGTTCCCGGCTGCCTGGATCGGGCCAGCCACAGCTGACCGATCCGGACGCCGAATAGATTCACGAATCGATTGACAGAGGACACTTAGGTGCGCACTACTTCCTTTTTTTTGGCTGCTGTCGCCGCCTGCCTATTGCCGCTGGCGTCGCCGGCTGCCGACACCATGAAGGTCGACGTGATCAAGAATCCCTACGGTGGCGAGCGAAACGTTCCGGAGCTGTCCACCAACCCGGACTATGTTCATGCGGCAGGACTCGAACGCCTGATCGGTGAGTGGGGCGGGACGCTGGTCCGGCCAATTCAGGACGTGCGTCTCAAACCGGAACAGCAGAAGAACTACGGCGAATGGAATCGAATGGCGCTGGCGAACGCCAATTTCGCCGACGTCGTTCGCGCCGGCCGGCAGGACAACATGATTACGGTGGGCCTCGAGGCGAACTGCAACGACCTGCTGGGGATGCTGTCGGGGCTCAAGTACGACTCAACCGGCAAGTCCCGAAGAGTCGGACTGGTTTTTATCGATTCCCACGGCGACTTCAACGTACCGGAGACAACCCTGTCGGGAATGCTGGGGGGCATGCCGGTGGCCATTGCCGCCGGCCACGCGCTGGAGAATCTTCGCAAAACCACGGGCCTTGCCGAACCACTGCCGATGAGCCACATCATGTGGGGCGGGGTTCGGGATCTTGACCCGCTGGAAGCTGATCGATTCCGCAAATATGAGGTGCGCCAGGTATCTGTTCAGGACATTCGCGACATTTCAAAGAATTTCCGCGCGCAGTTTGGCGCCCTGGCAAACGAGGTCGACGTTGTCTACGTGCACGTCGATATGGACGTCCTTGAGCCCAATGAAGTGCCGGGCCATCCCCTGACCGTAGCGAATGGGCCGAGCAGCAAAGCCCTGGCCGCCGCCATCGGCGTCATGTTCGAAAATCCGAAAACGATTGCGCTCGGCATTGCCTCGACACCTTCATTCAACAGTGATCGTGACGGGATCAGCCGGAAGGCGGCATTGAACCTGATCGAAGGCGCCATCAGGGGCGCTCGAGCCCGCTGAAGCATCCGCAGCGCGCGGTGGCGAGCGAACCACCCACCGCCCCAAAAGGACTTCTCTGATGCGACTTCGTGTTCCCGCGGTTCTCGCGGCCCTGAACGTCCTGGCCCTCGGCTATATCTGGCTGGGCTCCGACTTGATGCGGCAGATTCAGGTGATCGCCTCGCTCCTTGTCCTCGCGATGACGTTCATCGTGCTCTTGGCGTGGTTCGTGTTCCTTTCAGGCGCCCCCAAAAAGGCCCGGCTTGGGGTGGGCGCGGTCGTGGCCCTGCTGGGCGTCGCGTCCGCGAAGGTGTTCCGGCTTCGCGGGTTCACCGGGGACCTTCTTCCCATCGTCGAGTACCGGTTCGCCGCGGCGAGGGTGCTGCCCGAGGCGCAGTCTCGACCGATGGAGCCGCCCGAGACCGAGACCGCCGCCCCCGCGGCCACCGCGACCCTCGATCCTCAGCCTCATCCGGGCGCAGCCGCGAGTGCCGCTCCGGAGTCTCAGCCCGCTCGCCTCCCTTCAACGATGGCAACTCCGGCCCCGGCCGCTCAGGGCCATCAGGACTGGCCTCAATTCCTCGGCCCAAACCGCTCGGGCGTAATTCCAGACGCCGGACTCGCGACCGACTGGGCCTCGCAGCCTCCGAAGCTCCTGTGGCGCCAGCCCGTGGGTGCGGGATGGGCTGGGTTTGCCGTGTCGTCCGAGATCGCGGTCACCCAGGAGCAGCGGGGCGACGAGGAGAGGGTCATCGCCTACGACCTCCGCACCGGGCGCCCGCTGTGGGGTCACGCGGACAAGGCCAGTCACGATTCGCCTCTGGGCGGGGTGGGGCCCCGAGCCGTGCCCGCGATCGACGGCGGACAGGTCTTCGCGCAAGGCGCCACCGGCGTGCTGAATGCCCTGGACCTCGGCACCGGTCGCCTCCTGTGGAGCCGGAACATCCTGAAGGACAACCACGGCGTCGAACCCGAGTGGGGCGTGGCTATCTCCCCGCTGGTGGTTGCCGGCCGCGTGATCGTCAGTACGGGCGGAAAGCCGGGTCGCGGGCTGGTCGCCTACGAGCGAAACACCGGTGAGCCGGTCTGGGCTTCGGGGAACAGCGGCCTCGCCTACTCCTCGCCCGTGCTCATGAATCTCGGAGGGCGCGAACAGATCGTCGTGCTGAACAAGGAATCGGCGACCGGTCATGATCCCTCGAACGGCGCCGAGCTCTGGACCCAACCCATGCCCCCTGAGCAGCCGAGCGTGGCCCAGCCTCTGCCGCTTTCCGCGAATCGCGTCCTCTTCTCGATCGGATACGGGATCGGTTCGAAGGTGTTTGAAATTTCGGCGGGCCCGGGGGCCGGACTCTCGTCAAGACTCGTATGGTCGACGCCGCGGCTCAAGTCGAAGTTCGCCAGCATGGTCCTGTACCAGGGGTCGGTCTACGGCCTCGACGATGGCGTGCTCGTCTGCCTCGATCCCGAAACCGGCGAACGGCGGTGGAAGACCGGCCGGTTCGGCCACGGTCAGCTGATCCTCGCCGGCAAGAACCTGCTGGTGCAGACGGAGGACGGCGAAGTGATCCTGATCGACCCGAATCCGGAGCGCCTGATCGAGCTCTCCCGCTTCCGACCACTTTCCGGAAAGACCTGGAATCCGCCCGCCCTCGCCGCTCCGATTCTTCTCGTCCGCAACGACCTCGAAGCCGCAGCCTACGAACTGCCGGTGATGCGCCGCTGAGGTCGAACTGGCTATCGAACAACACCGGGACCAATCGCAGGCGGGATTCCCGGGTGGCTCTGCTCCGCGGACCGCGATCGATCTGAAGCAGCAACTAAGGAGTCAGTCCCGGCTCATACTTGCCAATGAACTCCATAACCGACGAGGCCTCGACCATGTCCTTCGCGCGGAATCGGATGGAATGCGAGCTGGTGCGCTCGAACATCGGCAGGTAGGAAAGCACTTCAACCGGCAGGTAGTGCTTGAAACTCACGTCGACGGTCACGGGTCCGGCGGGACGATACGCCTTGAATTCCGCGCGGCGGCCGAGCGCCGCCTTCACCTGGCGGCCGATCAGATCGGCGGACGCCTGGGGGGTGAGCGTCATCGCCGAGTGAAAGCCGAGGTTCTTCTTGGTCTCGGCGGCCTCGATGTTGCCGATGACGCTCCTCACTTCCGCGATCGCCGCGTCGTCGCCCGACATCATCACAACCGGGACGTTGAAGTGCCCGGCGATGGCGGCGTTCCACGAGCCTTCGGTCATCTCAACCCCGTTCAAGGCCACCCGGGTGAGGTTGGCGCTCGAGAACGTATGGGCGCGCACGCCTGCGGGGTTGTTGGTGGACGCGTGATAGCCAATGAAGATCGCGGCATCGAAGGTGCCGTCCAGGCCCGCCATCATGCTCAGCTTCCGCGGCCACGAGCGGACGACGCGTACGTCGGCAGGGAATTGTTCGATCAGCAGGTTCTCCCCATTGCCGTGCGAGTCGGCCACGATGATCTCGGTGGCGCCGGCCTCCCTGGCGGCGCTGACCGCGGCCATCGCCTCGCGGGTCATGAATTCGCGGAAGCGGCCGTACTCGAAACCCGTGGGGCCGAGCTGATCGCCGGTCACGACACCGGCGATCCCCTCCATGTCGACGGAGATGTGGACTTTTAGCCTTGACGTCTGGGCCACGGAGCGGGCGGGCGGTGCCGCCACGAGGGTCAAAGTCAGCAGCGTGAGAATCGAGCGGGTCATGCGAGTCATAGGAAGTCTCCTTGAAAATTGAGGGATCGCGGCCCGGAGCGGGGCGACCCCGCCCTCAGACGAGGCGCCGAGGCAGCAGGGCGCTCAACTTCGTTATGAGGGACAGGAAGCCGACGCCGGTACGCGTCGCCACCTCGACCGGCAGGATGGCCGGGTTCTCGAGGCCGATGAGGGTCGCGGTATCCCCCAGTTTGACGGGAGCGTCGAGGCCCACATCGACCAGGGTATGCGCCGAAGCGACTCCTCCGGACACCACCGGAAACAGGCGCTCCCCGATGAGCACCTCGCACTTTCCGCCCGACGTCAACGGGTACCCGTCGGTGTGCCCAACCGGCAGCAACGCCACGCGTGTGGGTTGTGTGACCATGAACCCGCGCCGAAAACCGGCACTCTCCCCGGCTTCCACGCGTTCGAGCCGCGCCACTCGTGCGCGCAGCCGGAAGACCGGCAACAGGTCAACGGGCTGGGTGACGTCGTCGCCCTGGAATGCGCCGAACAGAGCATTGCCAACGCGCACCATATCGAAGTGCGCCTCGGGCAACCGGTAGAGCTCGAAGGTCGGCGCGGCGTGGACGATGCCGGGCTTCAAACCCCCGGCCACGGCCTCGGCCAGAGTCGCTTTGAAGCGCTCCAGTTGCACGCGGTTGTATTCCATTTCGTGCACGAACAGTTGATACGTCCCGTCGATGCGCACGTTCGGGCGTTTGGCGATCTCTGCCATCCAGGGCAGCGCGCGCCGAACCGGCATGCCCTCGCGGTTCATGCCCGTGTCGAGAAACAGGTGGACCGGTACTGGACGGCGAGCTTTCTTGGCGATGCGCTGCAGGCGATCCGGCGCATCGTCGAGCCAGCAGGACAGGGTCACACCGTGGCGCACCAGCTCGACCGATTCGTCTTCGCCAAGCTCTGACATGGTGAGGATGGTTTTCCGGACGCCCGCCGCCCGCATGGCCAGGGCCTCGGACGGTCTTACGCACGCGATGCCTCCAATTTCCCTGCACTGATCGAGCAGGGGACCCACGATCACATCGCCGACGCCATAGGCGTTGTTCTTGACCACCGCCATGATGGGCCGCCCGCCCGCGAGGCGTGACACTTCCCGGGCGTTGTGACGGAAGTGGTCGCCGATGATCTCCACCCACGGGTCGAAGCCACGGTCATCGCCACCCGGGCGCAAGCGCGACGTGGCGCTCTGAGCGGCGGCCGCCTCCTTCTGCGCCACCATCGAAACCGCAGCCGCGGCCGCAGCAGCACCTACGAACGATCGCCGGTTGGTCTTCATGGGTTAGGTCCCGATTCTCCTGTCATCTCCGAGTCGGCGATTGTGAGTTGACCACGGACAAAGTCTAGTCCCCGCCAGCCTCGGGCTGGCCGCCCCTCTTCAGATTCCGGGCCTGGCCCTGGAAGCCTCGTTTACGTTCGTTGGCCCCGACCTTGTGCCCGAGGCGCCGACCGGCCAAGGGGGGGCTACAATCGTGCATCGCTCCATGGCCGACCTCCCACGCAAACTCAACCTGTTCGACGGCGCCGCCCTGCTCGTGGGGGGCACGATCGGCTCCGGCATCTTCGTGGTGCCGAGCCTGATCGCTCAGCGGGTACCCGAGCCGGGCCTCGTCCTCTTCATCTGGGTGTTCTCGGGCCTGCTGGTGCTCTGCGGCGCCCTGGCCCTGGCCGAGCTCGGCACCATGCTCCCGCAATCCGGCGGACTCTACGTGTACATGCGGGAAGCCTACGGGCCTTTCTGGGCCTTCCTTTACGGCTGGACCATCATGCTGGTGGTCATCCCCGGCTCGATCGCCGCCCTTTGCAGCGCGTTCCTGCTGTACCTCACGCACTTCGTGCCCATGGCGCCCCTGGTCCAGAAGGCGCTGGGAATCGGCCTGCTCCTGGGGCTCGCGTTCGTGAACACCCGGGGGACCCGTCTGGGCGCGGGCGTCCAGAACCTGTTCACCGTGCTGAAGGTGGCCGGCCTTGCGAGCCTCCTGGGGGTGGCGCTCCTCACCGGTCGAGGCGACACCGCGCACTTCTCGCCGCTCGCACCCGACCATCTCTCGCCGGGCGTCTTCTCGGCCCTGGGGGTGGCCATGATCGCGACCCTCTTCGCCTACGACGGCTGGCACTTCGTCGGCTTCGTTGCCGGGGAGATAAAGGACCCCGCTCGGAACCTGCCGCGCAGCATTTTCTTCGGGATCGCCGTCGTCGTTCTCGTCTATGTGTCCGCGAACATGGCGTATATCTACGTGCTCGGCCAACCCCGCATCGCCTCTTCCGAGCGGGTCGCGGCCGACGCGATGTCGGCCATGATCGGGCCCACGGGCGCGAGCCTCATCACCGTGGCCATCCTTTGTTCCATCTTCGGGGCAATCTCGGCCAACATCCTTGCCGGGCCTCGGGTCTTCTTCGCCCTGGCCCGGGATGGACGATTGTTCCCGCGACTGGCCGAGGTCGATCCCCGCCATGAGACGCCGGCCAACGCCATCTGGGCCCTCGCCTGCTGGGCAGGGCTTCTCACCCTGACCGGCGGATACGCGCACCTGATCACGATGTCGCAGTTCGCCAACTGGATCTTCTTCACCATGGTGATCTCCTCGGTCATGGTGCTGCGGCGCACCCACCCGGAATGGCCCCGGCCCTACCGGGTCGCGGGCTATCCCTACACGGTGATCCTCTTCGCGCTCGTGTCGTCGGCCTTCGTCCTGAACACCCTCTTCGAGTCGCTCCGCAGCTCGCTCATGGGGCTTTGCCTGCTCCTGCTCGGGGTGCCGTTCTACCGGCGGTCGAAACCTCCCGCGGCATGAAGCCGAAGTTCACACTCCGTTGCGGATGGTGTGAGGCAGAACACGCGGAAGGCCTCGCTTCTCGCCTTTGCCCCGCCTGCAAAGGACCGCTCAAGGTCGAGGTCGATCTGGGGCCACTCCAATCGCGCGCGGCGGAGTCGTCTCTGCGGGATCCGGCCATCCCGGGCCTCTGGGCGTGGTTCGACCTGCTGCCGATCACCGACCGCCAGAAGGTGGTGTCCCTGGGCGAAGGCGACACCCCGCTCCTCCGCGCGCGGCGTTTGGGCGAGGCCGTGGGCCTGGACACACTGCTCCTGAAGGACGAGACCCGTAACCCGACCGGCTCGTTCAAGGACCGCATGCTCACCGTGGGAGTCACCCGGGCGGTGGAGCTCGGCTTTGGGACGGTGGCGGTGCAGTCCTCCGGCAACGTGGGTGCGGCCGCGGCCGCTTACGCGGCCAGGGCAGGCCTGCGCGCGAAGATCCTGGTGCCGCGCACGGCGCCGCCGGAGAAGATCCTGCAGGCCCAGATGTACGGGGCGGAAGTCTTTCGCATCGACCACGACTCGCCGGCCGCGATCTTCGACCTTCTGCTCTGGGCCTGCGACGAATTTCACTGGCACCTCGTATCGACCGCCGCCATCTACAACCCGTTCACCCTCGAAGGGGCCAAGACGATCGCGTACGAACTGGCCGAGCAAACGGCCTTCGACCTCCCGGACTGGCTGATCGTCCCCGTGGGCGGAGGCGGCAATATCGGCAGCGTGTGGCGCGGTTTCTGCGAGATGAAGGCCCTGGGCCTGGTGAGCCGGTTGCCGCGGATGGTGGGCGTGCAGGCGGCCGGCTGCGCGCCGTTCGTCGAGGCCATTCACCAGGGACGCACGGCGAGAGAAGCCTTGGCCTTGCGCTGGCCGGAGATTCAGACCATGGCGGGCGCGATCGCCGACGACGTGGTGTTCGACGCGCACGTGGCGCTGCCCGCGGTGCGCGAGTCGGGCGGCACGGCGGTGGCGGTGACCGACGAAGAGACCCTGGCCGCGGAGGCCTCGCTCGCTCGCCTCGAGGGCCTGTTCGTGGAGCCAGCGGCGGCCACCAGCGTGGCCGCGCTCGGGAGGCTCGTGGCCGAGGGTCGGATCCGGCGGGGCGATCGGGTGGCCTGCCTCCTGACCGGCAGCGGTTTGAAGGACCCCGGTTCGGCCCGCCGCCTGGTTCCTTCCGTGGACGTCATCCCCCTCGACCGGGCGGCATTCGCCGCCCGGTGTCGCGGATGACCGGCGTCATCGGTGGCGCGAATCCTCTCTCCCCGACCCTCGCCAGACAATTTCTCGGTGGTGGTCGTCGCAGCCCACGAGTAGGATCGCGCGCGTATGCCCTCACATCGTCTCACCTCGACGCGCCCGCACTGCGCATGAGGATCGCCGCGGTCGGCGAATGCACGCTCGACCACTATCCCGAACTGGGCGCCGAGCGCGTGGGCGGCATCTCGCTCAACTTCGCGGTCAACGCGCGGCGCGAGGGTGCTACTCAGGTCGTACTGGTCAGTTGCACGGGGAGTGATGGGCGCGCCGCCGCGGTGCGACACAAGCTCAGCGCCGAAGGGATCGACACGCGGCACCTCCATTCGCGGGCGGGTGCTACGGCCACGCAGCAGATCAGGCTCGTGGCCGGCGGTGAGCGGGTCTTCCCACAAGGCGGCTACCACCCCGGCGTGCTGACCGACTTCCGGCTGAGTGACGCCGATCTCGCACTGCTGCGTACCGTGGACGCCATCGCGGTCCCGATCTTCCGGCAGATCGAACACCTGGCTGACGCGGTCCGGCGCGTGCCCGTCGGCAACGCGCTGCGCGTCGCCGATCTGCTCGATGGCGCCGATCTGGGACCCGACCTCGCGGGACTAGGGCCCCTGCTCGATGCGTTCGACTTGCTCTTCGTGAGCGGCGACGAGGCGATGGTCGAGCGACTCCTGGAGCGCTCCCGGACCTCCCGCAGCGTCATCGTCGTCACCCAGGGCGCGGCAGGAAGCAGTGCGCTCGTCCGCGGAACGCGCATGAGTGTGAAGGCGACGCCGGTGCCGCTCGCCGAGTGCCTGGACACCACCGGCTGCGGCGATGCCTTTCAGGCGGCGTTCACCGTGGAGTATCTTCGTACGCGCCGGATCGAGGCGGCGCTTTGCGCCGGCGCCCGCCGCGCCGCCCTCGTCATAAGACACCTTGGAGCGACCTCCGACATGAGTGCCAAGACCGATGTGACCGCCGCGATCCGCACCGAAAGCCCGTGAGTCGCTTCCGTTCGCTCTTCCCGGGCACAAGGCCGGTGATCGGCATGATCGCGCTCCCGCCGCTGCCGGGCTACAAGGCGCATCGAGGCATCGACGCGCTCGTCGAGGGCGCGCTCCAGGACCTCGCGGCCCTCGAGGCCGGCGGTGTTGATGGCGCACTGGTGGAGAACGACTTCGATCAGCCGCACACGATGGTCGGCGGCCCCGAGATCCACGCCGCGATGACGCGCGTGGCCCGCGAAGTGGTGGCGCGCGCACGAGTGCCGATCGGCGTGGAGGTGCTCCTGAACGACTGGCGCGCGTCGCTCGCGATCGCATCCGCGACCGGGGCGCGGTTCATCCGCATGGACTTCTTCGTGGACCGCGTGATGACCAAGTGCGGGCCGTTCGAACCCGATCCATCCGCAGTGCTCGCGTACCGCAAGGCGATCGGCGCCGAGCAGGTGCAACTGTTCGCGGACCTTCAGGTGAAGTACTCCACCCCCCTCGGCGGACCCAAGTCGATGGCGCTCTCGGCCCGCGAGGCCGAAGCCGCGGGTGCGGATGCGGTAATCATCAGCGGCGCCGAGACGGGGATCGGTCCTGCAGCCTTTGACCTCCGCGCGGCGCGCGCGGGCGCACTCCCGATCCTCATCGGCAGCGGGCTCACGCCGGAGAACGCGGGTGCGCTCATCCCGCTCTCCGACGGAGCGATCGTCGGCACCTCCCTGCGGAGCGGAAGCACGGCAAGCGACCGGGTGGTGGGGGCACAGGTGACGCGACTCGTGCGTGCGGTCCAGGCGGCGAATGGAGCAACCGCGGTTAAGGATCCGGCCTCCTAACCGTGACCGCCTCGGCATCGCTCAAGCGCCAACTCGGCCTTTCGGCCGTGATAGCACTCGTGGTCGGCAACATGCTTGGGTCCGGAGTGTTCTTCACGCCGGGCGAACTCGCCGCAGTCGCGCAGCATCCCTGGCAGGTGCACTTCATCTGGGCGCTTTGCGGGTTGATCACGCTGTGCGGCGCGCTCACGCTGGCCGAGCTGTGTCGGTTGTTGCCGCAGGCCGGCGCCACCTACCACGTGCTGCGCGAGGGGTTCGGGCCGTTCTGGGGATTCCTGCTCGTCTGGATGGAACTCTGGGTGAGCGGGCCCGGTGCGGTGGCGGGGATCGCGGTCGTCTTCGGCGAGTTCATGCAGCGCGCGCTCGGTGCGAATGCCACTGTGACGCCGGTCTGGTGGGGTGTCGGAGCGATCGTCGGCTTCGCGGCCGTGAACCTGGCGGGAGTCGTGTGGGGCGGCCGCGTGCAAGTGGTGACGACGGTGATGAAGATCGTCGGTCTCGTGGGGCTGATCACCGGGGCGCTGCTCTTGGCCGCGCCTTCGGTTCAGCTGGTCGCCGCGGTGTCTCCGGGTGCATCGGCTGCGACAGCCACGTCCGTGGTTCAACTCGGGTCGGTCAACGCGACCTTCGCCGAGTCGCTGCTCGCCTTCTTCCGGTTCTCCGGACTCGGTGTCGCAGCGGTCCTCTTCACCTATGACGGCTGGATCGACGTCTCCCACGTCGCCGGTGAAGTGCGTCGCCCCGAGCGCTATATCCCGCTCGGTCTCGCACTAGGAGTGGGGGCGCTGACCCTGCTCTATCTCCTGGTGAATGTCGCCTTCCTGCGTGTGGTGCCTCTCGCCGCGATGCGCGAGGCGCCGACCGCCATCGCGTCGACCGTCGCCGTCGCGGCGTACGGTCCGCGCGGCGGGGCGTGGCTGAATGCCCTCATGCTGGTCTCGGTCTTCGGTGCGCTGGGCGGACTGGTGATGACGCTGCCCCGGCTCTTCTACACGATGGCGACGGCGCACGTGGCCGCAGCGACAGGGCCGTTGCGCTGGTTCTTCGCGCAGCTCGGTCGCGTGTCAAAGCACACCGCCACCCCCAACGGCGCGATCCTCTTCGCCGCCTTCACGTCGATCGCGGCGCTGCTCTTCTTCGGTTCGTTCTCGCGGCTGGTGAACTTCTTCGTCGTGCCGTTCCAGCTGATGAACATTCTGATCGTCGCGGCGATCTTCCGCCTGCGGCCCCTCTCCGGCGTGACGACGGGCTACCGCACGCCTTGGTATCCCTTCACGCCGCTGGTGTACATCGTCGTGGTGGCGGCGTTCCTCGTCAGTGCCATCGTCGCGCATCCGATGGAGACGCTGATCGGGACGGCGCTCGCGATGACGGGCGGTCCGGTCTACCTCTGGCTGAGTCGAGGGCGGCGCACGCCGTCTACCGCTGTGCTGCCGTCGGATGCGCCGTGAGCCTCTGACCGCGCGAGTTGAGGATTAGGCCCCCAGAATCCACGAATTGGAGTCGAGCACCAAGCCGACTTCCCCACCTTCGCCGCCGCCCTCGGGAGGCTCGTGGTCGAGGGTCGGATTTGGCGGGGCGACCGGGCGGCATTCGCCGCCCGGTGTTGCGGGTGACCTGCTTTGAGACTTACTTCTTCTTCTCGGCAGGCTTGACCGGAGCCACCGGCTTAGGCGCCCAGAACGGATCGGCGTCCATCCAGGCCTTCGGAGCGACGGTCATCTTCGGGCTGAAGGCGAAGAGCAGAGTCTGAGACCACTCGATCGCTTCCTGGTTCATCTCCCGTCCCCTGGCCCGGCCGCCTTCGGACTGCGCATCTTGGTAGGTCGCGGCGGCGTGCGTCGGCCCGCCCTTGTCAATGTCGGCCAGGGAGGTCAGGGCCTGGAGACGGATGTATGTTCCGTCCTGCAGGCCGGAAGCCACCTGATACATGGCCCAGGTGTCCTCCATCTTGGCCTTTTCGTGGGCCGCCACCTCCTCACGCATGGCGTCAGTGAACTCGCGGCCGCGCCCCGGCTTCACCCGGATCAGGCGAATCTGCATATAGCGCCTCGTGGCCAGATTCGACCCGGCGCCGTAGCTCAGAGCCGGCCGATAGTTGGCCAGTATCGCGGATGCCCGGCTCAGGGACTCGCCGTCGATGGGTGAGAGCCTCTTGACCTCCGCGGAGTAAGCCTCGTTCGCCTGCGAGGCCTTCGCGGCCTTTTCCATTTCCTCCCACGAAGCGTACCCCTGCAGGAACCAGGCCTCGTTCGGTCCGGACAGAGAGGTCATCCCCAGCCAGCCGTTCTGCAGTTGGGCCTTCGCGTGGGCGGCGCTCCAGCTCGCTTCGCTGGCCTCGTGAGCCGCGTCCTTGCCGGGTTTCACCTCCTCGCGGGTGATCTGCAGCACCACGGGCGGAGCGGCGGGGGCGGCAGGCGCCTGGGCCAGCGCGGGTGCTACGGTCACGACGGAAAAACCGACCAATAACAAGACACGTGTTCCTAAATTCATCAACATCTCCTTCAGACAGCTCCGCTTTCAGGGCGGGCGAAACAACACGACATTGGCCACCGGAGGATTCCGGACGGGCCATGGAATGAAGAGTACACCCAAGAAACGGGCCTTCTCCGCGTGTGACGTGTCCGGTATCCGCCGAAGGGAAGGCCTCAACATCCTCATCAGGGTGATCTCATCTGAGGCGTATAGTTTCCCTCCCGCGCTATTCCATCTTCGCGAACCGGTCCGGGCGCAACGCCCTGGAGTTTGCCGGCCTTGTGACGATGTCGTGGGATTTGGAGTGATATCAGTGAACAAGACAAGCAAGCGCATTCTCGGCGGCCTTTTGGCGTCGCTATTTCTGGTCGGCAGCCTCTCGGTCTACGCGCAGGTCAAGCGTCCTTACCGAGATGGCTCCGTCTGGGCGATGTCCTTCATCCGCATGAAGCCAGGGATGGAAACCGCCTATCTCACCTATCTGGCCGGCTCCTGGAAAGCCAACCAGGAGGCGTCCAAGAAGGAAGGGCTGATCCTGTCGTACAAGGTCCTCACGGCCGAAGGCCACAACCCCGGCGACTTCAACATCATCCTGATGACCGAGTACAAGGACCTCGCGACGATGGAGGCCAACGACGCCAAGGCCGACACCCTGGTGCAGAAGATGGTCGGTGACGACCAGAAGCAGATGCAGGGTTACAAGGATCGAATGGAGATCCGCGACATCATTGGGGACCGCCTCGCGCGAGAGATCGTTCTCGAGCCCAAGCCATAGAGAATCCGTCTGTAGGGCCGTTCCAGGGGCTCCGGACATCCGGAGCCCCTCGCGGTGTGCGAGATCGCTATCGAGCCGCCACTAACAATTCCCTGACCTTGGCGGCTATGACAATCGACCTCTTCGAGTTGAACATTCCCGCCGCGGGATATTCAAGAAGCGAACTGACGCCACTGGCCGCGTGAATCTCGCGCGCGCCCGTTTCCATCAGGAGGTGGCGAACGTTCGCCGGTGTGATGCCCGCACCCGGCATAACGACGACGTGGCCGGCGGCCAACTCGATCGCGCGCTTCAGCAGAGGAATGCCCTCGATTGCGGTTTTGGCTTGGCCCGAGGTCAGGATTCTATCGACGCCCAGGGCGACCAGATCGGATATCGCCCGGAGAGGATCGGGGATGATGTCGATGGCTCTATGGAAGGTCACGGCCAGGGGACGGGCGAGCCCTTCAAGGATCCGAGTCCGTTCCGAATCCAGGGAGTTATCGGAACGAAGGATCCCGAACACCACTCCGTCCGCGCCACGTTCCTTCGCCGCGGCGATTTCGCCCTTCATCACCTCGAATTCACGATCCGAATAGGTGAAATCCCCGGACCGGGGCCTGATCATCACGTGCACTGCGATCGCGACGTGCTTGCGGACAACCTCGATCATTCCGGCGGCGGGTGTTGTTCCTCCCGCGGCGAGGTCAGAGCACAATTCGACGCGCGCGGCCCCGCCTTCCTGCGCGGCCATGGCGGACTCCACCGAGTCGACACAGACCTCGAGGAGTGGTGGCATCGGAGAAAACCGAGGAAACGAACCTAAGTGCGGAGGAAGTCAGAGTCCGCGATCTTGTTCCGGCCGTCTTTGTAGAGGGAATATTGGAAGCCCTTGGCGGAAGCGAACGCTCCAATCTCCCCTCGTTTGCTGATGGCGATGAAGGCAACCAGGAAGCCCTCGGCGTCCCTGTATTTGGGCTGTTTTTCGAACACTCGCTTGACCGCCAGTTCGCAGGCCTGCTGCGGCGATTTCCCGCTTCGCATCAGTTCCACGATCAGGAAGCTGCCGGCGATCTTGATGACGGCTTCGCCCAAGCCCGTGGATGTGGCCGCCCCGATTTCATTGTCTACGTAAAGTCCCGCTCCAATGATCGGCGAGTCTCCCACTCGTCCGCGCATCTTCCAGGCGGCGCCGCTGGTGGAGCATCCGCCGGAGAGATCCCCGCGCGCGTCCCGGGCGAGGAGCCCGACCGTATCGTGATTGTCTTTGCCGATCGAAGGCGAGTACCGGCTGGTCTTCAGCCAATCCGCGTATGCCTTCTTCGCCTGATCGGTAAGGAGTTCCTCCTTCTTGAAGCCCTGTTCAAGGGCGAACTGCAAGGCGCCCTCTCCGGCGAGGACGACGTGCGGCGTTTTCTCCATCACGAGACGGGCGACCGAAATCGGATGCCCGATGTGTTCGAGGAACACCACCGAGCCGGCATTGCCCTGGCTGTCCATGATGCAGGCATCGAGGGTGACATGCCCATCGCGGTCAGGGAAGCCGCTGCGGCCGACCGTCGTCGTGTTTGGATCGTCCTCGACCACGCGGATGCTCTTTTCGACGGCATCGAGCAAAGTGCCTCCGTTGTTCAGTATCCCCGCGGCCGTTTCATTGACCGGGAGCTTGAAGTCCCAGGTTGAGAGGATGATGGGCCCCTTGGCGTCGCCGGTGGCGCCCGGAGCGAGAAGCGTCTTCGCGGAGGCGGACGTTTCGCCGAGCAGTGTCGCGGTGGCGCCTGCCATGGCCGTTGTCTTCAGGAATGTTCTTCGTTTCATTTCTTCATCTTTGAATCTGAATTCACCTGACCGTTGTTCCGCGACAATTCACTCGAGGATTACCGGTCCGTTCGGGGCCTTCCGGTCGGCCCGGTCTGAGCCCTGGTCGGGAGTATGGGCATCGGGCCGCTGAGTGTCAAAGGCGCTTCGGCAAGGCGCTTCGGCAAGGCGCTTCGGCGATGCCTTCCCAGGGTTCGGGAACGGCCAGCCGTCGTGAGGTTCGAAGCCGGCGCTACAATGTGTTTTGAAAGAGAGGCTTGATGGGAAGATCGATTTTGACGATGGTGCTGGCAGGCGGCGCGGGGCTGCTTCAGGCGCAGGACCTCCCTCATGCGTTTCCCCGGGAAGGCCGCCGTCCAGTTGCTGGACAACGCCCGGGTCACGATGTGGGACGTCACGTGGCCCAAGGGCAAACCGAGCCCCCTGCATCGTCATCGTTACGATCTGGTGGGCGTGTATCTGGTCGGATCGCCCATCCGAGTGACCCTGCCGGACGGAACCGCCCGCGAGAGCACGGTGGAACCGGGCTTCATCTTGTACCAGCGCGAGGCCGTGACCCACATTGAAGAAGGCATCGCCTCTATCCCACGGCATGCCATCCTCACGGACATCAAAGGCGGACCGATCGCCGCGATAGAGAACCCTTCGGGCCAACCCGCCGCGTTCCCGCGGGAGGGCGCACGGCAGGCCGTGGACAACGAGAAGGTCACGATCTGGGAATACGCATGGACGCTCGGCAAGTCCACGGGCATGCACTTCCACGACAAGGACGCGTTCGTGGTGTTCCAGTCGGACGGCGAATTGAAGTCCACGACCCCGGACGGGAAGAGCGAAATCACAAAATACAAGCGCGGAGACAGCCGGTTCAGCCCGCGGGGCCGCGTGCACAGCGAGGAACTGGTGAGCGGGAGCTTGCGGGCCGTGATCACAGAGTTGAAGTAGAGGACACCCCGTTCGTTTCCCAAGGTCTCACCGCTTGCCGTCGAGGGCCTCGATGGTTGCGGAGGAGGCGGGACGCTGCTTCTGGATCCTGGCCGCCACGGCCTCCGCTTCGCCGAGCGCGCGGACGACGTTGCCCCCGGCGAGCTTCACGAGGTCGGGATCGCTCCAGCCGCGCCTGATCAATTCGGCGAACAGGTCAGGAAAGCGGCTCACGTCCTCGAGGCCTTTGGGCATGGGCCCGCCGTAGAAGTCGCTGCCGATGCCTACGTGGTCGTGACCGGCGACCGTGGCCGCATGCTCCACGTGATCGGCCACCTGGGAAAGCGTGGCGAGCGGGGCCGGGCCGTGCGTCTTCGCGTACTCCGCCTCGATCCGGACTATCTCCTCCCCGGTCTGAGCCCCCTGTTTCAGCAGCTCGAAGCCCTTGCCCCAGGCCGCCCTCTCGGCGGAGACGAAGTCGGGAATGAAGGTGATCATCACCACGCCCCCGTTCCTGGGCAGACGCTTGAGCACGTCGTCCGGCACGTTTCGCGGATGGTCCACCAGGGCGCGCGTGCTCGAGTGCGAGAAGATCACCGGCGCCTCGGAGATGTCGAGCACCTGCCCCATCACCTGGGGCGAGACGTGCGAGATGTCCACAAGCATCCCGAGGCGGTTCATCTCCCGCACGACCTCGCGGCCGAAGGGAGTCAGGCCGCCGTGGACGGGGGTGTCGGTGGCGGAATCGGCCCAGTCGGTGTTACGACCATGGGTCAGAGTCATGTAGCGGACGCCCAGCTCGTAATAGGCGCGCAGCGCTCCCAGGCTGTTCTCCAGGGCCTGCCCGTTTTCCATGCCGAGGAAGGAGGCGATCTTGCCTTCCCGGTGAGCGCGCTCCACGTCGGCGGCCCGGGTGGCGAGCAGGAACACATCGGGGTAGGCGGCGATCACGCGGCGCGCGGTGTCGATCTGCTCGAGCTGAGCGCGAGCCGGTGCCTTGAGGCCCGACGCGATCCACACGCTCCAGAACTGTCCCCCGAGGAGACCCTCCCGGAGCCGCGGGATGTCGGTGTCTCCCTTCTCGCGGCGCTCACGCAGTTCGTAACGCGCAAGATCGCCTTGGACCTGTTCGCCGATCTGCTCGGCGAGGTCGTTATGGCCGTCGATAAGCGGCGCGCGGGTCAGGACCTCGCGGGCGTGCCGCAGGGCGGCATCCTCAGCACTGGCATTCCGTCCCGGGTTCACGACCAGACACAGCACCGCCAGGGCGACTCCTTTTGCCTTCATGCTGTTGGCCTCCTGCGGCTCGGATAGTTCCTGATCCCGACGAGCATCCGCCTCACCCGATCACGTCCTGATACAGACGGAGAAGGTTCGTGCCCATCACCCGTTCGACGTCGCGCTCGCTCAGGCCCCGGTTCACGAGCCCGTCCCACACCACCTCCATGCGTCGCGGACCGTTCAGCTCGTTGATGAAGTAGGGAAGCTCGGAGTCGGTCACCTGGCTCCCCTCTTCTTTCTTGAGTTCGGCCAGGTATTCGGGCGACATCTCGATGACGCGATGATCGCGGTCGCTCCCGATGCAGACGTGCTCGATGCCCGCCACCTTGATGGCGTGCATCAGGTGATCGAAGTAGGCGGACAGGTTGTCGCTCTTCTTGTTCGTCAGAAAAGGCCGCATCTGGCAGACCCCGACGAGACCGCCCCGATTGGCCAGGGCGCGGAGGACAAGGTCGGTGGTATTCCGCCGATTCGGATATACGGCCATGCAGGCGGTGTGGGAGATATGGACGGGCGCCTTGGACTCAGCGATAGTCTCCACCATGGTCTGCATGTTCGCGTGCGAGAGGTCGATCAGCATTCGCCGCGTGTTCATCCGCGCGATCAACTCTCGGCCGAATGGGGACAGGCCGCCCTCCTCCCAGCACCCCACGCCGACGTGGTTCTTCGTGTTGTAAGTGAGCTGACAGGCGCGCAGCCCCAGCCGGTGGAACAGGTCGACGCGGTCCAGATCCCGGCCGAACTGCACGGTGTTCTGGTACAGGTAGAAAACCGCCAGCTTTCCCGCGCGCCGCGCGGTCTCGACATCCTTTGCCGAGGTCGCCTTGACGAAGAACTCCGATTTTTCCGCCAGGAGTCGGTCGTGCTGAAGCAGCGAGTCGATCGCGAGTTCGAGAGCTTCAGCCCCTTCGGGTTTCGGGTCGCACAGCGTGATCGTGATGGAGTCGAGGCCGCTCGCCAGCATGTCCTTGATGAGCGCCGGTTCGTATTCGGGGCGCAACTCGCCCATGGCGTCCATGATGAGGTGGTTCCCTCGACCCGGAGCCGGGCGCGGCGCCGCCTGCGCCGCCTCGAGGCGGTGCGAAAAACTCGCGGATGCCGCGAGGCTTACGACAAAGGAGCGTCGGTCCATGGGTTTCCTCTCGAAACGGAGATTGTATGCCGGCAGGGGACGTCCCGGCTGGTTTCTCGAGGCGCGGGGCGACAGGTCGGCAGAAGCCCCAGGCTCATCGAGCCTCAGCGGGGCTCGTGCGCGCGCGCCCAGGCCTCGGCGCTCTCCGGGCTGAAGCCGCGCCGAAGGTCGTCCGCCGCCGCCCGCGCGGCGTTCACCTCCGCTTCTCGGAGATGTTCGGCCTTCCACTTCATCGCCATCAGGATCCGATTGCGACCGCTCGGATGGTCGAAGAAGAGCAATTCTTCGACCGGAGACGGGTCGAGCTTGCGGTACTCGCCGAGCTTGAGGGCTACGAGCGCCTCCCCGTCGGGCTGGCCCGAGGCGTTGATGCCGAACAGGTCGGCCTCGGCCTCTGCGATCCGGATCCAGGAGTTGAGGACCGGCGTCATCAGGAAGAACCAGGCCGAGAGCAGGGTCAGGGCCAGGGGCAGGCCGGCCGGGTCGCCGGCGTCCCGGATGCCCCAGGCCGAGCCCTTGGCCGCCCTCACCCGCTCGAAGCTCCACTGGAGGAACGCGAAGCCCAGGGTGATCACGACCCCGAAGAACAGGATCAACTTGTACACGTGGTCCAGGACGTAGTGGCCGATCTCGTGTCCCATCACCGCCTCGATCTCGCCCAGCGAGCTGCGATTGAGCAGGTTGTCGTTGAGGCTGATCCGCATGGTGGCCCCAAAGCCGCTGACGTTGGCCGAGACACGCTTCGTCTGGCGCGACGCGTCGAAGACCCACACGTCCTCGGAGGCGACTCCCTGCGCGCGGGCCAGGCTGAGGATGGGCCCGCGGACCACGGGTTCGGCGAGCCGCGTGTAGTCGTTGAAGAGCGGGGCTATATAGACGGGCGCGATCAGGGCGACGCAGATCACGAAGGCCAGCATGGCGGCGGCGCCCCAAACGGCCCACCTGCGCCCGAGCCGGCGCACCACGCCGTAGAGTGCGGTCACCGCGAGCCCGCCGAGCAACAGGTCGATACCGAGCTCCTTCGCCTGGTCTGCGAACCAGGCCCCGAAAGCCTGGTTCGAGAGGCCGTAGGTATGCTCCCGGAAGAAACCCTCGTAGACGATCATCGGGAACAAGACGAGCGAGGTCACGAGCAGGTACTGGACCCAGTACAGCAGCGTCTGGACCGGCCGGAAGCGCACCAACCGCTCCGCCCTCTCGCGCATAAGGCGCGAGAAACCGGTGGCGAGGAGGACGAGATTGACCGCGACGCCGAGCAGGAAGTTCCAGAGCTGCAACCAATAGCCGCCCTCGAAGTACGCATCCGAACGCGCCCGCTTTTCGCCCGTCACGGTCGCGAGGTAGGCCGAAGTTGCGGCGACGGGGTCGAACGCGGCTCCGCTCGCGGGGCTCGACACCGCGACCGGGGGCGGACTCACGGACATCGTCTCCTGGGCGGCGAGGGGGCGAGCGATGAGAAGAACCAAGCCCATGGCGGTGAGAGCGCAACGGTTGGCAAAGCGAAGGACGTTGTTCATAGGAGGAGAATAGGGGAGTTCTTCCCCGCGTTCCGTTGCCGGCGGGGTGGCGGCGACGCGATTGTCGCGAAACGCGCACGCTCGGCCCGCCCGGCTCGGGGCCAACCGGGGGACCCCAAAAGGCGAAGCGTCATGTCGGCGTGTTACCGCGGCGAATCCACCGACCGGAGGAAGTCCAGCAGGATCGGATTCACCACATCGGCCCTCTCCATATGCGGTAGGTGCCCGGCACGTTCGACCGGATGGTAACGAATGCGTGGGATGGCCTGCCGTACCTGCGCGCTCCGCTCGATCGGAACGGTCCGATCCTCGACGCCCCAGATGAGTTCCACCGGAAAAGCCTGGCGGCCGACCGGAACATATGCGGAATCGAGCCTCCCCCCGTTCGCGGCCATAGCCATCAAGGTGGACCGGAGGGCCCGTCCGAAACCGCGGTACTGCATCTGGACGCGGTACCGGTCGACCCAGTCCGGCCATTTCGAAGGCTCCACGAAATCGCTGAGCTGGCCTTCGGCCATCCCGGGAATAACCAGCGCCTGAAAGAGCAGCGGCCCCAGTACCGGCATCCGTAGATACCAGGGGAGTGGGGCGAACTCACCGGCGGCGGGATCCACCAGGGTCAGAGACCGCACCCGCTCGGGATGACGGCCCGAGAAGGTCGCGGTCACAAGCCCGCCGAACGACAGCCCCATGACGTGCACCGGTCCCCGGAAGCCGGTGGAGTCGAGCAACTCGCCGAGCTGTCGGTCGTACAGGTCGAGGTCGTAGTCCAGGTCGGGGCGGTCCGAGAAGCCGCGCCCGAGCAGGTCGTAGCGCAGCACCCGATACCCCGCCGCGCTAAGCGCCGCGGCCGTGGGATCCCAGATGTAGAACGGGACCGAGAGTCCGTGCACCAGCACCACCTCGGGGCCGTCGGCCGGCCCCGAAATGTCGTAGTGGGTGACGCCGTCGGAGAGCGTGACGTACTGTCCGCCCGCGGCCTGGCGGACCAGGGCATCCAACGTCGTGCGCTCGGGATTCCTCACCGCGTAGTACGAGCCGAAGGCCAGGATCGTCCCGGCGAGCAGCGTTCCCGGCAATATGAGTCGCCTCATGGCCTGCCTTTCGAAGGATCCGTTCACCATTCCCGCTACCCCCGAGTTGCGAGTTCCCGCACGGACCGGCCCCTACTTCTCTTCCTCAGCCCTCACGTATTCGCCGCACCAGTCGGCCGGCGTGACCCGCGGGAACTTGGCCAGGCGCATGGGGTCCGGGTCGGCCTTCGGCGCGTAACGGCGACAATGGAGCACTTCGGAGGTTCCCTCGACAGCCCGGCTGAAGTAACAGCTCAGGCAGGTGGGAGGATCGGGTTCCGTGGTTTCGTTCTTCACTTCTCGGCCTCGTGCGGCGCGTGAGCGGCTACTTCGCGTTCAACTCGTCGTAGATGGCCTGCACCGCGGCCTGCAGGCGTGTCGAGTTGTACCCGGGGTACTTGCTCATCCAGGCCTTCGCGGTCGCGGCCTCCTCGACCGTTTTGCCGGCCTTCCTGGCCGACGTCGTCTCGGTGACGAGATCCGCGGTGAACTGCTGAAACTGCTGCAGGTCTTTCCAGGCGGCGACCGGCTGGTGACCGCCGATGACGCTGTCGACGTCCTTCACGTTGTCGAGAACTTTCTTCAGGGTCTGCGGCCAGGCGAGGCCGCTGCCGCCGTTGCTTCGGTCGATGAAGGGGGCATCCTTCCACGGGAACATGTCGCCGGCCTGCATCGTCTTGAGGGCGGTATAGACCACGAACGTGTCGCCGCTGGTGTGGCCGACGCCGAAATGATAGAGGTCGATACGATCCCGGCCGGATCCGAGCGTCAACCGGTCCGTGTAGGTCCGCGTGGGCAGGGACTTCGCCTTGTCGCCCTGAAAGGCGTCCATCCTCGCCATGTTGGCTTTCGTGTTCTCGTGCACCACGCTCTCGACCGTGGTCCCGAAGAATTCGTTGCTGCCGGTGTGATCGCCGTGGGTGTGAATGTTGATCAAGGTGACCACGGGCTTGTCGGTGACGGTGCGGATGCGTTCCAGTATGGTGGGGCCCCAGCCCGGAAGCTTGGTGTCCACCACGACCACGCCGCGCTCGGTGATGAAGACACCCGTGTTGCCGCCGCTGAACGTCTCCCGCGGGACGGGGCTCGACCCGGTGATGATGTAGAGGTTGTCCTTGACCTTTTCGATCTTGGTCACGGCCAGCGCCGCGGGGTTCGGGCCCGGGGGCGGCGCCTGGAAAGCGGAGACCGCTATGGGAATCCCGCCGAGTGTGACGATAAGACCGAGTGCTGATCCTCGCTTCATGAGCTCGCTGCCTCCTGCCTGCCGGGAGCGCGCTCAACCTGAGCGACGCGACTGAGCCTGGACGTGATCGCCGGCGGCGGGAGGAACTCTAACAGCCGACAGCACTCGAGTGAGCGCCCAGCCCTGGGGTCTCGTCGGGGGGGCAGGGGGAGGAATCGAACACGGGGGTGATCGCCTATCATTCCGTTGTCCACGATGAGTACTTTTTCGCTGAAGCACACTCCCTTCCACGCCCGCACCGGCGCGCTGATGGAAAGCCAGCAGTGGCGACGCTGGGCCGGGCACGTGGTGGCCAGTTCGTACGAACTGCTGCACGACCGCGAGTACCACGCGATCCGCAGCGCTGCGGCCCTGCTCGATGTCTCGCCCCTCTACAAGTACATGGTGACCGGCCGCGATGCCAGCAAACTCCTCGACCGGGTGGTCATCCGCAACGTCGGCGCCTCGAAGACCGGCCAGGTGCTCTATACCTGCTGGTGCGACGAAGCGGGCAAGGTGATCGACGACGGCACGATTTCCCGGCTCGGCGAGCAGGCCTTCCGTCTCACCTCGGCGGAACCGAGCTTGCGCTGGCTGCACCTCAACGCCCACGGATTCGAGGTGGACATCGACGACGTCTCGGAGTCAACCGCCGCACTCGCTCTCCAGGGGCCGACCGCCCGGGCCATTCTTCAGCAACTCACGAGCGACGACCTTGCAAGCGTCAAGTATTTCCGGCTCATCCAGACCACACTCAAGGGCATCAAGGTCACCATCTCGCGCACCGGCTACACCGGAGACCTGGGCTACGAGATCTGGCTGGATGCGGCGAACGCCCTGCCCCTGTGGGACGCGTTGATCGCCGCGGGCACGCCCTACGGCATCACTCCCTGCGGAATGCTGGCCCTCGACATGGCGCGTATCGAAGCCGGACTGATGCTGCTCGACGTGGACTACGTCTCGGCGCATCGCGCCCTGATCGAGAGCCAGAAGTCCTCGCCCTACGAATTGAACCTCGGCTGGGCGGTGGACCTCACCAAGGAGCGGTTCATCGGCCAGAGCGCGCTGCGCGCCGAAGCCGCGCGCGGGGCGGGCTGGCAGTTCGTCGGGCTCGAGGTGGACTGGATGTCGCTCGAGCGGCTGTACGAAGGGGTCGGTCTGCCCCCCAAACTGCCCACGGCGGCGTGGCGCACCAGCGTGCCGGTCTACGAAGGTGGCGCTCAGGTCGGTTACGCCACCAGTGGCTGCTGGTCGCCGCTCCTCAAGAAATACATAGCCCTCGCACATCTGCAGACTCCCGACGCCACCGCCTCGAAGCAACTCGCGATGGAAGTCACAGTCGAGCATCAACGCAAACAGGCCGCGGCCCGCGTGGTGAAAACGCCCTTCTTCAACCCCGACCGGAAGCGATCCTGATGGCGACAACCTACGACGCGATCGTCATCGGCGGAGGCCACAACGGGCTGGTCACGGCCGCCTACCTCGGCCGCGCCGGGCGCAAGGTGCTGGTGCTCGAGCGCCGCGAGCGGCTGGGCGGGGCCGCGGTCACCGAAGAGATCTTCCCGGGCTTCAAGTTTTCGATGTTCTCGTACGTGGTGAGCCTCCTGCGTCCCGAAATCATCCGCGACCTCGACCTGCCCGGGCACGGCCTGCACATCCTGCCCCTCGAGAGCACGGTCACGCCCATGGTGAACGGCGATTATTTCGGAGCGTGGAGCGACCACGATCAGACCCGCGCCGAACTGATGCGCCATTCGCCGAAAGATGCCGAAGCGTACGACGAGTACGGCCGCCTCATGTACCACATGGCGCATGCGGTGAGGCCGATCCTCGGCATGGTCCCGCCCGATCCCACGTCCATGAGTCCGCGAGATCTCATGGGCCTGCTGAAGGTGGGCAAGCACTTCCGCGGCCTCGGGGCCGAGCAGTTTCACGCGCTCCACAAGCTGATGACCATGAGTTCGGCGGATTTCCTCGACGAGTGGTTCGAGACCGACGTCCTCAAGGCCACCAAGTCGGCGAGCGGGATCATCGGCACTTTCCTCGGCCCGCGCTCGCCCGGCACCGCGTACGTGCTGCTGCACCACTACATGGGTGAACTGGACGGAGTGTTCCGCGCCTGGGGCTTCGCCAAGGGCGGCACGGGTTCGGTCAGCGAAACCATCGGCGCGGCCGCGCGCCGCTTCGGAGCCGAGATCCGCGCCAGTGCCCCGGTCACACGGGTGCTGGTGAAGAATGGCCGGGCGATCGGCGTGGTGCTCGAGAACGGCGACGAAATCCGCGCCCGCACCGTGCTCTCGAGCCTCGACCCGCACCGCACCTTCCTTCAGCTGGTCGAGGCGAAGGAGTTACCCGACGATTTCCTCGGCGACATCAAGCGCTTCACCTTCCGCGGCTCCTCGGGCAAGGTCAACCTCGCCCTCGGCGCCCTGCCGAATTTCACCTGCCTGCCCGGATTCGGCCCGCACCTGCGGGGCGCCATGTCCATCAGCCCCAGCCTGGAGTACGTGGAACGCGCCTACGACGACGCCAAGTACGACGAGTTCTCCCGCGAGCCATACATGGACATCGTGATTCCCTCCCTGATCGATCCGGGAATGGCGCCCCCAGGGAAGCACGTGATGTCCATCTTCGTGCAGTACGCCCCGTACCACCTCAACGGAGGGTGGACCGACGCGAAGCGCGAAGCGTTCGGCGACGCCGTGATCAACGCCCTCGAGCGTTTCGCGCCGAACATTCGTTCCTGCATCGAGCATCGTCAGGTGCTGACTCCCCTCGACATCGAGCGCATCACCGGTCTGACCGAGGGCAACATCTTCGCGGGCGAACTGTCGCTCAACCAGCTCTTCTTTCTGCGTCCCGCGCCGGGCTATGCGCAGTACCGCACCCCGCTCGCGGGCTTTTACCAGTGCGGCTCGGGAACCCATCCCGGCGGCGGCATCATGGGCGCATCCGGCCGCCTCGCCGCCCTCGCGGCCCTGAAGGACGGCGCATGAGCCTGAGCTACGACGCGATCGTCATCGGCGCGGGCACGAACGGCCTGGTCACCGCACACCTGCTGGCCAGGGCCGGACGCAAGGTCCTGGTCCTCGAACAGGCCACGGGAGAGCCGGCGTCGCGCGACATCGGCTGGATCCCCCCGCAGGTCATCGCCGATCTCTCGCTCACCAAGGCCGGGCTCACCATCGACACCGCCGACCCGTGGGCCGCCATCGCACTGGAGGGCGGCGGGCGCCTCGAGTTGTCGTCGAACCTACAGCGGACGGCGGAAGCGATCGGCCGGCTCAGCGCCCGGGACGCGGCGAAGTGGCCGGAGTTCTGTGCCCGGATGCACAAGGTCGCCTCCGTGTTGTCCGCGCTCTACAGCCAACCCGCACCCGACGTCGAAACCACCGAGCCTGGCGAGTTGCTGCGGCTCGGGCTGCTCGGCCTGAAGGTCAAGGGCCTGGGCCGCCAGGGAATGATCGACCTGCTGCGGTTGCTGCCCATGTCGGTGGCGGATCTGCTGGACGAGTGGTTCGAGAACGACGCCCTCAAGGCCGTGTTGGGCATCGCAGGGGTGATGCATCTGCGGCAGGGGCCGCGCTCGGGGGCCACCGCCTTCAACTTCCTCCACCACCACGTGGGCTCTCCGCCAGGCGTCTTCCGGTTGCCGGCGTCGAACCTGAGCCATGTGCTCGCCGGTCTCCCCGGAGTTGAGGTGCGACGCGGCGCCCAGGTCACGCGCATCCGCGTGGCCCAGGGGCGCGCCAACGGCGTGGTGCTGAAAAATGGAGATGAACTCGCGGCATCGCTCGTCCTCTCCAGCGCCGATCCCCGTGCCACGCTGCTTGGCATGCTGGAGCCGGGCTGGCTCGATCCCGGCTTTGTCCGCGCGGTGGGCAACATCAAGTGCCGCGGCGTCGCGGCCCAGGTCAGCCTCACCCTGGCCGCAGAGCCGTCCTTCAAGACCCTCTCCGTGGCGCCGTCGCTGAACTACATCGAGCGCGCCTACGACGATGTGAAGTACGGCCGCGTGTCGGCGAACCCGTGGCTCGAAGCCCGAGCGAACGGACGGCAGGTGGATGTGCACGTGCAGTACGTGCCCCACACGATCAGCGATGGCAAGGCACTCGGCGACGTCGTGGTGCAGAAGCTTTGCGAACATGTCCCGGGCTTGCGTGAATCCATCACCGCGCGTTTTGTGCTGACGCCCGCCGATCTGGCGGCGCAGGGACTGACCGAGGGCCAGCGCTATCACGGAGAACTCACCCTCGACCAGATCCTCTTCATGCGGCCGGTCGCGGGCTGGACGCGCTATCGCACTCCCATAGGCGGGCTCTACCTCTGCGGCGCCGGCACTCACCCGGGCGGCGGCATCGCCGGTGGCGCGGGCCGGCTGGCCGCGCGGCAGATTCTGAACGACCCCAGACTCTGACCCCCTTCCTCGCGACCACCAAGCCGTACCGGCAGGCGCTGCGACCGTCATCCTCTTCAGGAATTCGCAAGGTGAATTGGATCTGATCTGTTCGGAGGCGTTTCTCCCTGTTTCGAACGAGCCCCGTCTCCCGCGTTGAGATCGCCTGCGAAGGAACTCTCGCACTGACCACTGAAGGGAACACTCCATGAAACCGACCCGACCCTCTTCCGGTTCTCTCTTATTCGGATTGCTCTTCGCACTCGGCGCGCAATCGAGTCGCGCTTCCGACCCCCCCTCGATTCCCGTGCAGCTCGCGGGCACATGGAAGCTCAACAAAGAACTGAGCGACGATCCCGGGCGAAAGATGATGGAGGCCATGCGAGATGGCAACGGAGCCTCCGGACGCGGTGGCCCGGGCGGAGGGGGAATGGGCGGACCGGGCGGCGGAGGTGGGGGCATGGGCGGACGGGGCGGGATGGGAGGACCCCCGGGCGGTGGAGGCATGGGCGGACCTGGTGGCGGCCGAGGACCGGGCGGGCGTAGCGGACCGGGCGGGGCTGGATTTGGCGGAGAGCCTCCGCTCGATGGGACGGTGGAAAACGGACCACCCCGCGAAGGAGGCGCGCCACCGCAGGGCGAAGACCCGGCTTCGGGCGGCCCTCCCGGTCAAGGGGGACGAGGACCGCGCGCACCGCGCCTCGCCGCGTCTCCTGAGTTTGTGATCGAACAGGAGGGCAACAACCTCGCCTTTCGAACCGAGAACAACCTTCGCCTGCTTCACTCGGATGGGCAGAAGCGGAAGAAGGAAGACGCGTCGAGCAAGCTGGATGTAGTCGCTCGGTTCCTCAAGGGATCACTGGTGATCGAGAGCCGGCCCGAGATGGGCGGAAAACGCAAAGAGACCTACTCCATAAAGCCCGACGGGAAACTTCAGGTCGATTTCGATATCGAAGGCTCCAGCCCCATGCCGGGCCTGAAGTTCAAGCTCGTTTACGATCCGGCGTCCGGGCCCCTCGCGCAGTTCTGATAAGCTGCCCGCTCTTCACGACGACCTCGTGGGCCGCTAGCTCAGCTGGGAGAGCGCCTGGTTCGCAATCAGGAGGCCGCCGGTTCGATCCCGGCGCGGTCCACCACTTCGAGGCAGTATCGACGCCGGTTTCGTGAACCCCCGCTGACTAAACCATAGAGGGAGACGCACGTGCTTCAGCTAAAGCCCCTTGATCCGCTCGTTCCGATTTTTCAACAACTCGGCGCCGACGTCTCGCCCGTGGTCCTGGTGAACGTCTTCCAGGTTGCGGAAGGGGATATTCCGGCCCTTCTCCTGGCCTGGGAAGCGGACGCCAACTGGATGAAGCAGCAGCCCGGCTATATCTCCACGCAGTTGCATCAAGGCATCGCAGGCAGCACCGTCTTCATGAACTACGCGGTATGGGAGTCGGTCGCCCATTTTCGCACCGCGTTTGCCCACCCGGACTTCAAGACGGCGCTGGAACACTATCCGTCCTCCGTGGTCGCCTCGCCCCACCTTTTTACGCGCCTGACCGTGCCGAACCTGTGTGTTGGTCCGTAGCGGCCGTCGAAGTCGTCGTGCGAAGTATCCGCCGCTGCCGAAAGGCCAGCGCGAAATCGGCCACTTTCCGCGCTTTGGCTTGATCCCGTTCGCGACTCGCTTCCCCGCAGTCACCAGTTCCGCGACTGTCCGCATCGGCGGCGACGTAAAGACCGCGGCGGAAGTCGGCAGGGAACTCCAGGATCTCCCGCGGGTGGAGCAAGGCTCAGACTTTCATTGCGTGACCACGTGGACACGCACGGGCCTGCGTTGGGGAGGCGTTCGCTTCTCGGACTTCTACGAGCGGCTCGTGCTGCCTCTGGCTGGCCCGCCTCCAGACGCCCAGTTCGTGGTCATCCGGGGCCAGGACGGTGCGCGGACGAGTCTGCCGCTGGAGGACCTGTTGGCCCCTGAGGTGCTTCTCGCGGATCGGCTCGATGGTCAACCCTTGTCGATCGCGCATGGCGCGCCCCTGCGACTGGTTGCCCCGGCGCACTACGGGTACAAGAGCGTCAAGCACGTCGATCGCATCGAGTTCTGGCGTAGCGATGCCGCGTATCGCCCCATTGGCTTTCGCTTCATGGTCCATCCGCGCGCCAGAGTCGCCCACGAAGAGCGGGGTCAATGGGTTCCAGGCTGGGTCTTGCGCTATTTGTATCGTCCGCTGATTCGCCCCACGGCGGCGCATTTCGAATGGGCCATGCGCGAGTATCTGGGTCGGGCGAATCGGCGAGCAGCGCACGACTGATGGGTTGGCACGAGCGAGTTCTGCCGCCCAAGCTCGTTGACGCCGCCTGCGAAAGCAAGCCCACGAGGGGGCAGCGAACCAGGGTTGTTCCTTACCGCGACCATCATGGGCCAAGGACTGATGATTCATCCGAAACATGGTGAAATACACCATGACTTCCTCCCCAAGCTTCGCCCGCACCCTCGTCTTTACCTCGCTGCTCTCCGGGGCCTCGCTCGCCTACGCCCAACGCGTGCCGGAGAGCGAACAGATCCCCGTGGACATCCGGCGCACCACGCTGTTGGTGCGGGACGTCGACCGGTCCCTGGCCTTCTGGCGGGACGCTCTGGGACTGAAGGTGGTCTACGACCGGGTGCTGGGGGAACCGCCTGACACCACCCGCCTCGTCCTTCTGCGCGCCAACGACGAGTTCGTCGGCAACCTCGGGATCATGCGCCGGTCCACCGACCCCAAAGACGTCCCGGTGAAGTACGAACGCGCGACGACCGGACAGCCTATTCTGGTCATCAATGCCAAGGATCAGGAGTCCCGGCTCGAAATCATCAGGAAAGTACCGGGAGTCAGGATCATGAGCGGCCCCGAACGCATCGAATACCCCTCGCCCGACGGCAAGGGGACGATCCCGGTGATGGTCACCTACCTGTGGGATCCCGACGGCAATTTCGTCGAGGTCAACAAGATCCTGGGCACACCGGCCGGCGTCAAGAAGTAGCAGGCGGCCAGGGACTCATCGGGGCACGCTGCCCGCCCCCTTCAACGCGTCCAGTCGCTGTTGAAGGCGTGGGTTCGGAAACCTCGCGAGCAACGCCTCGAGAGCCTTGACCGCATCGTCCTTCCGTCCCGTCGCCTCGTACGCATCCGCCTGAAGCGAAGCGAGGCGGATGCTGAGGAATCGGTTCTCGGCGGGCACGGTCACTTTCGCCAGCCCTTCCAGGGCAGCCTGCGGGTTCTTCCGGTCCAGCAACATCGACTCGGCGGCGAGCAACTGCACCTCAGCGTCTGCGGGAAATCGGTTCTGGGCGGTGACGAAGAGCTCGGCCGCGCGGTCTGCCTGACCCGCCTTTCGATCGGCGAGTGCCTGGTGATAGAGGCCCGCGAGGAGAAGGCGTTCCACATCCTTGGGGTCGCCGGAGCGGATGCCCACACCGCCCGCGTAGTTGTACACCAGAGTGCCCCCTTGATCGCCCGCCTGGTAGACCGCAAACACCGCACCCAGACCCGCAACGGCCGCCAGCGCCTGAACCGCCCTCGACTTTGGCGAATTCCGGAGCGCCAGCCCCAAAAGCTCGAGGGCGCCAATGACGATGAGGGCGTTGCGCGTCCGCTCGCCCCACTCCTCGTGCTCCATGACCACCGGTCGCGCCCCCGGCGCCCGCTCAACGGGACCGTGCGCGTCCGTGCCCGACTTTACGGCAACCACTGAGGAAATCGCGGCCAGGATCAGGAGCGTCGCCGCCGCCGGGCTCAAAAACGCCGGTCTCCCAAGCATGGACAACAACCGAAGGGCAACGCCGACGATGGTGAGGGCAATTGTGAAGTGCACCACCATTGGATGAAGTTGAGCGAGGTTGGGCATAGTCCGCTCAGCATATTCGACCCGCCACAGAGCCCGTGGCCTCAGCGGGGGGCGCCGGAGAACTTCCTAAACCCGCGCCCAACGCTTTGTTCGCGCGGCCTTCTCCATGGCCGCGAGGACTCGCTGGTTGGCCAGGCCGTCCGCGAAACTCGGCTGCGGCACCTTATGGTCGGCGATCGCCTCGAGCAGGTCGTAGATGGTGTGTACGAACGTGTGCTCGTATCCCAGAGCGTGGCCGGCCGGCCACCACGCCTTCACATACGCATGATGATCGGCCTCGGTGGCGAGCACGGTACGGAAGCCTTGCACGTCGCCTCGGTCGGAGCGGAAGAAGACCTGCAGTTCGTTCAGCCGCTCGAGGTCGAAAGCCAGGCTGCCGAGACTTCCATTGATCTCGAACCGGTTGTAATTCTTCCGCCCGGGAGCCATGCGCGTGGCCTCGATGGTTCCGAGCGCGCCGTTTGCGAACCGGACGACCGCGGCCGAGGCGTCATCCACCGTCACCTTGGCCTTCTTCTTCGCCTGGCCTTCGAGCGGGCGCTCTTTCACGAAGGTCTCAAGGGCCGCGGTCACCTCTGTGATCTCTCCCACCAGGAACCGGGCCAGGTCGATGGAATGAGCCGCCAGATCCCCAAGGGCTCCCGAGCCCGCGATCTCCTTCCGCAGACGCCAGCCGAGCGGGAACTTCGGGTCCACGAGCCAGTCCTGAAGGTACGTGCCGCGGTAGTGGTAGATCCGGCCGAGGCGACCGTCCTTGATGATCTGCCGTGCCAGCATCACTGCAGGAGCGCGCCGATAGTTGTGGCAAAGCATGTGAACGACACCTGCTTTGGTCGCCGCGGCCAGCATGGCTTTCGCCTCGGCAACCGTGTTGGCCAGCGGCTTCTCGCAAAGGACCGCTTTGCCGGCTTTCGCCGCGGCGATGGCGATCTCGGCATGGGAATCGCCCGGAGTGCTGATGTCGACGAGGCCGATGTCATCGCGTCTTATGACCTCCCGCCAGTCGGTTGCCGATTCCTCCCAGCCCAGACGAACCGCCGCGGCCGAAACCGCCGACGCGTTCCGGCCGCAAAGGACCTTCAGGCGCGGCGTCAGTCGAGGCTCGAAGAAGGGTCTCACCTGGCGATACGCATTGCTATGGGCCCGGCCCATGAAGTTGTAACCGATGAGCGCGACGCCGATTTCCTTCATGAGTGCTCCTCCCAAGTGCCGACTCCGTTCAGGCCCGACGGCGCGGCCCTGAACGGGATTCCCTGGCTCCCCGAATCTGCGGCTGGTCACGTCGCGACGGGCGTAACAGCACGTCGCGAGAGGCGCCAACCGAAAGACAGGCCGACGAGAATGATCACCGCCGAACCACCACCGATCGCGGATACGAGCGAGCCCGCCCCCATTTTCAGCATGATCAAGTCCGGAGTACCGGTTTGCCAGAAGACCCACTCGCTCCCGAGCACACTCGCGAGCGTCCGATCGCCCGTCTCCAGCACGACGATGCCGTCGCCCGTGCCCGGATTCAGGCGAACCGAAGTGTTGATCGCCGGATCGTTGCTGCCATCG
>JANODX010000111.1:0-8346 GCA_031412915.1 Vicinamibacteria bacterium | reverse complement strand
AACGGACTGCGGCGACTCTCGCCTCACGCCCCACTCGCGTGCGACCCCATCGCCCCCAAGGCCCCGCTTCATTTTCGCCAGTAAGGAGCGGAACCAGAAATCGCCTGAAATGGTTCGTGCCCTCACGCAAAGACATACCAGGTGAAGCATGTCCGCCAGGTGATTCTGCGGTACATTTGGGAGGAGAGGCCGAATGACAGACCGCTACGAAGTGATCATCTATTGGAGCGAGGAGGACTCAGCCCCTGAGAAGGGTTTCAGGCGATTCTTGGTACCGCTCCTTTGCCGAGAATGGAGCGGGGCCTTGGGGTCGATGGGGTCGCACGCGAGCGGGGCGTGAGGCGCGAGTCGCTCAGTCCGTTGGTAACTTTTGCGCCTCTCGAGCCGAGCAAGGAGGCACACGATTCCGAAGTTCCGAAGTTCTGATACCTCAGTGCCGACGCGGGAGGCGTCCCCGCCGCGGCGAGCCCCATCGTCCCCAAGACCCCGCGGGCCACCACTGCCAAGCCTGAGCGATCGCTTCAGTCCGAGGCGGAACTTCAGGTCCTTCGCGATGACGGCTGCGGTGGCGGCTCCTTGGCGTCACGGACATCGTCGGCGACCACATCGTAAGGGCGGCGTGGTGCTTCTCCCAGAGGTGACGGGTGGAGTCCGAGGGTAGACTTACGACGGCTCTGGTGGCTTACCCGTGCACCCGTTCGATGAGGGTGGCGGTGGCGAGGCCGGCGGCGCCGCAGATGGCGATGACGGCGTAGCGGCCCTCGCGGCGTTCGAGTTCGTCGAGGACGGTGCCGAGGAGCGCGCTGCCCGTCGATCCCATGGCGTGACCAAGTGCGATGGCGCCGCCGTTCACGTTGAGTTTCTCGTGGGGGACACCCAATTCGCGCTGGTAGTGAAGCATCAGCGCCGCGAAAGACTCGTTGACTTCGAACAGGTCGACGTCCGCGACGGAGAGGCCGGCGCGCGAGAGCACGATGCGCGTCGCATCCACGGCGCCGGTGAGGGCGATGGTGCGGTCGATGGAGGCGTCGGCCATGGCGAGGATTCTGGCTCGCGGTTTGAACCCCTGTCGCTTCAGTGCTCCTTCGCTCGCGACCAGCACCGCCGAAGCGCCATCGGCCATGGCCGGGGAGTTGCCGGCGTGATGAACATGCTCGATCCCGACGAGGCCGTAGTGTTTGCAGACGATGGCGTCGATGCCGTACTTCGCGCCCATCTCGGCGAACGCGGCCGGGAGTTTGGCGAGGGATTCGATGGTGGTCGTGCGTCGCGGAGTCTCATCCACGGTGAGCAGCGTGGCCCCGGCATCGGTGGTCACGGGGATGAGCGATCGGAAGCGCCCTTCGTCCTGCGCCGTCGCGGCTCGCTGCTGGGACGCATTCGCGTAGGCGTCGCAGTCCGCTCGGGAGAAGCCGCATTGCGTGGCCACGGTGTCGGCGGCGATGCCGATAGGGAGCAAGACCGCCTGCTGCTGAAAGGCGAAGTCGTGGGTGAGGGGACCCTTGTCCGAGGCCACGGGCACCCGCGACATCATCTCGACACCGCCGCCCACCGCGACGCCGTCGTCCTGGATCGCCTTGAGCGCCGCGTAGTTCACCGCGGAGAGTCCGGAGGCGCAGTAGCGATTGACGGTCATGCCGGGGGCCTGATCGCTCCACCCCGCGGCGATGACGGAGAGCTTCGCGAGATTCGAACCCTGGTCCGCGGTCTGGGTAACGCAACCGATGAGCGTGTCGGCGACCTTGGACGAGTCGAGCCCGGTCCGCGTTGCCAGCGCGCGCAGCGTCTGCCCCATCAGGTCGATGGGCCGGATGGACTTCAGGCTCCCCTTGTCATTGCCCCGACCGCGGGGTGTGCGTACGGCGTCGACGATGTAGGCGTTCATTTCAACATCCCCTGATCCTTGACCTCGAGCCGCGCGGCCAGGGCGCGCAGTGCGTCCCGATACTCGCTCTCGAGCTGGTCCGCGATGACCGACACCGGCTCAATGGCCTTCGAAGCGTCGATGCCCTGGCCGGCGGCCCAAAGGTCTTTCCAGCGTTTGGCTCCCGCGTTCCGGGTGTCGTAGCCGCGTTCGGGAGTATCGCCGAGGTGGTCGGGATCGAGTCCGGCGGCCAGGAGGCTGGGCTTCAGCCAGGAGGCCGGTGTGCCGCTGATCGCGGCGCTGATAACAAGGTCGTCGATGGTCGAGTCCACCACCATCTGCTTGAATCGCTGGGGAGCGAGGCTCTCGGCGGTCGGGATGAAGCGGGTGCCCATATAGACGAAGTCGGCTCCCGCCGCGACCGCGCCCGCCACGCCATGCCCATCGGAGATGCCGCCGCCCACCACGATGATTCCATCGAAGATCGCGCGCACCGCCGAGATGAACGCGAAGGGGGAGAGGAGACCGGTGTGGCCGCCCGCCCCGGCGGAGACGCAGGCCAGCCCATCGACCCCCGCGGCCACCGCCTTGCGCGCGAGGGTCATGTTCACCACGTCGGCGATGACGATGCCTCCGTAACCGCGCACCACCTCCATCACCGGCTTCGGAGAACCGAGTGCGGTGACCACT
Organism: Vicinamibacteria bacterium; assembly: GCA_031412915.1. Lineage (GTDB taxonomy): Bacteria > Acidobacteriota > Vicinamibacteria > Fen-336 > JAGNNV01 > JAGNNV01. The sequence goes on along the minus strand of JANODX010000111.1, from coordinate 5,792 downwards.
ACCGGCGGTTTGTACTTCGCCACCACCTCGAGGTCTTCGGGCAACTGCGCGTTGGTGGAATGAGTGACCAGGTTGACGCACCAAGGTGCAATCACCGCATCGGGGCTCTCTTCGCGGGCCCGGGCGAGCGCTTTGGTGATGCGGTCCATCCACTCCTCGCGATCCTGACGGGTGCGCGCGTTGTGGATGGGAAAGGCGCCCACGATGCCGGCCCGACAGGCCGCGATCACCAGGTCCGGCCCGGAGACCAGGAACATCGGGGCGGCGAAGACGGGAATACGGGCCGAAATGGCCCGACGCGAGGCGGCGGCGGCGCTCAAGCTCGACCCATCGGCGCGGCCGGCCCGGCCAATCGCGCCGCACCCACCCAGGTCCCATGGAAACCGTTCGGCACCCGTTGAGGCAGGATCACGCGACACACCGGACCGCGCGAGAGGTCGCGCGCATCGAAAACCCAGGTCTCGCTGCGAGACTCGCGGGCATTCCAGACGAAGCTCACCAGGTAACCGTCGTCCTCGCCCTGACCCCCGTCGCGCGGCGCAAATGGCGCCTCACTGAACCACGCGTCGCCTCCCGGGCAATAGGCGCTGCCGCTGCCGGTCTTGCCGTCGAATTTCACCAGGCCGGCGAAGCGCTGATCCTCGGCCCGGTGCATGCGGCCCATGAGGACGTGGTACGAGTAGCGGGAGGGCTGCCCCTGGAGACTCGCGTTGATGGTGGGGAACTCCGCGTTGTAGACATCGTCGACGATCTGCTCGCTGGTGTTCCCGGTGCGCAGATTGAATCTCCACTCGTAGAACTCGAACTCGGTGGCGTTCATGGCGATGCCGCGCTCGTAGGACTCGAAATCGTGCGAGCCATCGAAGCGACGTTGAATGGAGTAGGGCGTGCCGCGCATGACGATCTCGTCGCCTTCTTCCCAGGCGTTCACGACATGCAGCATGTACCTCGGTGTGGCCTCGAACCAGCGGATATCGGCAGCACTTCCGTGGCGGGGGATGACGGCGAAACGGCTGGGCAGGTCGCGATGGAAGTTCAACCGGTAGCGGCCTTCGGCCAGCGCCTTCGGGTCGTTGAGGAGGGGAAAGTCATGGAGGATCGAGTAGTGCTCGGTGATGGCCATGTCGTGAGGCAGGCGCGGGCCGGGCAGGGGAATCGGGGTGAAGGTCTTGAGCCCACCGTCCGCGCCGATCACGCCGTAGTGCATGTAGGGCGCGTCGTTCCCGTAGGCGAAGAAGATGTACTCGTTCGTCCGCTCGTCCACCCGCGAATGCGCGGAGATGGGGAGGCCCACGAGGCGCGGATCGGGCTGCAGCTTGCCCAGGGTGGCCAGCGAGTTCGGATCGCAGCGGTAGACGTCCCCGCCCCGATACCACATCGAGAGAAGCTGCCCGGCGTGGAACTTCACGTCGGTGTTCGAGGTGTTCTTGAGCAGCTGGTCGGGGCGGTCGAGTCGCTGCTTCTCCTTGAGACCGCGCCACATTGGGTGTCCTGCGGCCAGCTCTTCGCGAAGGCCATCGGTCTGCACCCAGCGAGTGCGGAACGAGGCGCGGCCATGGTCGAATCGTATGGCACTCAGCATGCCGTCGCCATCGAACCAGTGATACCGGCCGATGGGCGGGAAACGGGGGTTCGGGCCGTTGCGCACGTACATGCCGTTGAGGTCTTGCGGCAGGGAGCCGATCACCTGAAGGTCGGTGGCGGTGGTCTCCATCTCCACGGGCGCGAAGGCGCCCTGAAGGGAAACGTCGAGAGTTGGGGCGTTCATGTTTTCGCCTGCTTATGTTGTCACGGGGCGGCGAACCTGGGCGATGCGGAAGCGACTGGCCACGAAAGCGGCGTCGGTCAGCGAGGCATTGCCCGCCGGGTTGAGGCCGGTAACGTGATAGTCGCTATAGGCCGCGGCGAAGTTGAGGGGCATGGGGCCGGTGAGGTTGATGGTGAGCTGCGACCCGGCGCGGGCGAAGGCGTCTTCGGCCTGGTCGGTGAAGGCGGCATCGGTCGAGTACACGAAGGCGGTGAGACCGCCCCCTTCCCGGACGTCGCTTACGGCCTGGGCCAGGGCATCGGCGGCGTCAAGCGTTCGGATCACGAAGGAGATCGGACCGAACCGCTCCTCCGAATAGAGGGCACGGTCTTTGGGAGTGACCCGGAGCATGAGCGGCGTGCTGGTGCGCGCCTCCGGAAACTCGGGGTGGACATAGGCGTGCGGAGCGAGCAGCAGGGCGTCGCGATTGCGCGCCTCGCCTTCCATGGTCGCGAGCAGTTCAAGCGTCGCCGGCGACTGAATCGTGGAAAGGATGGCCGCGGCCTTCTTGGGATCGTTGCCGATCGCGTCCACCGCTTTGGCCAGACGCCCGGCCACCTCATCGAAGGACACCAGGGCCGCCGCGTCGCCGTCACCCACGCGAACGCCCGCGGCCGGGATGTAAATGTTCTGCGGACTCGTGCACATCTGGGCCGAGAACAGGCACAGCGTGGTGGCGAGGCTGCGGACGACCGCATCGAGGGCAGGGCAGGACTCGAGCACCACCGTGTTGCAGCCCGCGGTTTCGGTGAAGCACAAAGCCGGATGGGCGTTTCGCTCTACCCATTGTCCGAAACGGGCGCTGCCGGTGAAGTCGACGATGGCGCACGAGGGGTGTTCGATGATCCGCTTCCCGATGGGTTCGGCGGTGGTGTCGACCGCCATGGTGACGAGGTTCGGATCGAAGCCGCAGTCGCCCAGGACTTCGCGGAAGACCTCGACCGAGATGGCCATCGGCAGCACGGTTTTCGGATGAGGTTTCACGATCACCGCGTTGCCGGTGGCGAGACTCGCGATCATGGAAGGGAAGGCGTTCCAGGTGGGGAAACTGGCGCAGGCGAAGCACACGGCGACACCGCGCGGGATCAGCCGATACCGTTTCTCGAGCTTGATCGCCGTCGAGCCGAACGAGCGTTCCCAGATCGCACGCGGCGCGACCGCGTCCATGGCATCGCAGGCATAGACCAGGGCCTCGATCCCGCGGTCGAGAGCATTCACTCCCGATCCTGCGTACGACATGTTGAAGCTCTGACCCGTGGTGTGCATCACCGCATAGGTGAGTTCGAACAGCCGGCCGCGATAGATGCGGTCCACGACCTCGAGCAGCACTCCGGCTCGCTCGTGCGGGGTCACGCCGCTCCAGGCGGCAATCCCGGCTCCCGCGGCGGTGAAGAGTCCGTCGATATCGCAGCGCGGGTAGGCGATCCCGAGCCGTTCCTGGGTGTAGGGCGAGACCTCTTCGCCGACCCAGTCCTCCGGGCTCGGCTGAGTCAACGCGAAGTTCTGGCCCAGCCGCCCCGTGAACGCCTCCTCGCCCAAAGCGCGCGCGTTGGCGTAGTCGGGGTAGAGGGAGGGCTGATCCGCGAAGGGGCTCCAGGAAGCGCGCGTCCGGCACGCCACCCGCGCCCGCTCCAGGCGTTCGCGGTGAGATTCGAAGAAGTCGAGGGCTTTCATCGGTGGAGCCGGCCCTGGCTACGCCGGGAGGGAGTCGGGGAAGCGAGCCAGTTCTTTATCAAGGTAGTCGACCAGCGACTGGGGCGTCTCTTTCGTGATCCGGGTTCGGTCGTAGACGTGAGCCGGGTGCTGTTTGCGATCGAACCACACCAGCTCTTTCTCTTCCTGCGCGGGCCTCGTGGCCGCGAGCCAGATCGCGGTGTCGGTTCCCGAGACCGCATCGCGCAGGATCGATTTGAGAATCTTGCGGAAGCGGGGAAGCGAGCGCTTCACACCGTCGGTATCCGCCCAGCCGGGATGCATCACATAGAACGTGAGACCCTTCGCCCCGTATTTGTCCCGCCAGTACTGGTTCAACACCATCTGTCCGCGCTTGTGGAACGCGTAGGCCGCCGTCCCGTTGAAGGTCTTTGGGTTGACCATGTTCAGCATGGCGGTGCTCAAGGGCACGTTGTACCCGCCCCCGGAGGTCATGTTGATCACCAGGGGCTTGTTCGAACCGAAAGCGCCCCGACGGATCAGTCCTTCAGTCAGAAGGTAGTGGGAGAGGAAGTTGATGGTGAAGGTGGGCTCCCGGCCTTCAGTGGTCAGGGAGTGATCGTCGTTGAGGATGCCCACGTTGTTGACGAGGACATCGATCTTTCGGCCCGAGTCGGCGAGTTTGCGCATGAAGCGCGCGGTGTCGCTTTGCAGGGAGAAATCGCACAGCTCGGTGTCGATTCCGGTGATGCCCATGGCCTTGGCATCGGCCACGAGCTGGCCCAACTTCTCGGCACTTCGGGCCGCGGCGGTGACCATGGCCCCGGCCTTGGCGGCCGAGAGGGCGATCTGTTTTCCCAAGCCACCGGTGGCGCCGGTTACCAGCCAGTGCTGGCCCTTGAAGTCAGCCTTGATGGCCGGCCAGAAGGGTTTCCGGGCCAGATACCCCACCTGGGTGAAGCTGAGGGTAAAACGCGCATAGAAGGCGGCGATCTTCTTGAGTTGTTGAAGATTCATCAGGTGGGTTCTCGATAGACAAACGGGATGGGGAGATGGTCAAGCCAATGCTTGAGTCGCGGAGTTTCTCGGGATCTGGGGTGAGCGGATTCCGGGGGAGGACCCTGAACTGCCCGAGCTTACCGGCCCGGACCGACCCTTGACGATCCTTCTCGGAAAAGTGCCGAAACGCTCGAGCTGCACCTGCTCTATGTGCCCAAAGAGCTACGAACGCGCCAGGATGACGCCGCTCGTTATCAGCATGCACGCAGCGGGGATGTGGGGGGCCGCTCAACGACAAGGACCGCTCCGAGTCGACGAACCTCGCGAAGAAGTATCCCGCGAAGCTGAAGGCCCTGATCAAGGCCTGGTTCGCGGAAGCGAAGAAGAACCTGGTGCTCCCGCTCGACGATCGAACCGCCCTGCAGATCTGCACCACGGAGCGCCCCACCGAGGAAGCGCCGCGCGAGAGGTACGTCTACTATCCCGGAACCAGCTCGGTCCCGGAGAGCGTTGCCGTCAACGTGCGCGGTTGGGCCGTTTTCAATCAGTCAGGAAAAGGGAGTAAGGAACAGCGGCACGAGTTCCCACGAGGCGAAGGGCTACTTGAGCGGGTGCCGCCAGCGCAGGCCACTAAAGCGGCTGAAGTCCCGGTCTGTCGTGATCCACTCGCATCCGGATTCGATCGCCATTGCCGCGAGGTACGCGTCCGGTACGAGGTTCCCTCTTGCACCTATTTCCGTGCATAGGCTGCGAAACAGGCCCCAGTGGCGCGGGCCCGGCTCCACGCGCACGCTGTTCGGCGGGTCGCGAAGCTGATCGGCAAAGGCGAGCGCGGCGGCGAGCGGGCTCGGCTTGTTGAAGACCTTCGCGTGGGTCACGACGCGAACGAATCCGCTCAACACGAGCTCTGAGATGCCATACGCCTCGTCACCATTGACCACGCTCTCGAGCCAGGTGCGGTAAGCAGTGTGATCAGCCACGTCTTCCCGGTGCGCATAAACCAGGACATTGACGTCGGGAAGAATCAACTCACGACTCCATGAATTCGAGAAGGGAGGCGGTGTCGTCGAGATCCACGCCTGGCCGCACGCCGCTTCCCTTTATAGTCCGAAGACGTATCCGCTTGCGCGTGCCCGAGGCCCGGCTGCGGGCAAGGGTTTCGCGCAGCGCATCCGCGAGCACCGAGGTCAGAGTCCGCCCGGACTCGGCGGCATATTTCTTGGCCTCCGCGAGAAGGCGCTCATCGAGGCGAATCGTGGTACGCATGCGTCAAACCATAAAGGGTGCGCATCAATATGTCAACAGGTCGCCATGCAAAAGCCTTGCCCCTGAA
>JANODX010000110.1:0-20303 GCA_031412915.1 Vicinamibacteria bacterium | reverse complement strand
CGAACTTCCTGCTGGACGTGATTCCCTATCGACATTCGGAGGCGGCGCAGATCCTCGGGGGGCGCTATGCGGCGCTTTGCCAGGCTGTGGCGCTCACATCCGAAAACGACTTTGGAACACTGTACAGGCCAGGCTGCGCGCCTCCGGCCGGAGTGGATCCGGCCTTCGCTAGCTCGGATTGTTGAGGCCCTGAGCCCCCCCGGCAGCAAGAGGCGGTTCACGGACTGCATCCATCGCTGATTGGAAGACGTAGCCCAACGGTCCCTGAGCCTGCAGGCAGGCTCACGGCCGGCAAGCTCAGCAACGTCGTGCCCACAAGACGCCGATGGCTCGTCGGCCGCCGAAGCCTGAGGCCCGATCGGGCTTGGTACACTCGAATTCCCAGCCATCGTCTCCGCGCTGGGAGAGGGATCAAGGGTGACGCTCGAGTTCACGCTCAACGGTCGGTCGGTCAACGTCGATCCCCGGGAGGACGAGTCGCTGCTCGAAACCCTGCGCGAACGCTGCGGGATCCGCTCGACCAAGGACGGCTGTTCGCCCCAGGGGCAGTGCGGTTGTTGTCTCGCCATCGTGGGCGGTCGAGCGGTCGTGAGTTGCGCCATGAAGGCGAGCAAGGCCGCGGGCCAGGACATCCTCACCCTCGAGGGTCTCAGCGATGCCGAGCGCGCGCAGATGACCGACGCCTTTGTCGCCGCCGCCGGTTTGCAGTGCGGTTTCTGCATCCCCGGCATCATGGTCCGGACGAAGCACCTGCTCGACAAGTCGCCCGACCCCACGCGAGACGAAATCGCCAAGGCCATCGACGTTCATTTGTGTCGCTGTACCGGCTACGTGAAGATCATCGACGCCGTGGAGCTTCTGGCGCGCGCGCGACGGGGCGAGGCGGTTCCGAAGCCGCAGTACGACGGTGGCGTGGGTGAGCGGGTGGCCCGCTATCGAGGCGCGGATCTGGCGCTTGGGGCGAGACCGTACGTCGCCGATCTGCGCCGCGACGGCATGCTGTTCGGCGCGCTGGCGCTCTCGGCCCATCCGCGCGCCAGGGTTCTGCGCATCGATACCACCCGCGCGGCCGCTCATCCCGGCGTGTTTGCGGTCGCCACGTACCGCGACGTTCCAGGCGATCGCTGGTACGGGCTCATCAAGCTGGACTGGCCGGGGTTCGTGGCCGAGGGTGAAGAGGTCCGCTACGTCGGTGACGTGATCGCAGCCGTGGCCGCGGTCGATCAGCACACCGCCCAGGTCGCGGCCGATCTCGTCGAGGTTGAATACGAGATCCTGCCCGCGGTGACGTCGACCGAAGCGGCGCTGGCGAGAGGCGCTCCCCAGGTGAATCCAACCTACGGGAACGTCCTGTCCCACACGAAGATCCGCCGGGGCGATGTCGAGGCTGCGTTGAAGGCGAGCGCGCACGTCGTGACCGGGACGTGGTCCACCCAACGCATCGAGCATCTCTTCCTCGAGCCCGAGAGCGCCCTGGTCGAACCCGGCGAGCGGCCGGGAACGTTCAAGCTCTACAGCCAGGGCCAGGGTGTCTTCGACGATCGCCGGCAGTGCGCCGCCTTCCTCGGCATCGATGAGGAAGACCTCGCGGTCGAACTGGTGCCCAACGGCGGCGCGTTCGGGGGCAAGGAGGACATGTCGGTTCAGGCGCAGACCGCGCTTCTCTCGAAGATGACCGGCCGGCCCGTTCTCGTCACTCTGACCCGTGAGCAGTCGATCCGGGTCCACCCCAAGCGGCATCCCATCACCATGACGTACACCGTCGGCTGCGACGCGGAGGGTCATCTCACCGCGGTCAAGGCGGACATGGTGGGCGACACCGGCGCCTACGCTTCGGTCGGGGCCAAGGTGCTCGAGCGCGCGGCCGGCCACGCGTGCGGCCCTTACCGCGTGCTCAATGTTCACGTCGATGCCATCGCCGCGGTCACCAACAATCCCCCGTGCGGGGCCATGCGCGGCTTCGGCGCGAACCAGGCCGCCTTCGCGATCGAGGGTTGCATGGATCTGCTGGCCGAGAAGATCGGCATCGACGGATGGGAGATGCGCTGGCGGAACGCCGTGGACATCGGGGACACCTTCGCGTCGGGCCAGGTGTTCGAGAAGTCGATCGGGATAAAGAAGACGCTGGTCGCGGTGAAGGACGCGTATTACGCGGCCCGGGCCGAAGGTCGCGCGGTCGGCATCGGCTGCGGTCTCAAGAACAGCGGCATCGGCAATGGCGCCGTCGAGTGGGGCAAGGCGCGGCTGGTGGTCGAAGGCGACGAGACGATCTCGCTATACAACGGCTACACCGAGATGGGGCAGGGACTTCTCACCGTGCTCACCCAGTTCGCGGCTGAGGTCACCGGTCTGTCGCCTTCGGTCTTCCGGCCGAAGGTCGACTCGACCTTCGCTCTCGGTTGCGGTCAGACCACCGGCTCCCGCGCCACCCTCTTCGGCGGCAATGCGGTGAAGAGCGCCGCCGGTCATCTCAGGGCGGCTCTCGACTCTGGGCGCACGCTGGCGCAGATGGCCGGTCACGTGTTCGCGGCAGACGTCAAGGTGGACGACACCACCGCTCCCGGCGCCGACGTCGCGAAGGTGAAGACCCACACGTCGTTTGGTTTTGCCACCCAGGTCTGCATCCTCGACGCGAATGGACGCGTCGACCGGTTCTTAGCCGCCCACGACGTCGGCCGAGCGGTGAATCCCGCTTTGTGCGAGGGCCAGATCGAGGGCGCCATCCACATGGGCCTCGGCTACGCGCTCACCGAAGATCTACCCTGCGAAAACGGCTGGCCGGTAACGTCCAAGCTGCGCCAACTCGGCGTGCTGCGTGCGCGCGACATGCCGAGTGTCGAGGTCATCATGGTCGAGGACCCCGAGCCCGAGGGTCCGTTTGGGGCCAAGGGTGTGGGCGAAATCGGCCTGGTGCCGACCGCGGGTGCGGTGGCCGGAGCGCTCGCCGCATTCGATGGCGTGCGCCGCTACAGCCTCCCCATGAAGGATTCGCCGGCGGCGAGGGCCATGAGCGTCGGCCGGATCAAGGCAAGCACGTAGTGAGCGACGAGCGTCTGGTCAACGCGCACACTCACATCTACAGCGGCCTCGCCCCGCTGGGCATGCCGATGCCCAAGGCGCCGCCGCCGAACTTCGTTTCGATCCTCGAGCAGGTCTGGTGGCGTCTCGACCGCGCGCTGGATCCGGCGTCGCTTCTCGCGAGCGCCGACTTGTACGTGGCGGACGCCGTGGCCCTTGGAGCCGCCGGTCTGATCGATCACCACGAGTCGCCGAATTTCATCGAAGGCTCGCTCGACATCCTCGCCGACGCCTGCGCGCGGTTCGAGATGCCCGCCGTCCTCTGCTACGGCGCCACCGAGCGCAATGGCGGTCGTGAGGAAGCGCGCCGTGGCCTCGCCGAATGCGCCCGCTTCGCGCGCGAGAATCATCGGCCCGGGGTCCGTGCGGTCGTGGGCCTGCATGCCTCGTTCACGGTCTCGGACGACACCATCCGCGAGGCGGGGCGGCTCGCCCGCGACCTGGAAACGGTGCTTCATGTGCACGTCGCCGAGGACAAGGCCGACGTGGATGACGCCCGCGCTCGTGGTTACGGCGGCGTCATCGATCGGCTGATCAAGCAGGATGCTATGGTGTCGGGCTCGATCTTCGCCCACGGTGTTCACCTCACGCGAGACGAAGTTCGGACTTGCGAAGCCGCATCCATCTGGCTGGTCCAGAACCCGCGATCGAACCGCGGCAACCGCGTGGGGTATCCGGCGGCCCTCGCCGCGTCGAGCCTTGTGGCCCTGGGGACGGACGGCTACCCTGCGGCGATGGACGACGAGCGTCGTGCTCTCTTCGAGGAGTCGACGAAGAACGGCGACGACCGCACGCGGACAGCGGCCCGCCTGGCCGGGGGAGCGGCACTTCTGGCCGAGCGATTCGGCGGTCCGGTGGCGCCTCCCACCGATGCCGCCCGAGCCGGTGCTTCACAGGCCCTCGGCGGCATCCGCGAGCGCGCGCAGATTCAGGCGGATGCGCTGTGGGACCGGATGAGCCGCCTTTAGACTCCGCCCTGACCGGAGCAGAGTACGTTGTTTGACGGATGGAGGGGCCGCTCCCGGTTGACCAGCTCAAAGCGCCCGATCCCCCGCTCCTGAAGGGGCCGCTGCGGGAGCGGCCTGGTCCGGAAAACGGTCGAGCATGATCGCCACCAGCATGTCGCTCATCACGTTCACGCCCGAACGAACACGTCCGATCAGCCAGTCCACGGAGAAGAGCACCGGGATCACCCCCACGATCACGGCTTCGGGCAGGCCCACGGTCGCGAGCACCAGCGGGAGGACGATGAGACCGGCGTCGGGGATTCCCGAGATGCCGATGCCGGCCATCAGGGAAGCCAGGGCCACCAGTACCTGCTGCTCGAAAGTCAGGTGATAGCCAAGGGCCTGCGACAGGAAGAGTGCGGCCATGGCGTCGTACAAGACGATGCCATCGTTGTTGAGGTTGGTGCCGACGCAAGCGGAGAGACGGGAGGACGCATCCGAGATCTTCATTCGGGCCAGGCTCTGGAGGGTGAGGGGCACGGTGGCGAGAGACGAATTCATCGACATGCCGGACAGAATCGCGGGCGCCCCAAGGCCGAGGTAGACCCTGGGCGACCTTCGTCCCACGAACCAGGCCGCGAACGTGTAGTACCCGAGGGCGTGGAGGGCGAGGCCTGTGACCATGGCCGCCACGTACACCCCTAGGTCGCCGAAAACCTTCGTTCCATCGCGACCGACCACCTGGGCGAGAACGCCGAAGACCGCGAAGGGTATGGCCTCGATGATCATGGCCAGGACGGCCACCAGGGTTTCGAAGCCGGCCTCGGCGATCTCGGCCAGGCGGAAGACGGTCGAGTCCCGACCGTGTTTGGCAACGAGTCCCCGGAGGGAAACGCCGATCAGAATGGCGAGGAAGACCACGCTGATGACATTGCCGTTGTCCTTCTGGAACGGGTCGACCAGGTTCGCGGGAACATAGCCGCTGAGGTTCTTCATCGGGTCGAGGCTGGTGCCCTCGGGCGCTTTGCGGGCCGGACCTCCGACGGCTGCTTCGATATCGGTCAACCGGTCCTTCCAGGCCAGCCCGGGCTGGAAGGTATTGATGAGAGTCATGCCGATCAGGAAGGCGACGGTGACGTTCACCCCGCAGATCGCCATCAGTTTCATTCCCTGCCGGCCCGAGATGTCGGTGCGCACGAAGGCATCGACCACGCCGAAGAAGATGAGTGGGATGGCCATCGCCCGAAGCAGGCGGATCACCAGCAGGCCGAGATCGCCCAGATGTTTGTTGGTGAGGCCGAAGAGGATCGGGCCGTCGCCAAAAACAAGACCGCAGGCCGTGCCCAGGGCCACCGCGATCAGGACCCGCGCGTAAAGGGGAAGACCAGACCGCTTTTCGGTGGTTGGGGGCGGGGGCATGAGCGACAGACTACTGGAGCCTCCGCGCATCCGCTACCCGCGCGGGCTCGCAGTTCGTCGAACCGGTTTCAGCTCTTCCAGGCCTGTTCGCGATCGCGGCGCACCGGCACCCGCTTCCCCTTGATGGTGGCGGCCCGGAGCGTCTCGATGATGCTGTCGGCGATTTCGGCCGGGACCTCCACCAGCGAGAAACGATCCGTGATCTGGATGGCGCCGATGGCGCGCGCGTCCACCCCGGCCTCGTTGACGATGGCGCCCACGAGGTCGGCCGGGCGGATGTTGGCGCTGCGGCCCGCGCCGATGTACAGCCGGGCGACATCCCATTCCGGCGTGATGCGCTTCTTGCCAAAGGCCTTACCGCCCCCCTTGCTCGCCTCGGGCCGCTCCGAGCCGGCTCTCGCAGAGGGCGCGCGGTCGGGGCGTGGCCCAAGGCTAGACTTCGCGCTGACGCCGGGCCGGTCGGGCCGCATCGTGACCGAGGGGATCTCCTCGGCCTCGGCGCCATCTTTGGCATCGGCCATCTTTACCGCCGCGGCCGCGACGTCCATGATGTCGAATTCCTGCGCGAGCGAATCGACGACGGCGCGGAAGTGGTCGAAGTCGCCCACGAGGAGCGTCTCCCGCAGGGAAGCCTTGGTCATCTCGATCCGACGGGCGCGCAGGTCGGCCACCGAGGGCACGGCGGCGATCTGAATCTTCTGCTTGGTCAGATACTCGATGTTGCGCAGGAGACGGTGTTCGCGCGGTTCGGCGAGGGTGATCGCCACCCCTTCGCGGCCGGCCCGGCCGGTGCGACCGATCCGATGGACGTACGCTTCGGCCGAGGTGGGGACGTCGTAGTTCACGACGTGCGACACGTGCTCCACGTCGAGCCCGCGCGCGGCGACGTCGGTGGCGATGAGGAGGTCGGCGGTGTTGGCGCGGAACTTCTTCATCACGCGATCGCGCTGCTCCTGCGACAGCCCGCCATGCAGCGCTTCGGCCCGGTAGCCCCGGCCGTTGAGGGACTCGCAGAGTTCGTCGACCTCGATACGCGTACGGCAGAAGACGATGGCCGAGGTGGGGTTCTCCACGTCGAGGACGCGGCCGAGGGTTGCCATCTTGTGCGCGCGGCCGACGACATAGGCGATCTGCCGGACGCGGGGTGCTGTACCCGCGGGCACGACCTCACGATCGATGCGGACGCGCACCGGGTTCTTGAGGTGCTTGTTCGCGATCTCGGCGATGCGCGGGGGCAACGTAGCGGAGAAGAGTGCGGTCTGACGTTCCTTCGGCGTCTCATTCAGGATCGCTTCGAGGTCCTCCGCGAAGCCCATGTCGAGCATCTCGTCGGCTTCGTCGAGGATGACCACCTTGATGCCCTGCAGCCGAAGGCTCTTCCGGCGGATGTGATCGAGGGCGCGGCCCGGTGTTGCGACCACCACGTCCACCCCGCGCTTCAGAGCGCGCAACTGCGTCTCCATGGGCGAACCGCCGTAGATGGGCACGGCGGTGATGCCCATGGCCTTGCCGTACTTGTGCACCGCTTCCGCCACCTGCATGGCCAGCTCGCGCGTCGGCACCAGGATCAGCGCGCCGAGGCGGTCCTTCGCGTCGGCGGTTGGGGTGAGGATGTGCAGCAGCGGGAGCGCGAAGGCTGCGGTCTTGCCGGTGCCGGTCGCGGCCTGGCCGAGGACATCCCGGCCGGCGAGGAGCGGCGGGATGGCTTCCCGCTGAACTGGTGTCGGCTCCTCGTATCCGAGCGCCAGGAGCGCGCTCACGATGCGGGGATCGAGGCCGAGGGCCGAGAATCCGGGAGGCGGCTCGACCAAAATGGACGATTCTGTGCGCGCTTTCATCCGTGAACGATAGCCCCCGGCGTGGTCGTGATGGGACGGAATGAGGCGCCCGTAGCCGCGCGGCCGCGGGGTGAGCGCAAGAGACTCATTCGCAACGCAGGGCGATTTTCGGGTCCACGCGCATCGCGTGCCTTGCCGAAAGGTAGGTGCGTCGCGCGGATACGCCGCCTGTAGACTGCCCCCCGCCCTATGAGCCGACCTGCCCTCGAGACGGAGATCGCCGATCGCGCCGTTCGCGCCCGCACCGTGGCGCTCTTCCGGCAGCGTCGCATTGTTCTGCCCACGCTGTCGCAACTCGCCCATCCGGAGACGATTCCCTCCCAGGTTGTCGAGGCCCTGGCCGAAATCGATCCCGACGCGCCCGTGCCCCTCAACCTGTTCCGGGTCCACTGGCACAACGACGCGGATCGCCGCACCCGGGTGGCGGTGCCCAATCACATCGTTCTTCCGAGTGCTCTGACCGGAGTCGAGAGCCCCATCATCGTCGCCTTCGGCAATCGCTTCCCGATGATCCGGGCGCACAAGGTCCTGGCCGCCTACGGTTGTCTCGTCCCGCGCCTCATGACCGGCCAGTTCGATCCGACCCGCCACCGCGCGGTGTGGCCCTCGACCGGCAACTACTGCCGAGGCGGGGTTGCCATCTCCCGCATCCTCGGCTGCAGGGGAGTCGCGGTTCTTCCCGAGGGCATGAGCGAGGAGAGGTTCCGCTGGCTCGAGACGTGGGTGGCCGATCCGGGAGACATCATCCGCACCGTGGGCACCGAGAGCAACGTCAAGGAGATCTACGACAAGTGCGCGGAACTCGACGCCGATCCCGGCAACGTCATCTTCAATCAATTCTCCGAGTTCGCGAACCACCTGATCCACCTGCACGTCACCGGTCCGGCTCTGGAGCGCGTGTTCAACGCGGTGCGCGCGGAAGATCCGACCCTGCGCCTCGCCGCCTTCGTGTCGGCCACGGGTTCGGCCGGCACCATCGGCGCGGGCGACTACCTCAAGGATCAGCACGACGCGCGCATCGTGGCCGCGGAGGCCCTGGAGTGCCCGACCATGCTCTACAACGGTTTCGGCGAGCACAACATTCAGGGCATAGGCGACAAGCACATTCCCTTCATCCACAACGTCACCAACACCGATGTGGCGGTGGCGATCTCGGACCGCGCCACCGACGAGCTGAACGTGGTGTTCAACACCCACGCCGGCCGGGACGCGCTCGAAGCACGAGGCGTTTCCGCGGAGGTGATCGCCGCCCTGCCGCACTTCGGTTTCTCGAGCATCTGCAACGTGATCGGCGCGATCAAGACCAGCAAGCGTCTCGGCCTGGGCAAGGACGACGCGATCGTGACCGTGGCCACCGACGGCGCCGAGCTCTACGCCACCGAGGTCGACAAAGCGGTCTTGAAGCGGTTTGACGGGGTGTTCGATCAGGCGGCCGCCGAACGCGCCCTCGACCTGCACCTGCTGGGCGCCAACATCGAGCACACGCTTCACCTCTCCCCTCTGGATCGCGACCGGATCTTCAATCTCGGCTACTTCACCTGGGTCGAGCAGCAGGGGGTGTCGCTGCCCGACTTCGAACGCCGGCGCAGCCAGTCGTTCTGGCGCGACCTCAGGTCCGCCATTCCGGTGTGGGACGATCTGATTCGCGCGTTCAACTCCGAGACGGGTGTGACGTCGGGATCGTGACCCCTTCGCCGTCCCTGATCTGCACCGGTTGCGGTACGGTGGTGGCGGGGGCGCTGCCGTTTCGTTGCCCCGACGCCGATGGCGACGGTCGCGATCATGTGCTCGGCCGGGCCGAACCGCCCGGAAGTCCGGTGGCGCTCGAAGAGAGCGAGTCCAACCCGTTTGTCCGGTATCGCTCGCTCTCGTATTCATGGGAACTGGCGCGGGCCCGCGGTCTTTCGGACGGCGACTACGTTGAACTGGTGCGCCACCTCGATCGTGCGGTCGCCATGGTCGATGGCCATGGCTTCGCGATCACACCGTACCTCTGTGTGCCCGAGGCGGCGAAAGTCCTTGGCCTCGGAACCGACAGTGTCTGGATCAAGGACGAGACGCTGAACGTCGCCGGTTCCCATAAGGCCCGGCACCTGTTCGGACTCGCCGTCCATCTCGTGGTGGCCGAACGCGCCGGTTTGATGGACGAGGCGGAGGCGGTCCGTCCCCTCGCCATTGCGAGTTGCGGCAATGCGGCGCTCGGCGCCGCGGTGCTGGCCCGCGCCATGAATCGCGACCTGCGGGTGTTCGTGCCCTCCTGGGCCGACGCTTCGGTGATCGCGAGCCTGACCGCGCTCGGCGCGGGCCTCGAGGTATGCCCGCGTCGCGAGAATGACCCGCCCGGCGATCCGTGCCACCACCGATTCCGCGAGGCCATAGCGAATGGCGCGCTCCCATTTTGCTGTCAGGGCAGCGACAATGGTCTCACGATCGATGGAGGCATGACCCTTGGATTCGAGTTGGCCGGGCAAAGCGCGCGCGCCCCGGCCGATCGTCTGATGATCCAGGTGGGGGGCGGGGCGCTCGCGAGTTCCGTGATCCAGGGTCTCACCTGGGCCCACGCGCTCGGCATGCTTTCCCGGCTTCCGGCGATTCACCCGGTCCAGACCGCGGGCGGATTTCCGTTGATCCGCGCCTGGCGTCGCGTGGTCCGCGGGCTCGTGACCGAACTGGGCGGGACGGCGCTTCCCGGCGCCGATCTCGCCGTCGATAGCGAGGCGGCCCGCGCCGACGCCGGGTCGGCCCGGTGGCTGGCCGCGCGCCTGGATGCCCACGACCTCGATCGCGCGATCCGCGAGGCGGCAAGAGATCGGGCCCGGTACATGTGGCCCTGGGAGACCGAGCCCACGAGCATCGCGTCGAGCATCCTCGACGACGAAGCCTACGACTGGCTTGCCATCGTGCGGGGCACGTTGACCACCGGCGGCTGGCCGATCGTCGCCTCCGAGAACAACGTCCTCGAGGCGTATCGTGACGGTCGCGGTGCGGGCATCGCGGCGAGCGCCACCGGGACCGCGGGCCTTGCGGGTGCGATGACCCTGGCCCAGGCCGGGCTGCTCGACCCCCGCGACCGCGTCGCCGTCCTTTTCACCGGAGTCGATCGATGACCCGCACCATTCGCGTCGCCATGAGCGAGACCTGCAACGTCTATCCCGGCATGCCGGCAACGATGAGCGAGTTGCCCGCGCTTGCTGATCGCCTCGATGACATCCGAGCGGCGAACGTGGCTCACCATGTCGACCTGGCGCGGACCGCGGCCGGCGCGGGCGCGCAGATCCTGGGCATGGGCGAGTTGTTCACCGGCCCGTACTTCGCCCTGGGCCGCGATTCGATGTGGCTGAGCCTGGCCGAGGACGCTCTCACCGGTCCGACGGTGTCCGCGTTGAGCCGGGCCGCCCGCGACACCGGTCTCATCCTCGTGGCCCCGATCTTCGAATACGACGCGCGATCGGGGAGGCGGTTCAACACCGCGGTGGTCATCGATGAGACCGGCGAGATCCTCGGCAGGTATCGCAAGACCCACATCCCGGCGGGCACGAACGAGCAGGCGGAGTTTTGCGAGACCTTCTACTACGACAAGAGCGATGGTGAACTCGGAACCTGGCCCCGCAACATTTCGCTCAACCGCTTTTTTCCGGTGTTCGAAACGCGATTACTGCGACTCGGCGTCGCCATCTGCTACGACCGGCACTTCGAAGGAGTCATGAGGGCGCTGGCCGAGAACGGAGCCGAGCTGGTGTTCTCGCCCGCGGTCACCTTCGGCGAGAAGTCGCGACGAATGTGGGATCTCGAGTTCCCGGTCGATGCCGCTCGACACAACCTCTACATCGGCGGGTCCAACCGCCGTGGGGTCGAGCGACCATGGACGCAGGTGTACTTCGGAGCAAGCTACTTTGCCGGTCCGAGCGGGGTGGTTCCGCCGGTCGCCTCGCCGACCCCGGACCTTGTGATCTCCGACCTCGACCTCGACTCGCTGCGCGGCCCCGACCCATCGGGCTGGAAGTTGAACCGCGACCGCCGCCCCGCGATCTATTCCGGAGGGACTGCCTCCCCGCTCCCGCCAATGGCGGGCGGGGAGAGGTGACGAAACCTACTGCTTCTCGATGATGTCGCTGGCGGTGGAGGCTGCGATGGCCATCACTTCGCCGATCTCAGTCTTCGGTACCTTGTGCTTCTCCAGGGCGGCCTTCAGGTGAGAGGCGATGGCCTGGAACTGGGCGGAAGTGATTCCCATGCCCTGGTGCGTGATTTTCATGGTGCGGCCGGCGTATTTCTGGGGGCCTCCCGAGGCGCTGCAGAGCATGGCCACTAGATGGTCCTTCAGGGTCATCACCGCGGCGTCCGATGCCTGCCATTTTCCGCCGCGCGTGAAATCGACCAAAGGGTCGGGCGCGGCCGCGGCCACGAAATCGTCGACCACGGCGCGAATAGCCTTCTCGCCGCCCAGACGGGCGTAGAGCGGCTTGACCGCGGGCTTGGCCGCCTGGGCTTCCGCCATGATCGGATCGGCAGGGGCGGAGGCCGGGAGCAGCGCGAGGGCGCCGAGAGCGAGGACGGCAAGAGTCTTGGTAGGGTTCATTCGACGTTTCCTTTATAGTTAGGACTCCTAAATAATGTCACACGCCCCAAGGCCTGTCAATACCCCCGGGCGGCCGCCGCTCGCCCAGGCGGCCGAGGGACTGGCGCAGATCGCCGCCGTGCTTCGCGAGGAATCGATCCAAAGCGGGGCCGCCGCCGGGCTCTCCGCCGCCCAGGCCAGGGCTCTGTCGCTGTTGTCGCACGCGCCCGCGGGAATGCGTTTGTCCGAGGTTGCCCTCCGGTTGGGGGTTTCGCCCGCCTCGACCAGTGATACCCTGGGCGGTCTGGTCCGGCGGAAGATGGTGCGCCGGGACAAGGATCCTCTGGACGCGCGTGCGGCGAGGTTTGTGGTCACGGCCAGCGCGGGCACGCGCGCCCAACTCCCGGCTCGCGGAACCGCCATTCAGGAGGCGCTCGCCGACCTCACTTCCACCGAGCGGTCGACCCTTCAGCGCATCCTGGTTCGGTTGATTCTGTCCTTGCAGAGGCGGGGGCGGATCCCGGTGGGACGGGCCTGCGTGAACTGCCGGTTCTTCAGGCCGCTCGCTCACCCGAGGAGCAGACTGCCCCATCACTGCGATTACGTCGGCAAGCCCTTCGGGGAGGGCTCCCTCCGCGTCCTGTGTGCCGAGTTCGAAGCGGCGGCTCCGGAGCAGGCGCGCGCCAATCAGGAGAAGTGGTCGAAGGGCGTCACCCTGCCCCGGGGGACCGGCGAGTAAGCGCCCCTCAGTCCACCCGTGCTACCTGCTGGACGACTTCCAGCAGGACGTTGGCGCCCGCGACGATTTGCCTCGCTTCGGTGAACTCGCGGACGTTGTGGCTGATCCCGCCCTGGCTCGGCACGAAGATCATCCCGGTGGGGCAGTGGGGCGCGAACATCTGGGCATCGTGCCCCGCACCCGACGGCATCCGGCGCACGCTCAGGCCCTGAGCTCGCGCCGTCTGCTCGACGGAGGCGATCATCTCGGGAGCGAAGTCGACGGGTTCGAAGCGCGCGAGGGTCCGGCGCGTGACCTGAACCCCCTCGGCCTTCGCGGTCTGGTCGATGAAGTCGAAGGTCGCGTGCTCCGCTTTTTGAAGTGTTGCTTCGTCGGTGTTGCGCAGGTCGACGGTCATCACCACATGGTTGGGGATGACGTTGACGAGGTTGGGGGCGAAGGTGACGTGACCGACGGTTGCGACCTGCGAGCCGCCGTACTCGCGGGCCAGCCGCCTGGCGAAACAAGCGATCTCCGCGGCCACGTAGCCCGCGTCGCTGCGCATCGACATGGGTGTCGTGCCCGCGTGGTTGGACACCCCGCGCAAGGTCACCTCGGTCCAGGAGATTCCCTGGACGCCCGTGACCGCGCCGATCTCCACCCCCTCGCGTTCGAGCACGGGCCCTTGCTCTATGTGCAGCTCGAAGTACGCGGCCCCGCGCAGCGTGCCCACCGGCGTCTCGCCCGCATAGCCGATGCGGTTCAACTCGTCACCGACCGAAGCGCCGTCGATTCCCTTCGTGGCGAGGGCGGTCTCGAGCGACAACGCGCCCTGATGAACCGCGCTGCCCATCATGTCCGGGGCAAAGCGCGAGCCCTCCTCGTTGGTGAAGAAGGCGACCGCGATCGGATGGCCGGTGACCACCCCGGCATCGTTGAGGGTCTCGACGACCTCGAGGCCGCCCAGCACGCCCAGATTTCCGTCGTACTTGCCGCCTGTGCGCACGGTGTCGATGTGGGAACCGATGATCACCGGCTTCAAATCCGAGGTCCCGGCCCGGGTCCCAACCACGTTGCCGATCCGGTCGACCGTCACCGTCAGCCCCAGGTCGCGCATCCAGCGGACCACGAGATCGCGGCCCGCTCGGTCTTCGTCGGTGAGGGCAAGACGGCAGACCCCGCCGCCGTCGATCGCGCCGACTTCGGCCAGGGACATCAGGCGCCGGAGCAGGCGATCGCCGTTGATCCGCAGGTTCTTCGGGGTCACGCAGACACCTCTTTCGGGCTCAGGGCATTCAGGTAGTTCACGGAGCCGCTGTCGAACACCGCGGCCTGGATCCACAGCAGGATGCGCAGATGGGTGAGGTCGATCTCGCCTAGGGCTGTGCCCACGAGGGTCGCCACGGGATCGTCGGGCGCGAGCGTCACATCGAAGCCGGGGCCGCGGAATTGAACCCGATCGCCCATGGCCTCGACGCTCAGATCCCGCCCGTCGATCCGTCCCAGCAGTCGTCTTCGGCCGGGGTCCGGAAACTCCATGGCGAAACCATCCTGCTTTGCGAAGTGGCGCCAGTCAGAGGCGGTGCCGAAGAAGCGCGGCTTGACCACGTAGGGCCCGCCGTCTTCAGGGCAGAACACATCACAGTTGCCGCACTCGTTGCAGAAGTCGGCGAAGTTCGCGTACTGGAGCTTCTTCGAGACCTTCAAGACGCCCTCGGTGCGGGCCACCCAGGTCTCGCCCTCACGCCGCACCTTGACGATGGGCTGTTCCACCGCGGGCAGGACGAAAGTGAAGTTGGCGTCGTTGGGGCACACCGGCACGCATTTCGAACAGGTCACGCAGTCGAAGAGGGTCAGGTGAGAGCCGAGCTTGCGCGGCGGCTTGTTGTTGTCCTGATGGGCGTAGCGCGGGTCGAGGGTGGCGCGGGGCACGTGATGCTCGCTGTTGTGAAGCGCCGTCGCGGCCGCCCATCGCTCTATCCATTCCTCTCCCGCGGCCGCGGTGAGATCGCCCCCGCTCATCAGCGCGGAAGCACATCGGAGCCGCGTGTCGTGATCGAGGCCGGCGAGGTCCTCGAGACCCTCGGCCCCGAGACGAAAGGCCCGGATCACATATTCCGGAATGGTCCGGGCCCCGAGTTCGGTCATGCGCGCGAGCAGAGGTTCGAAGTAGCGGCCGGCCCGGGCGTAGCCGCCCGGCTGCAGAAGATCGCTGCACACCGTCACCGGGGTGAGGCCCAAGGCCACCGAATCGGCGAAGTTGCCGCGATCGATGCCGGCGGAGAAGGAGATGGGAAAACGAGAGCCGAAGACTTTCCGGAAGGCCTGCACGAGATTCAGGGCCAGCACGTGAAGCGGGGGCCCGGAGAGGTACATCTCCTTCTCGCTCTCCGGGAAAAACGTCCGGCGGTTAAGGACGATGAGGGTGTTGGTGAACTTCACCCCGAACGAGAGGCCGAGCCCTTTCGCTTCCTCACCCAGCCGGCCCACGAAGCCCTCCATCTGGGACCATCGCGCGTCGCGTTCGAACGCGCTGTCGGGGACGTGGATGTCGCGATAGCCCATGATCTCGTGGAGCAGTTCGCGGACCCGGTCCGGCCCCAGCAGCATCGGATTCAGCTTGACGTTGCAGTGCAGGCGATTGTGCTTCAAAAGAAAGGCGAGGATTCTCTCGATCTCGTCGGGCGGGCACCCGTGGAAGGTCGACAGGGTGAGGGTGTCGGACAGCTTTGTCTTGAAGTCGAGGTCCCGATACCGGGCGTACTCGTCGGGGATCTCGGCGCGCAGTCGGTCGACGATCGCGCTCGCGTCCTGGAGGCCGGCGATGAAGCGCTGGACCGGGTCGCTCTGGATGCCCGAAAGGTCGTAGCCGACACTCATGTCGTAGACCACGCGGTCAAACCCGGGTGCTACCCCGAGCTTGCCGCTCGCGGTCAGGATGTCGATCAGCATCGAACCCTTGACGTATTCGTCGAGACTCTGTTCCAGGCGCAGTTCCTGGCTCCACTCGACGTTGTAGCCGACCGTCTGCATGTCGATGCACGGCCGCGGGATCTGCAGGTCGTCCTTGATCTGGACGGTCTTGAGTTCCATGACCCGGCATCCGGCGAGCCAGGACAGCACCAGGTTCTGGGCCATCTGGGTCTGTGGTCCGGCCGCCGGGCCGAGGGGCGATGAAGGTGTCTGGTGGTGGAATCGGACGGAGAGATCGCGATCCTTTCGGCCGTAGAAGCCCTTCTCGACGGGCAGGTCGAAGATCGAGTTCCGCTCGTCGAGTTCACGCATCGCCCGTCGTACGAGCGCCGCGAACGGGTAGGGGCGAAGTTCGGCCATGGTCGTGAGCCTCGATGTTACGCCCGAGCCGAAAAGCGCGGCCTTTGTCGGAGTGGCGCCGGTCGGCGCCGGCTTCACCCCTTTTCCCCTTATAGAGTGCGCCGATGAATTCCGCTCCGCTTTCCAGACGAGGCCTTCGTCTGGCCCAGGCAGCGCCGACTCTCGAGTATTGGCGGGTTCACGGCGAGCGCACCGCCAGGCCCTACCACAAGGCGACCCGTCCGGATGGCTACATCCCCTTCTGCGTGGCGGAAAACGCGCTGGTGTTCGATGTCCTGCGGGCGAAGATGGACGAGAGCCGTAACGTCACTGCTCCCTGGCTCGGCTATCAGTCGATGACCGGGGCGCCCGAGTTCAAGCAGAAGCTCGCGCGATTCCTGAGCCGCAAGGTCCTGGGGCGGCCTTTTCAGCCCGAGCACGTGGCGGCGCTTTCGGGGGCGGGATCGGTCCTGGAGATTCTCTTCCACGCCCTGGCCGATGAGGGCGACGCCGTGCTGGTTCCGACTCCGAGCTACGCGGGCTTCTGGGCCGACCTTGAAACCCGGGACGAACTCACCATCGTTCCGGTCCATACCAAAAGCGATGAAGGCTTCCGCCTCACTCCCGAAAAACTCGAACGGGCGCTTCGGGCCTCGAAACGCCCGGTCCGCGCCCTGCTCTTCACGAGTCCCAACAATCCACTCGGCACGGTGTACGAAAAGGAGGAACTCGAGGCGATTCTCAGATTCTCCGAGCGCGCGGGCATTCACGTGGTGTTCGACGAGATCTACGCGCTGTCTGTCTTCGGCACGACGCCCTTCACGAGCGTGGCCACGCTCCGACCGTCGCTCGGGGACAACGTCCACATCGTGTGGGCCTTCAGCAAGGACTTCGCCGTGAGCGGCCTTCGCTGCGGGACTCTCATCACGGAAAACCGCGATCTGATGTGCGCGGTCGAGGCCCTGGCCTACTGGGCCTGTGTGTCGGGCGACACCCAGTTCATGCTGGGCGAGATGATCTCGGACGATGCCTGGGTCGACGCCTACGCGACGACCATGCGTCAGCGTCTGGGGGAGGCGTACCGGTCGATCACCGCGAGACTCGAGGCCGCGTCCATTCCGTACCGCGCATCGGAGGCCGGCTTCTTCTTCCTGGTCGACCTCCGCCGCCATCTCCAGGCGCCCACCTGGGAAGCGGAGGACGTGTTGTGGCGCCGTCTTCTCGATGAAACGAACGTGAATCTCACCCCGGGCTCGGCCTGCCGGATCGTCGAACCGGGCTTCATGAGGCTCTGCTTCGCCTCGGTGCCCCTCGAAACCGGTGCCATCGGGGTGGAGCGGATCGTGAGGTCGCTGTCGCGGCGGTAGGGAGCAAAGGGGGGCGGGGCCTGGCCCCGACACCCTGGGAATCTCGTTCAGAATTCTGGTCGTGGTTTTGACGGGAAGGCGTCCGCCTTCAGGTTTTGCTCGTCCATCACCGCGGCCCGAGCGTCATAAGCAGATGCGATACACATTGTCGATCGTTGCCCTGGCCGTCCTCGTCGGGACGTTTCCGAAATCAGTCGTCGCGGTTGACGATCCCCTCACCCCGGCCATCCGGTCGGCGGTTCTCGCTAGCGTGATCGATCGTCTGAACTCCACCTACGTGGACGTCGAGGCCGCCCCGCTCATCGTGAAGGCCCTGCGCGCGCGCCAGGAGGCCGGTGCGTACGACACCATCGCCAACCCGGCCCAATTCGGCGAAACGGTGACCCAAGACCTGCGCTCCGTGAACGGCGACCTTCATCTCGGTCTTCGCTACTCGAAAGAACCGCCTCCGCCGGGCCGTGCGGCCAGCCCTTTTGGCGACCCGCGCCTGCTGAATTTCGGCATGGGCCGCGCCGAGATCCTCGATGGGAACGTGGGCTTTCTCGAGATCACCGGCTTCACCGGCGGCGAGTATCAGGACGCGGTGGTGGACGCGCTGCGTTTTCTGTCGCGGACCGACGCCGTGATCATCGATGTCCGCCGCAATGGTGGAGGGGCCTCGGACATGAGTCACTTCATCTTCAGTCATTTCCTCGGCAGCAAGCCCGTGCCCACCATCGACGTGCGTACCCGCGCATCGTCGGAGCCGAGTCACCGCATGAGCCTCGCCGATGTCCCCGGTCCGCGACGACCGGACGTGCCCCTCTTCGTCCTCATCAGCCAGGCCACCGGCTCGGCCGCGGAGGAGTTCTGTTTCGTGCTGAAGAACCGGGGCCGCGCCACGCTGGTGGGGCGGCGGACCGCGGGGGCGGGCCATATGGTGGCGCAAATCCCGGTAGGGAACGGCTTCACGGTTTCGGTCTCGATCACCCGGGTCTCCGATCCCTTGACCGGGAGCGAGTGGGAGCAGGTGGGGGTTCAACCCGACATCGCGGTGGATCCCGAACAGGCTCTGGTGGCAGCGCAGGCGGCGGCGCTCCAAGCCATAGCTTCTTCGACAACCGATGCCGGTCGCGCGCGGACCCTGCGACTCCTGATCGAGACGACGGAGGCTCGCTTGCGCGCGACCTCCCCAAACACCGCGCGCCTCGCCCAATTCACGGGAACCTACGAAGGCCGTCTGGTGACTCTGCGCGACGAAAAGCTCTGGTACCTGCGGCGGAGTGGGGGATTGAGCGAGGCGCTCACGCCCCTGGGGGGCGATTCGTTTGGCCTCGCCACCCTGCGGTTGCGCTTCGCCGACTCGAATGGCTCGATGACCCTTACCGTCGAGCAGGCGGATGGCACCCAGGTCACGTTCGCGCGCGGCCCCGCCTCTTCCGCTCCGACCCGGTGAGCATGGCGGGTTGAGGGCCGAATTGGAAATTCTGCCAACCTCGCCCCCCCTGGACCCGTCTATCAACTGTGTGACCGATGAGGAGCTTGTCCATCGCGCCCGAGACGGCGACCCCACTGCGTTCGATGAGATTGTCGAGCGCCACAAGGGAGCGGTCTTCCGGGCCGCGCTGGCAGCACTCCGCAACCGAGAGGACGCCGAGGACGTGACCCAGGAAACCTTCATTGCCGCCTTCCGCAAACTCGACACCTTTCGGGGTGAATCCCAGCTGCGGACCTGGTTGTCGAGGATTGCCTGGAACCGGTCCATGGATCAACGGCGCAAGGGTCGATTCCGAACCTTCCTTCACCTGGATGCGCCCGATGCGATGGAGCTTCCGTCTCCGGGAGCCGACCCCGAAAGAGCCACTCTGGCCGCGTCGGTTCATGCGCGGGTGAAGCGGGAGATCGACCGCCTGCCCGAGCACCTGCGCGACACCCTGCTGCTCGCCAGCGCCGGAGACCTCGACTACGCGTCGATCGCCGACACCCTCGGGGTGCGGGAGGGGACGGTGAAGAGCCGGGTCTCCGATGCGCGCGCGATGCTCAGGGCCACGCTCGAGGACGCATCCCGATGACGGTCGAACCCCGAGACAATCTTGACCGGGCCATCGACGAGGTGCTGGCCTCGGCGGTGGCCGGAGAGCCGCGCCGCGTGAGCGCCACTTCGGTGCGCGAGGCGATAGAGAAGAGACGGGGGCCGCGGATTCCTCTGTGGCTCTCGGTCGCGGCGGTGCTCGTGGTGGGCTTCGCGGTTGCTTTGATGAATCGAGCGCCGATCGGAGAGGCGCCTGCCTCCGTGGCGAGATCCGCCGAGACTGTCGGTCCTTCCGAGGCGCCATCGGCTCATTCCCCGAAGCCGATTCAAGTCGAGAACCGGGTTGCCGGGAGAGCGGCGCGGCCCCGCGACCCCGGGACGACTGCCGATCTCCCTTATGAGGGTCTGTCCCGGCTCACCCTCGCCTCGATTGAGCTTCCCGAGCCTCTCTCCACCCTGCGTCTGGAACCGGACGTGATTCAGATTCCCCTTATCGAGATTGCACCTCTTTTCGTGTCCGGCCTTTCCATCGAACAAGAACACGACCAATCAAGGAGTCTTCCAAAATGAAACCACGCACTCTTCTGACCCTCGCCCTACTGAGCGCGATGCCATGCATGGCCCTCGCTCAGGGCCCGCCGCCGCCGGATGCGGCCCTTCCTGAGGTCGCGCCCGCGCCCAAGGCGGCGAGAGCCCCTCGCGTCGCCCCCGCTCCGGCGCCTTTTGCCGCGGCGGTCGAGGTTCCACCAACACCTCCGGCCCCTGAAGCGCTGCAGGCTCCCCCTGTTCCGAAGGTCGCTCCGGCTCCGGCCGCCCCCGCGGCGCCTCCGCGGCCGATGGGCCAGATGATCAACGTGCGGATCGACGTTACCCTGTCCGATAGCAAGAGTGCGCCGAAGATCCTGACCTTGACGGTCGCGGACGGTGAGAGCGGGATGAACCGAACGACCTCCGCCATCTCGTCGGGGTCGAACATGGGTGAGTTCTCGTTCAACGCCGACGCGGCTCCCACCGTCATCGGGAACAAGATCCGGCTCCGGCTCACCGCCGACGCC
>JANODX010000109.1:0-3899 GCA_031412915.1 Vicinamibacteria bacterium | reverse complement strand
CGAACTTCCTGCTGGACGTGATTCCCTATCGACATTCGGAGGCGGCGCAGATCCTCGGGGGGCGCTATGCGGCGCTTTGCCAGGCTGTGGCGCTCACATCCGAAAACGACTTTGGAACACTGTACAGGCCAGGCTGCGCGCGAGCAAAGTCGCTGCGCTCATTTGTCACTTCCGCCGGAGCGCGGGGGCTTGGGGGGCTGAGCACTCTGCGGCCCCCCGACTTCGCGAGAGCGGATGGGATGGGCGGCGACGACCACGCGGTAGGTGTGGCCGTCGGGGTGAGCCTCGTCGTGGTACTTCGCCGCGAGTCGCGCGATCGCCTCGAGCAGCTCTTCGCCGAAGGCCTCGCGCTCGCGCGCCGAACGCAGGCGGATCTCCACGTCGGTGGAAAGTGTCGGCAGGCGCTTACCTGCCTTTAGGGCGAGAGCCTGGGCCTCACCGACTTCCTGGGCCATGCGCGAGGCGAGGGCGATCAGGTAGCTCGCGGAGAACTTGTCCTTGAGCTTCCGCGGATCCATGCCCGGTGCTAACACGTTGGGTGAGGCGACCAGGTACTGGGCGGTCCGGCGCACAATGCGCTCCGTGCAGCCGCGGCGCTTCTCCTCGCGGACCAGCTCGACGAAGCCGTGCTCCTCCAGCTGCCGCACGTGGTAGGCCACCTTCTGGCGGGCGAGCCCGAGGGTGCGAGCCATGGTCGAGGCCGAACCGGGCTCCTCCAGCGCTTCCAGGATTCGCTGCCGCAAGGGTGCGGCCAGCATGGCCGCCTGGCGGGGATCGTTGACGAGGTGGACGCTGACCATGGCCGGACTCTAGCCGAGGCGCGGCGAATAGACAAGATAGATTGTCCAATATATGCGGGTGTCTTATCGAATGGACACCTCGCGGCCGCTTTCCACGCAAGTCCAATTAAATCAGCCGGGAACAGGCCTGGTAGGGAAGTTGCATGGACACTGTCGTGGATTCGCCCACCCGAACGAGGTGACAGTCATGAAACTCAAGAAAGCCGCCGTTCCCCTCGCCGTCCTGGCCTTCGGCCTCGCGACGCCGTTCTCCGCGGCCGGCCAGGAGGGACAACGCCACCACAACCGCCAGAACGAAGATCGCGAGCGCCGCGACGACGGCGAACGCGGCGCCGACGATCGGGCCGTGGCCCGTCGCTCGGATTCGAACCGCCCGGCCCGCACCGATCGCTCGAATGAGAGCGGCGGTGACGAGAGAGCCAGCCGCGCGAGTCGCGACGAACCTGCGGCTCGCCCCGCCAGCCAACCCCGCAGCGACCGCGACGACCGGAGTTACCGCAACGACCGCAACGACCGCGACGCCCGGAACTACCGCAATGATCGCCGCGACCGGGGCGTGCGCTATGACCGCGGGTACGATCGTCGAAGCGACGGTGGCAATTCGTATCGAGGAAACTGGAGCCGCGGATACAACGGGTACAGCCGCGGCTACTACGCCCCGCGTCCCCTGTCGCGCGCCTACGCGCCACGCCGGTACTACGGTCCGCGCGGCGGCCTGACTCTCTACTTCGGCTCGGGCTCGGGCTATCGCTACGGTTCGTACTACAGCGGTCGCGTCTATGGCGACCGCCGCGGCGTCCCGACCTACGGACGCTATGTCTCCTACGGCGACCTGCGGTTGCGCGACTTTCCGCGCGACGCCGAGGTGTACGTCGACGGCTACTACGCGGGCATTGTCGACGACTTCGACGGCCTCTTCCAGCGTCTCACCCTGGAGGTGGGCCCGCACGAGATCGAAGTCGCCGACGGGCGTTACGGCTCGCAGCTCTTCGACGTGTACGTCGATCCCTACAACACCATCGACCTCCGCGCCGACCGCTACCGCTGAGCGCGGGCATCTCCGGCGAGATCCCAGCCTGGCCGTTGATGACGCGCGAAAGCGGGTGCCGGGCAACGCCCAGCACCTTCGCGCCGTCCGTCACGCTTAGCTCCAGGGGTTCGAGGCAGGCATCGCTGATCGAGTGGCCGGGATGCGGCGGATTCTTCATGGGCGTGGTAGTTCCTCACCCGGGCGACAGGAGATCGAGGTCGCCCCTCTAACTACGCGGCAACTTCGACGTATTCGACCCGGCTCGAAGGAGGGGGGATCGGCGTGCCGTCCTCGCGCATACCCCTCAGATGCAGCTCGATGGCCTCGTGGATCTGGGATTCGACTTCTCCGATGGTCGCTCCTGTTGCCACGCATCCAGGAAGATCGGGAACATACGCGGAGAAATTGTTACCTGCGTTCTCGATCACGATCGCATAGCGCATGGATTCCTCATTTCTTCAGGCCAGACTGTTTCAGAATACTGTTCAGGGTGCCGGGCGCCAAGTCGTCGGCGGGTTTGCCGGGGACGGTGACCCGACCCGGCTTCACCGGGTGCTTGAACTGACGGTGGCTGCCGCGTGTCGCCACGAGAAACCACCCATCCTCATTCAGAAGCACGAATCGGGATGCGGCACGCTTCTTCCGCGTCCAACCATGGCGGATTCGCCACAATTAGCGCGCGCTGGGGCCCACGTCAAATTGTGTCATCAGTGATGACACACTTTCTAGCTCCGGATCCGATCGCCAAGCTCCCGCGACAGTTCTGCCTCTATCTCCTCGATGCTCGGAAGACTCGTGTCAAGAGGGTCGGGGAGTGCCCTGACGAGTTGATATTCGGCGACCCCGATGGGCTTATCGATACCCGAGAGGGCGTACTCGGCAACGAGCCGGTTCTGGTTGCGGCACAAGAGCAGGCCGATGGTCGGCCGGTCGTCCGGTGCCTTGATCTGGGCATCCACCGTGCTGAGATAGAAGTTGAGTTGGCCCGCATGCTCGGGCTTGAACGCGTGGGCCTTCAGCTCCACCACCACGTAGCACTTCAAACGCGTGTGGTAGAAGAGTAAGTCGATGAAGAACTCCTCGCCCGCGACCTCGAGCCGGAACTGACGCCCGACGAAGGCGAATCCCGCCCCGAGTTCCATGAGAAATCGAGGGATGTGGCGGATGAGGGCGTTCTCGATGTCCCGCTCTTGAGCCTCGTCGCCGAGGCCGAGGAAATCGAAGTGGTAGGGATCCTTGAGAATCTGGCTTGCGAGCCCAGCCTCCGGTGGGGTGAGGCGTTCTTCGAAGTTCGTGACCGCGGCCCCCTGTCGGAGGTGGAGCTGGTTCTTGATCTGGAGGGCCAAGGTCCCCCGAGGCCAGGAGCGGTGGAGGGCTTCCCGGGCGTACCAATCGCGGAGATTGGTGTCCGAGAGGCTCGTGATCAGGGTGACGATATGAAACCATGGCAATTGGGCAGCAGACTGCTGCCCAATTGGGAAGTCGGGACACTTCTGGGCGAAGGCCTTCATATACTTGAGGTTGCGGGACGAGAGCCCTTTCATGTCCGGGAAGGCTGCGCGCAGGTCGGAGGCGATCCGGTCGATGACTTTGGCACCCCATCGGTGTCGGCGTTGACGGTCCAGGATCTCGCGTCCGATGTCGTGGTACAGCCGGATCTGCTCCTCGTTGGCGGCCAGGACGGCACGCTGACGAGCACCCTGGATACGTTGTTTGAGTTACCTCGGCTTTCGACTCCGCACATTGGGAAGTCTTGCATACGCAAAATCCAGCTTGGTCCTTCATGATTTCGGAATTAATTTCGATGAGTTTATCAATCGCTTCAAAAGATACGGTTTTGGTAATCGACACCTTCAAGATTTGTATCCGGAATTGAATCTCGAACCCTTACCTTTTCAATCCAATGAAACCGGATTCATCAACAAAGCTCTCGCACAAATGCAATATGAAGCAATGCTGGAAGGATGGAATAGTTACGAACAAATCAAAGATAAAAAATCTGCATGATGGTTGAAAAACAAAACTCATCTCCCTGGACCCAAGGACCACGGGAGCTATTGGAACATGGA
>JANODX010000108.1:0-20729 GCA_031412915.1 Vicinamibacteria bacterium | reverse complement strand
TTGTCGAGGCTCACGTTGTCCGGCCAGCTGTTCAGGGGCGCGAAGCGCTGGGCTCCGCTGCCGCCGCCGCCGCGACCGTCGTGGATCCGATAGGTGCCCGCGGCGTGCCAGGCCATGCGGATGAAGAAGGGGCCATAGTGTCCGTAGTCGGCGGGCCACCAGTCCTGCGAATCCGTCATCAAGGCATGGAGGTCCTTGACCACCGCGTCGAGGTCGAGGCTCTTGAACTCCTTGGCGTAGTCGAACTTCTCGCCCATGGGGTCGGACTTCTCGGAGTGCTGGTGCAGGATATTGAGATTCAACTGGTCGGGCCACCAGGCGGCGTTCGACGGGGTTCCGGCCACGGCCTGCTTGGCGCCGCCCGAAAACGGGCACTTTGCTTCGTTTGTCAAGGTTCTCTCCTCATGGTTCGATGGTTCGCGATCTACCGCCCGATCCGACGCGCCACCCGAGGTCAAGTCCGACCGGGAGCCGCTCGTCTCTTCATTATGTCATTACAGCGAAGACTGTGCCATAGACTTTGTTGTCACTCAAAGCCTTTTATTACTTGATATTAGATGAATAGACCGTGTCTCGATTTCACCGATTTGCCGGTATCACCGATAAACCGGTGCCGATTGCCCGCACGGTATTTCGGTTCAGGCGACTAGGATCTTAGCCATGGCTGAAAGTCTGGACCTCACGCGGGACCTTCGCGATCTCGTTGACCTCGCCGCCGATCAATCATCCCTCGATGATGTCCTGCGCCGAGGCCTCGATGCCTTGTCGCGCATCGTGAACTACGACCTCGGTGTCGTCTTCGTACTCGACCATGGAAAACTGATATCGCGAGTCGCCAGAGGCGCCCTCGCGGACGCTCGGGTGAAGAACCTCACGGTGGACCTCGCGAAGTTCCCGTCGATCAGGGAGGCCCTCACTTCAAGACGAGCGCGCGCGTTCCTGGAAAGCGATCACGCTCACGGTGAGGGAGATCCCTTCGACGGTGTTCTCGATTTCCCCCACGGACACTCCTGCATGGTCGTCCCCTTGTGCGCGGGCGAGAGCTGCTTCGGGGTGATGACCCTCGATCGCAACATCTGCGAGGCCTATTCGCGGGAGACCGTGGACCTCGTGGATGTCTACGGTCAGATCCTCGGCCTCGCCGTTCAGAACACCCAGCAGCGCGAGGCTCTCTCCCGCCTTCACAGCGCCGAGAGCGAGCGGGCCCGGCTGTTGGAACGGGATGTCGAAGGCGACTCCACCAGCGCCATCGAGCGTACGAAGACCGCGGCCATGCGAGACGTGGTGCGACGGGCGCGCCAGGTCGCGGACACGGACACTCCCGTTCTGATCCTGGGCGAAACGGGCACGGGCAAGGAACGCCTGGCTCACGCCATTCATTCCTGGAGCAAACGCGCGGAGAGACCGTTCGTCGCCATCAACTGCGCCGCCATCCCCGCGGGCCTCCTGGAGAGCGAACTCTTCGGCCACGTGAAGGGCGCCTTCACGGGGGCCATGAAGGATCGCCCGGGTCGGTTTCAAATGGCCAACGGCGGGACCCTTCTGCTGGATGAAATCGGCGAACTTCCGATCGAGCTTCAGGCCAAGCTGCTCCGCGTTCTCCAGGAAGGCCGGTTCGAAGCCGTCGGCTCCGATCGCACGGTTCGAGTGGACGTGCGCATCCTCGCCGCGACTCACGTCGACCTCGCGAAGGCCATGACGGAGAAGCGCTTTCGCGACGATCTGTTCTATCGCCTGTCGGTGTTCCCCCTCGCCCTGCCACCCCTGCGCGAACGCCTCGCGGACCTGCCTGAGCTGCTCGAGGCCATCCTGGTCGAGCAACAACGCCGCACCGGTCGGCGCGGCATGAGGATTACGGCGGAAGGAGTCGCCCATCTCCGCCGATACCACTGGCCGGGCAACATCCGCGAGCTCGCGAACATCCTCGAGCGCGGAACGATTCTCGCGATGGGCCGCGAACTGACGCCCGACGTTCTCGATCTGCCCAAGAGCCCCGCCTCGACCCCTGGCCCGGCAACCACGCCGATGGCGCTCCCAGCTGAGGTCGAACTCGTCACCATCGACGAAATCCAGAGGCGACACATCCGAGGCGTCCTCGGCGCCACGCAAGGCCGCCTCTACGGCGACCGGGGCGCGGCGAAGATACTCGGCCTCAAGCCGTCGACCCTGCAGAGCCGGATGAAACGATTGGGTATGTAGCAGAGAGATCGGCGACATCTGGTAGCGCGGTCAGGGGGCCTTGCGGGCGCGGAGGTCGATGCGCATGGCGGTGAGGCGGGCCGGCAGGACCCGATCGAATGCGATCAGGGGAGCGGTCAGAAACCGGGGTAGAAGGGAGAACCGCTTGAACCCGAGGCTCAGCAGATAGGCGAAACCGTTCAGGGGCACAAGTGCCGGCCTTCCGGAAAAGCCGAGTCTCTTCCAGGCCTCTTCGTCAACCTTCGCGGCGATGGCCCGGGTCATTCCCGCGTCGCCATCGAAGGGCGCCTTCGCGTCCCCTTTCTGAAAGGGACGAGCGGGATCGAGTCCAAGGACGGCGCCCTCCTGGTGAAGGAATCGATAGATCGGGAATGAAAACGGAGACACCCACGGCTCCACCGCGCGGAACTCGCCCCCCGGCTTCAGAACGCGGGCGACCTCGCGAAAGAACAGGAGCGGCGTCGACAGGTGATGAACGAAGTCCACCCCGACCACGGCGTGGAAGGAAACATCGCGAAAGGGGAGAACCTGGGCATCCGCGACCACGTCGTTCCACGGAGTGCGGATGAGGTCGAGAGCGATCCAGCGAAGATCGGGCCGAACCGCGCGGGCATGAGGCGCGAAAAGACCGGGACCAGCGCCCGCCTCCAAAACGCGGGCCCGCAGCGGCAAGCCCTCGAGCAGGCGGTCGAACCAGACCCCGTAAACGGGGGCGAGAACCGCCTTCCCTTCAAAGACACGCCGGTGTTCCTTGAGAAGGTCGAAACTCATCTGAGCGGCGAAGCTTATTCCTTGGCTTCGCCGGAGCGTCTGGAGGCGCCCGCAAAACTCACCTCCAACGCCATGGCTTTGCGAAGGCGGGTCATGTAATCGCGGTGTGGCACCTCGATGGCGCCAAACTGCTTCAGATGATCGGTCAGGTACTGAACCTCGAGAAGACCGAAGCCCCGCGAAATCAGGCGTCGAACCAGACAGACCACGGCCACCTTCGAAGCGTCCCGGACCCGATGGAACATCGACTCCGCGAAGAAGGCGCCGCCGAGAGCGAGGCCATAGAGGCCGCCGATCAGGTCCGCGCCGTCCTTCGACCACACTTCGACGGAATGCGCGACGCCGCGGTCATGAAGTTCGCCGTACACGAGATGGAAGTCGTCGCTGATCCAGACCGGACGGTCGGCCGCGCACCCCTTCATCACGTCGCGAAAGGCCGCGTCGAAGGACACCTGAAATCGAGCCTGAGCCACCGTCCGGGCCAGCCGGCGAGGGACATGGGGGGCTTCGAGAGGAATAAGGGCGCGAACCCTGGGCCGGTGCCAGGTGACCGCGTCGGCCTCGGTGTAGGCCATGGGGAAGAGACCGCGGGGATAGGCGGCGAGCACCATCTCGGGTGTGAGTTCAGCACTTACCGCCACGACATCCACGATGGAGACAAGGTTACTCGCAGGGCGGCCCGGCGGAAGCCGGTCGCCCGAATCGGCGCGCCCTCGCTCGACCGCGCGGGATCGTTCGTTATGCTCCCTGATCGAACTACTCGCTCCCCATGTCGATTTGTGTTCTCGCCTTCTTGTCGCTCGGGCCGGAGGTGGCGCTGTCCGGCGTCGTCCTCGCCCGGTCGGGTCGTCACGCCGCGACCCTTGTTTCGGACGGCCGAATGCGATCCGTGATGACCGGCGACCGCGCGTTTGGTTGCGAGGTGGCTTCGATCCGCGCCGATTCCCTGGTCCTCGTCTGCGCGGGCGAACGCCGCGAACTGAAGCTCGTGAAAGCCGCGACCTCTTCGCCCCAGATGGCGCCCGAGGCCAGGGGTGAGGAGATGGCCCCGAGCGACGTCACCATGACGCGCGCCGATCTGGAAGCGCGGCTGGATCGCGAAATGTCGCGCCTGATGACCGAGACCACCCTGATTCCCGTGACCTCGCGAGGTCAGGTCGCGGGCTTCACCCTGTCCCGCATCCCCGCGGGGACGATCCTCGAAACCCTGGGTCTGCAAGCGGGCGATATCCTGGTCAGCGTGAACGAAACGCCCATCGACAGCTTCACCACCCTGGTGGGCTTATGGCCAAGGCTGCAAACCACCGGAGCGGTCCGGGCCCAGATCATGAGAGACGGGAAACCCGTGGACATCTCGGTCCGCATCAAGTGAGGGCCCTCCAGGCCCCCGCCCGCGTCTCATGAAGTCGATGAGCAGTCAGGAGATTCTCGACAGAGTTCTGCTGCTCGATGTTCTCGAATCCGCCCCCATCGGGGCCGCCATCCAGGTGGATGGAAAGATGGCCTGGTGCAACGCGGCTCTCCTGTCGCTCCTCGGGGCCAAGGACCGGTCCGAAGTCGTGGGCCGCTCCAGCGTCGATTTTCTCGACCCGGAATTCCTGCCCGCGGGCCGCGCGCGCGTGGCCCGCCTCGATCAGGGCCACGCCAACCCTCCCATGGGCATGCGGCTCCTGCGTATCGACGGATCGAGGGTCGAGGCCGAACTTCGATCCGTCCCTTTCGACAGTCAGGGCCGGAAGGCCCATCTCGTCCTGGCCACCGACATCACCGAAAGGAAAGGCACCGAGGCTGCGCTGCGGGAGAGCGAGGCCCGCTATCGGAGTCTCGTGGAGAACACACCCGACGGCATCCTCGTCCATTCCGGCTTCAAGCCTCTCTTCGTCAATCGCGCCCTGGTCGGAATCATGGGGGCCCGGTCGGCGGACGATCTGCTGTCCCGAAAGATCGAGGATTTCATCTTTCCGGAAGATCTGGAGACCCTGACCGCGCGCCTTTCCATCCTCGCGAGCGGCGGCCAGGTCGAACCGGTGTTCCTGCGCATCAAGCGCCTTGATGGTCAGGTGGAAACGGTCAAGCTCGACACCACCCGAGTGAACTTCGAGGGCCAGCCTGCGCTCCGGGCGCTCATCCGCGTGGTGACCGAACCGATGCGGACGGAGCAAGCGCTTCGAGAGAGTGAAGAACGCTACCGCCAGCTGGTCGAGGCCTCGCCCGACGGCGTCGCGGTGAGCCAGGACGGGCGGCTTCTGCTCGTGAACCCAGCCTACCTGCGCCTGATGGGCGCGCGATCGTTCGAGGAAGTGAAAGCCCGTCCGGTGAGCGACCGCCTGCATCCGGACTTCAGAGAAGTGCTCGAGGAGCGGACGCGGGCCGTCCATTCCGGGCTTTCCGCTCCTCCGATGGAGCAGAAGGCCCTCAGGCTCGACGGATCCGTCTTCGATATCGAAGCGCAGAGCGAACCGATCGTCTACGACAAGAAGCCGGCCGTTCTCTCCATTCTGCGCGACATCTCGGAGAGAAAGCGGGCGGAGCGCGCCCTGGTGGACAGCGAGCATCGCTACCGGCAGTTGATCGAACTCCTGCCCGATCCAGTCTTCGTGCTCGACGGCGAACGCGTGGTTTTCGCGAACGCGGGCACGAAGCGACTGCTGGACGTTTCTCCCGATCTGGCCCAGCGCCCCCTGGAATTGATCGACCTCGCTCCCGAACAGGACCGGGCCGTGCTCCGAGATCTGGTGGAAGCCATGAACCTGGGCCAGCGACCCGTGACCAGCGAAATCCGCATGAAGCACAATGAGGGCCTGGTGTCGGTCGAAGTCCGGGCCGCCGCCATCGACATCGACGGACGCAAGGGCGCCCTCATCATCGCGCGCGACCAGTCACAGCGACAGAAAGCCGAAGAGCTCCAGTCGGCCCTGTATCGGATCGCTCAGGCCTCCACCCGCTCGATCAGCATCGAGGCGCTCTTTTCCGAGATCCACGACATCGTGGGCGAGCTGATGTACGCCAAGAACTTCTTCATTGGCCTGCTCGACGAGGACGGCACTCACCTGACTTTTCCATACTGGAGGGACGAGTTCGCGGAAGCGCCGCCCGAGCGTCTTCGGGTCGAAGACACGTTGTCCGGCTACGTGATCCGAACCGGAGAGCCGCTCTTGTCGGACGAGCAGGCCATCAGTGATTTGAGCCGGTCGGAGCAGGTTCGAGCCTACGGCCGCGCCACCGAGAGCTGGATCGGGGTGCCCCTCGTCCGCGGCAATGCCACGTTCGGGATCCTGGTGGTTCAGAGCTACGACCCCGGTCGCTGCTATACGTCGGCGGATCGGGACCTCCTGACCTTCGTCTCCGGCCACATCGCCGAGAGCATCGAGCGTAAACAGAAGGACGAGCAGATCCAGTCCCTCGCCTACCATGATTCCTTAACCGGCCTGCCCAACCGGTTCCTCTTCGACGATCGCCTGGACACCGCACTCGCTCTCGCCGATCGCCACCGGTCGCCGGTGGCCGTGCTGTTCGTCGACCTCGATCGGTTCAAACTGGTCAACGACACCCTCGGGCACAGCGTGGGCGACGGGGTGTTGCGTCTGGTCTCGGCCCGGCTCGCGAGTTGCCTTCGTGATTCCGATACCCTGGCCCGGCGAGGGGGCGATGAGTTCATCGCCATCCTTCCGGACACGGATCAGCGGGGGGCCACCCAGGTCGCGCAGAAGCTGGTGAATTCTCTGCGCACCCCCCTGGATGCCGCGGGCAGCGAGGTCATGGTCACCGCGAGTGTCGGCATCGCCATGTTCCCCGAGAACGGGACCGACCGGGACACGTTGTTGAAGGCCGCCGACCTGGCCATGTACGGGGCCAAGGAAATGGGCCGCGACACCCATCATTTCTTCTCCGCCGGGCTCAAGGAGGACGTCGAACGGCGCGTCTCCATGGAAAAGAGCCTGCGCACCGCGATCGTCCGATCGAAGCTGACCGTGCACTTCCAGCCCATCATGGACATGAAGCGTCGGCTTCCGGTGGCGGTCGAGGCTCTGGTGCGCTGGCCCGCGGAGAAGGGCGGGACCATGATCATGCCGGCCGACTTCGTTCCCCTGGCGGAGCACACGGGTCTCATCGTTCCAATGGGGGAACTGGTCTTGCGCGAGGCGTTGCGCGCGCTGCGAGCTCTTCCCCAGGTCGGGGGTTCGCCCCTGGATCTGGCCATCAACGTCGCCGTGCGCCAGCTCTCGAATCCATCATTCGCCGAAGAAACCCTGGCCACACTGGACAAGGAGTCCTTCCCGGCGAGCCGGCTCCACATCGAGGTCACCGAAACCGCGGCCCTGAGCGAAGGCCTTTTGATCGCGGAGCAACTCCGCAGGCTCAAGGGGGCGGGGGCCTCCATCGTCATCGACGACTTCGGGGTCGGCTATTCGTCCTTGTCCCGGCTTCGGCACATGCCCGTCGACACCCTCAAGATCGACGCCTCCTTCATCCTGGACATGATCGAAGACCCGGACGACGCGGCCATCGCGAACGCCGTCGTGTCCCTCGGTCGCGCTCTCAACCTCCGCGTCATTGCCGAGGGGGTCGAGCGACTCGATCAGCAGGCCGCTCTCGAATCGTGGGGCTGCGACCTCATGCAGGGCTTCCTGTATTCCAAGCCCCTGCCCATCGCCGAATTGACGGCCTGGCTTCGCCAGTTCTCCTGACTTCACTCCCCTTCCCGGCCGAGCCGGGATCTCACGAGGTTCACTCCCCTATGGGTTTCGCCACCGATTGTATCCACGCCGGCCAACATCCCGACCCCACCACGGGCGCCGTCATCACACCCTTGTACCTCACGTCCACCTACGTGCAGGATGGCATCGACAAGCACAAGGGCTTCGAGTACGGGCGCACCCAGAATCCCACGCGCTTCGCGCTCGAGGCGAATCTCGCCGCCCTCGAGGGCGGCGTCGATGGGATCTGCTTCGCCTCGGGCCTCGCCGCCTCCAACGCCGTGATGTCGTTCGTGAAGCCCGGCCAGCGGGTGGTGGTGAGCGACAACGTCTACGGCGGGACGCATCGCCTGTTCACGAAACTCATAGCACCCTACGGCGTGAAGTTCGACTTCCTCGACTTGACCGATGCCGCCGCCTTCGAGAAGACCGCGGGCGACTTCGCTCTTCTGTGGCTCGAGACGCCCACGAACCCGATGATGAAGATCTGCGACATCAAGGCCCTGGCCGCGATCGCGCACAAGAAGGGCGCGCGTCTGGTGGTGGACAACACTTTCATGAGCCCCTTCTTCCAGCGGCCGCTCTCCCTCGGCGCGGACCTCGTGGTTCATTCGACGACGAAGTTCCTGAACGGGCATTCCGACAGCATCGGCGGAGTCGCGGTGTGCAAGTCCGCGGACGATGCGAAGTGGCTCAAATACGTGCAGAACGCGCAAGGCGCGATCCTCTCCCCCCTCGATTCGTTCCTGGTCATGCGCGGCACCAAGACCCTGGCGGTGCGCATGCCGCGTCACGAAGAGAACGCCCGCGTGGTCGCGAACTTCCTGCGGGGCGAGAAGAAGGTCCAGAAGGTTTTCTGGCCGGGGTTCGAGGATCACCCGGGCCACGCGGTTCACAAGAGCCAGGCCTCGGGATTCGGCGCCTTGATTTCGTTCGAGCTCGGCTCGCTCGAAGCCGCGAAGCGCTTCGCTCCGAAGCTGAGCCTGTGTTCCCTGGGCGAGAGTCTGGGCGGCGTCGAGACGCTGGTCTGTCACCCCGCCAAGATGACGCACGCCGGCTACACCCAGCCGGAACGTGACGCCCTCGGAATCACGGATGGCCTCGTCCGCATCTCGGTCGGCATCGAGGACGCGAGCGACATCGTGAAAGACCTCTCGACCGCTCTGGCCGCCGTTTAGAAAACAACCCGGGCGGTGCCCGGCGACTTCAATCAGACGTAGTCCCGGTCGATCTCTCTCACCAGCCTGACCTCGTCGCCCACGCTGATCGTGCCCGGGCGGAGCACTTCCGCATTCAGGGCGAGGCGGCCTCCGAACCGGCGGCCGATGTCCTTGAGGACGCTCGGATCGACCACCAGGGTGTCTGGGTCGACCGTGGTCATCGGGCAGCGGCCGCGGCGCGAATCGATTCGAATCACCGCGTCGCCGATGTGCAGTTCCCCTCCGGGCCAGTTCACTTCCTCCATTCCCTCGACGCCGCCGACCAGGAGGTTGGGACGCAGGCGGCGGATGTCGCGACCGAACTCGCCCACCGCCCCGTCGGTCGCGACGAGCAGGGGCAGGACGTCGAAGCGGTCAACCCCGTCGTAGGCCTCGAGCCACGCATCCTCGCCGGCCGCAGATTTGACCAGGGCGAGGGCTTCGGCGCTGTTCCAGGGATGGCCGTCGATTCGCGGGGTCCCGTCTTGAGGAAGAGTGCCGTGCAGACCCAGCAGCCGATGCTGACGGCGCGAGGTGCGCACGCCCTCGGGCCCGCGAACGTGGACGATGCGATCGCCCGGGATTCCCGTGGCTTCGAGGCGAGCCGTCTGCAGCGACTCCCCCGCCAGTGTCTTGACGGGATAACGCCACAGGCCGGCGACGCGAAGTGTCATCGCGCGGGCTCCGTACCCGGAGCGAAGATCCGGCGCTCGTCCTCGCGAATGGGCGCGTCGTTGATGCTGGCGAACCGGCGGGCCATCAGGCCTTCGGGGTTGAATTCCCACATCTCGTTCCCATACGCGCGATACCACTGACCCGACTCGTCGTGCCACTCGTACTCGAAACGCACCGCCATCCGATTCTCCCGGAAGCCCCACAGTTCCTTCTTGAGCCGGTAGCCTTTCTCCTTCGCCCACTTGCGGGTGAGGAAAGCGTGAATCTCGTCGCGACCCTTGAGGAACTCGGTACGGTTCCGCCATTCGGAATCTTCGGTGTAGGCCATCAAGACCCGCTGAGGATCGCGGCTGTTCCAGGCGTCTTCGGCGGCCTGAACCTTGGCGCAGGCGGTTTCCAAGGTGAACGGCGGACGGATCGGTGCGCTCATAGTGGACAGACTCCTTCGATTGAGAGGGGAACCGAGCCGCGGGTCGTGGGCCCGATACACCTCGCCCATGCCGCCCGAGCCCACGGAGCCAAGGATCTCGTAGGCGCCGAGACGAAATCCTGAACTGAGGCCCATGAGGTCCTCAGTCTAGGAGCAAGATCATGCTTTTCTGACGCGGCAACTGGGCGAGACTGAGGCGCCGCACTGGGAGAGCCGAGTGCTCCGCCTTCAGGTACGGACCAGGAGGACCATAGCTACCTCGACTCGCAGCCCCGCCGGAGACGAGGGGGTGGGGTAGCCGGGCGACGACAGCACGGGGCTCGACTTGACGGGCGAACCCCGCTTGTTTCACCTACGAGGGAAAGATCTACACTGAGGCCTTGGGGCTCGCGAGCTAGTGTCCGTCGATCATGCGGTTGGTGGGGGAGATCCTGGATCCGCCCTCAGTAGAGCCAGGCCCCGGTGGACGACGTCTGGTTCGGACACATCAAGTCGGCCCAGGCATCCTTCCAGGAAACCGGGCAGGTCACGACATTGGTCGAGAGCCTTACGCAGATCGTCCCGTACCCCTGGGCCGTAGGCCTTCTGCGCCCGCCACCACGCACTCTCGGGAATGGGTTCGACCGTTGCGCGCAGAACGGCCAGGTCGACAAGATCCCTCGAGCAAACGTGCCGGTCGGCCCATCGATCCGAATTGGCCAGGAGCTTCTCCGTGAAACAGTCCTCGATGGAAAGGCAGGGAACCGGCGACCAGTCCGGGCGAACCGGCGGCTGGAGATCGATACGGCCCTCTCGAACGAATTCGATCCTCAGGTCGCCGCTCGCGCCGAGACCACGAAGCGCGAAACGGATGCCATACTGATCGGCGCGAACATCGGACGCTGTCCCCGGCAGTGCGCCTTTGCGAAAGAGCGCTTGAGCTCCATCCCGGCGGGCCAGTGCCCGCAGCTTGGCGTAGCCAGAGGCGTCGGAGCAGATGAAGTCGATGTCTCGCGACAGCCGATACTCGCCGAACTCGAGAACGATGCGAGTTCCGCCCGCGAAGCGGAATCCGCAATCGGCGAGGAGTTCGGCGTCGAACCCGGTCAGACAGGCCGCTACCGCGCGGTGTTCAGGCCGTTTCCAGATCACGGATCACCGTTCCGTAGCGCGCCGCGAGTTTGCGAATGAAACTCAGCTCTTCCGCGGATGGCTCGGCCAGAACGCCCCGCCATCGCCACGCCGATTCATACCGTCGAAGCATGTCCTCGGGCGGCAGCTCGGCGTAACCGAGGTCGAACCAGGAGACGGCCCGAAGGAACGGAAGATCCGTTTGGGTCACGCTGAGACGTTACCAAGAACAAGAGAGGGACGAGCAACGTGCCCACCCGTCCAGGGGGCGCGTGAAGAGCCGAGGACCTTACCACCGGCTCAAGATTCGGTCTTCGGCGGTTCGTCGAGTTGCTTGAGCAGGGCCGGCCACTCGAGCTGTTCAGGCGGCCAGTCGAAATACGGCAAGGCCCGATGCACCTCGCCCATCCCGCCCGAGCCCACGGGGCCAAGGATCTCGTAGGCGCCGAGACGGGATCCTTGAGTGAGGCTCATGGGCGCTTCAGTTTAGGACAGGACATTGAGGCCTGAGCGCTCCGGAAGTAGGCTCCCCACATGAGAATCACCCGGATCCTTGCTTATCGCGTCGAACTCCCCCTTCACGAGGGCCGGTATTCGTGGTCCGGCGGCAAGTCGGTGGACGTCTTCGACAGCACGGTCGTCCGCGTCGAAACGGACGAAGGCCTGGTCGGCCATGGCGAGGTCTGTCCCCTGGGACCGACGTATCTTCCGTCCTATGCCGAGGGCGTGCGCGCGGGGCTCGCAAAGATCGCGCCGAGTCTGATCGGTCTCGATCCGCGCGACACCACCGCGCTCTATCGAGCCATGGACAAGGCGCTCAAGGGCCATCCCTATGCGAAGTCCGGCATCGACGTGGCGGCCTGGGACATCCTGGGGCAGGCCTGCGGCCAGCCCATCGTGACTCTGCTCGGCGGACGGTTCGGCGACGACTTCCACCTCTACCGCGCGATCTCGCAGGAATCGCCCGAGGCCATGGCCGAGAAGGTGGGCCAGTACCGTGCCGACGGCTACCACCGGTTTCAACTGAAGGTCGGCTCCGACGTGGAGACGGACATCGCGCGCATCCGCACGGCGTCGAAGCGCCTGCAGCCGGGCGACATCCTGATCGCCGACGCCAACACCGGCTGGCTGATGCACGAAGCCATGCGCGTGGTGCGGGGCGTCGAGGACATCGATGTCTATATCGAGCAGCCCTGCCTCACCTACGAGGAGTGCCTCTCCGTGCGGCGCAAGACCACGCACCCCTTCATCCTCGACGAGAACGTGGACGGCATCGGGATGCTGGTGCGCGCCGCGAACGATCACGCGGCGGATGTCATCAACCTTAAGATCTCGAAGGTGGGAGGGCTCACACCCGCGCGGCAGATTCGCGACCTCGCGGTATCGCTGGGGATAGCACTCACCATCGAAGACACCTGGGGAGGCGACATCGTGACCGCGGCGATCGCGCATCTCGCCCACTCGACGCCCCCCGAGTTCCTCTTCACCGCTACCGACTTCAATTCCTACGTCACGAAGCCAATCGCCTTCGGCGCCCCGCGCCGCCGCAACGGACGCATGGCCGCGTCCACCGAGCCGGGGCTGGGCGTGAAGCCCCTCGCGGAAGCCCTGGGCGAGGCCGTGATCGACGTTTCGAAGTGAGGGAATCCGCGAGGGTGGACGCGCAGGGGAGACGCGAGCCAGAATAGCGTCTTCATGAAGCGATCCTCCCTCTCCCTCTCCCTCTCCCTCGCACTCTTCTTCGCATTCTCTCCAGGCGGAGGTTGCGCCACCACCGAGCAGGCCCGGGCTCCTCAACCCCCGGCGGCACCGGTGGCGGTTTCCGCTCCGCAGCCAAGTGCTGCCCCCGCACCCGCGACGGCGCCCCAGCCGCCCGCCGTCTCGCAAGCACCCGCCCCTCCCCGGCTGGGCGACGGTGTCCAGTGGCTTCGAAGCGCCGCCGAATATCGGGCCATCACGATCTCAACCTACCGCGCCGCCACCGAGGCCGTGACCAGAGCGGTGAAGGAAAAGGCGGCCGACAGCTGGGCGGTGGTCCTGGACGCGGACGAGACCGTCCTCGATAACTCGGTGTTCCAGCGCGACCTCTCTCGCGGAACGACGCCGTTCAGCGAGGAACTGTGGGCGACCTTCGTGCGCCAGCATTCGGCCGTGCCCGTCCCGGGCGCCAAGGCTTTCCTCGATTCGGTGAGGGCGCTGGGCGGCCGCATCGTCATCGTCACGAATCGCTTCGACCATCTCTGTGAAGACACGAGGGAGACCTTCCGCGTTCAGCATCTGCCCTTCGATGCGATCCTGTGCCGGGTCGGCACGGGCGACAAGAATCCCCGCTTCGCCTCCGTCGCGAGCGGAAGCGCTTTCGCGGACGGCAAGGGGCGCGAGCCCGTGGCGTTCGTGGGCGACAACATTCTCGACTTCCCCTCCCTCAAGCAGACCCTGCGCGACGAACCCGAATCGGCCTTCGAGGCGTTCGGCAAGCGTTTCTTCGTGATGCCGAATCCCATGTACGGTTCCTGGCAGCAAGCACCCCCGCGCTGAGTGTCCCCCACGCGCGATCCCTCACTTCACGTATCGCCCCTCCCGATTCGACCCATGTCCGCCCAGCCCCCGAATTCCGAACTTGAAAGCGCGCTGCTGAGCGCGATCCGGCAGTTCTTCGACACCAGCACCACCGCGCCTATGGAAACGCCCGACGAAGGCGATACGGTCACCGGGCGACGCCTGCAACTCGCCACCACCGTCCTCTTCCTGCAGATGATCGCGGCGGACCGCGAGTCGAAACCCGACGAACACCAGGCCCTGATCGCGGCGGTGGCCCGGGTCCTGCGGATCGATGGGGGGGA
Source organism: Vicinamibacteria bacterium (assembly GCA_031412915.1). GTDB lineage: Bacteria > Acidobacteriota > Vicinamibacteria > Fen-336 > JAGNNV01 > JAGNNV01. The sequence continues at coordinate 6,805 of JANODX010000108.1, read as the reverse complement.
CGCAATCATCATCATCGGTCTGGCCGAGGAGCACGTAAAGACACCCCTGCCCCAGCTTCTGGGCGTGCTGAAGGAACGTTGCACCGAGGCTCAGCTCAAGAACGTGGTCACGAACCTCTGGCATCTGGCCTTCGCCGACGCCGAACTCGCCGGCCACGAGGAATACTTCGTGCGCAAGGTCGCGCAGGCGCTGGGCCTCCGCACCGCGGACCTGGTCGAGACGAAGATCCTGGCTCGCGAAGCATTTCTGAGCCCGGGTGCTTAGGGCGGCGCATTCATTCGACTGGCTTTCCGTAGGGGCGGTCCGCAGGGTCGGCCCACAACAAATTCTCAAGGAGAACGATGCGATCGAATCAGGTTGTTACCCGCCGTCAGGCTCTCGCCGCGGGGGCGGCACTCGCTCCCGCTCTCGCCGCGGCTCAGCCCACCGCCAAGGCCGGCGCGGCCTCGCCCGCGATGACCCCAAAGCCATTCGAGATCAAACCTCTTCCCTTCGACCCCGCGAAACTCACCGGCCTCTCCGAGCGATTGCTGAAATCGCACTGGGAGAACAACTACGCGGGGGCGATCCGCGCGCTGAACAACGTCCGCGATCGCCTCGTCTCCCTGCGCGCCGACAAGGACGCGCCGTCGTATCTGTATGGGAACCTCAAGCGCGAGGAATTGATCCGCCGTGGATCGATGGTCCTGCACGAGTTGTACTTCGCCAATCTCGGGGGCTCGGGCCGGCCGGGAGGCGCTCTGGCGGAGGCCATGAAGACTTCGTTCGGTTCCGCCGAAGCGTGGGAGGACGACTTCCGCAAGACCGCGGCCTCTCTTTATGGCGGCTCGGGCTGGACCGTGCTCGCCTGGAACCAGCACACGCGCGAGCTTCACAACTACTGGGCCTCGGACCACTCTCAGAGCGCGGTGATGGGAACGCCGCTGCTGGTCCTGGATCTATACGAGCACGCCTACCACATCGACTTCGGAGCGGCGGCCGCGCGTTACGTCGACGCGTTCTTCGCCAATGTCCATTGGGATGAAGCGCAACGCCGGCTGGAAGGCGCGCGGAAAGCCTAGTTCGTGGTGCTCCCCGTTCTCCTGGCGGCGCTCCTCGCCGCCGACGTCGGGTCTCGCCCCACCCTCAGGGTCGAACCGATCAAAGGCCCGATCAAGATGGACGGCAGGCTCTCCGAGATCGATTGGCTGAACGCAGCCGCGATCTCAGACCTCACCATGCTCGATCCGGTGGCCGGAGGCCCGCCCACCGGCCGCACCGAGATCAAGGTGATGGCGAACGAACGCGAGATCGTGATCGGCGTCCGCTGCTTCGACCCCGACCCCGCGCGGATCGTCACCTTCACCAAGGAGCGCGACGGCAATTTCGAGAACGAGGACCATCTGCTCTTCGTCATCGATCCCTTTCAGGACGGCCGATCGGGCTACGTCTTCGCGGTGAATCCGGGCGGTGCGCGGGCCGACGGTCTGGTCGTTTCGAACGGCGAGTCGGTGGACAACAGCTGGGACGGCGTCTGGGAGGCGGCCACGGACCGCGACGATCAGGGGTGGTCGGCGGAGATCCGCATTCCCATCTTCTCCATCAACTTCGCGAAGGGTTTGAACGCGTGGGCCTTCAACGTCCAGCGACGCATCCAGCGCAACCAGGAAAGGGAACGATGGGCCTCGGCTTCGCGGGACACGAAGATCTATCAGACCTCTCGGGCCGGGCTTCTCACCGACCTGCCGGACTTCGAACTCGGGCTCGGGCTCTCGATCCGGCCCGCGGTCGTCGGGGGATTCGACGATCCTTCCCGTACGTCCTCCGCGTCGGCCACCGGAGACGTGAGCCTCGACATGGCCAAGCGCCTGGGACCCAACCTCACCGCCTCTCTCACCATCAACACGGATTTCGCGGAAACCGAGGCCGACACCCGGCAGACGAACCTCACGCGCTTCCCTCTCTTCTTTCCGGAGAAGCGCGCGTTCTTTCTCGAGGGTTCCGACACCTTCGTCTTCGGCCTCGGGCTCTCGAATGACATCCGGCCCTTCTTCTCCCGGCGCATCGGTCTCGTCTCCCGAACCGAGGTGCCCATCCTCGCCGGCGCCAAGCTGTCGGGCCGGCAGGGCAAGACGAGTCTCGGCGGCCTCTTCGTTCGGACCCGTGAAGAGAGCGGCGTGGCTCCGGCGACGTCGCTGGCTGCGATGCGGGTGAGGCGCAATGTCCTCGACGAATCGAGCGTCGGCTTCATCGCGACGTCCGGCGATCCCCGGGGCCGCCCGGGGGCGTCGACCTTTGGCGTCGATCTCACCTACCAGAACTCGCGATTCCGCGGCGACAAGAACTTCTGGCTGGGGGCCTGGGGCCTCATGACCCGCCGCGACGATCTCACCGGCTCCCGCGAGGCGTGGGGTGTGAAGCTCGACATGCCTAACGACTTGTGGGACATCGCGGCGAGCTATCGCTACGTCGGCGATGGCTTCGACCCATCGCTCGGCTTCGTGCCACGCCCCGCGGTTAAGGCGTACCGTGCTTCCGTGGTCTATGCGCCGCGGCTCGAGGGCACGTTCATCCGCCAGATGTTCCACGAGTTCTTCGCTGACTACGTCACCAGCCTGAAGAACGACCGGGAGAGCTACCGGGTGTTCATGGCGCCCATCAACTGGCGACTCGAGAGCGGTGATCGCTTCGAAGCGAACTTCGTCCCCACCGGAGAGCGGCTGTTCGCCCCCTTCGAGATTGCGGAGGGCGTGGTCATCCCGGTCGGGACCTACGACTGGCGCCGCTACCGGGTCGAGGTCGAAACCGCGGCCAAACGGCGGCTCTTCGGACAGCTCACCTGGTGGTTTGGCGGGTTCTACAACGGCCATCTCGATCAGCTCGAAGCCGAAGGAACCTGGACCCCGTCGCCCATCGTGAGCTTCCTCTTCAATCTCGAACACAACATCGGGCGCCTTCCCTCGGGGAACTTCGATCAGACGCTCGTGGGTGTCAAGGCCCGGCTGAACCTCTCCCCCGACCTGCAGATCAACAGTTTCATCCAGTACGACAACGAGACACGGTCCGTTGGCACCAACTCGCGCCTGCGTTGGACCTTCCATCCCCAGGGCGATCTCTTCGTGATCTACAACCACAACATCCGTGATTTCAAGGAGAGCCCGGCCGGATGGGCGAAGGACTCGAATGAACTGCTGGTGAAGGTGCAGTACGCATGGCGGCGCTGATTTCTCGGGGCCGTTTGGGTGTCGCATCGCGCTGCCAACCTCTGGCCTTCAGGCCCGAGAGTCTGAGATCGTTGGCTTCAGACTTGCTTTAGGCGAGTTAGTCAGACGGTCGTTGCCCCATTTGGGACGTTCCCGACTCCCCGAAAGGACAAAACCACTGTGCTCAAGAAGCGAATCCATCGACGGCAGGCCCTCAAAGCCATGGGAGGAGCAGGCATTGGCCTGGCCTTGGGATGCGGCAGCGATACCGGGACAAGCCCCTCGTCCGCAACGCCGACCGCCGCCGGCACCGCATCCGCCAACGCGGCCTGCGCAGTGACCCCCACGGAAACCATCGGGCCTTACCCGTCACTCAGGTCGTGTTCACCACGATCTATCCCGGCTGGTATCAGGGTCGGGCCACCCACATCCATGCCGAGGTCACGATCGGGGGGCGTTCCGTGAAGGTCACCCAGATCGCGTTTCCCGAGACCGTCAACAACACTGTGCACGGTTCCGACGTCTACGCCTCGCGCGGATCGAACCCGAGGTCGGACCTTTCGGACGGCATCTTTCGCGGACAGCCTGGCCGCCGAACTCGTGACCCCCGTGGGCTCTCCGGCCGGCGGCTACACCGCGGCCTTCCAGATCGGCGTCAGTGTCTAGCCTCTCCTCCCGCTTCGCCTGCATGCTGTGGCGGGCGGGGCTGCCGGTCTCGTAGAGGGCCAGGAGTCACGGCCTGATGCCGGCGAGCGACGAGAGATCTTCATCAAGAGCCTGGATTTCTCCTTGACACGCTCCTCCTCGGCATCGTACTTTTTCTCATGCGGACGCAGTGCCTCCTTATCCTGTCAACCCTGAGCCTGACGCTGGTGGGCGGGGCGGTCGCCCAGGACGAAAGGGAACGGAACTTCTTCGCCTGCCGGGTGGGCTACTCGACCTGCAAGCCCGGAGAACTCACGCCGGAGCAGCTTGAAATCGTCGAGCAGGCAAGCCGGGCCCGGAACTTCTCCGCCTGCCGCAACGCCGACTCGAACTGCAAGCCCGGCCTTCTCGACGCAGATCAGGCGGAGGCGGTGGACACCGCGCGGCGGGCCCGGAACTTCTCCGCCTGCCGCAACGGATACTCCGAATGCGACCGCGGCATTCTCGACCCCGACCAGCTCGAGGCGGTTCGAACCGAGCAGCGCTCACGGAACTTCTGGGCCTGCTGGAACGGCTACGCGCGCTGCGATCGCGACGCCCTCACCCCGGATCAGCTGGAATCCGTCCAGACCGAAGGCCTGGCGCGAAACTTCGCGGCCTGCAGAAACGGCTCCCCACGATGCGACCGGACCCTTTTGAACACGGACCAGGCGGAGGCAGTCGAAACGGAACGGCGAGCCCAGAACTACGCGGCCTGTCGCGGGGGCTACCCGGGGTGCGATAGGGCGATGCTGAACACCGACCAGTCCGAGGCCGTGCAGACGGCGCGGCTCGCCCGAAATTTCGCCCTCTGCCGAAGCGGTTCCGCGGCCTGTGACCGGTTTCTCCTGAACTCCGACCAGATCGAGGCGGTTCAAACCGAGGAGCGCGCGCAGAACTTCGCGGCCTGCTGGAACGGCGAGTCCGGTTGCGATCCGCACCTCCTCAATGCGGATCAGGCGGAGTCGGTGCAGACCGCGAGCCTCGCGCGCAACTTCGGGTCGTGCCGCCGCGGCTACTCGGGCTGCAACCTCAGCCTGTTGAACGCCGATCAACTGGAGGCGGTGGAGACGGAACGCCGGGCCCAGAACTTCGCGGCGTGTTGGAATGGGTATTCGAACTGCAACCAGGAGTTGCTCACTCCCGATCAGGTCGAGTCCGTTCGCACCTCTCGGCTCGCCCGGAACTTCGAAGCCTGCCGCAGCGGTTCTGAAAGCTGTAACCGGAGCCTGCTGACCGAGGATCAGGCCGACGCCCTCAAGAGGTAGCCCCCTTTCTCATCGGGGCCCAGGCCAGGAGCGATTCGGGTCCGTGCGCCTCAAGGCGCGAAAATGGCGATCATGAACCCGTCGCCGAGCCCCGAGACCGCGGCCGAAACGCGCTGGCACGCCCTCCGCAGCGAAGAGGCCCTGGCGGCCCTGGCCTCGAACGCCGCGGCCGGGCTCTCGGCCGCCGAAGTCACCTTGCGCCTGATCCGCTTCGGCCCCAACTCTCTTCCTGAGCAGAGCCGCAAATCGATGCTGTCGGTCTTCCTCAGCCAGTTCAAGAGCCCGCTCATCTACCTGCTGCTGGCGGTGAGCGGCATCGCTTTCCTCGCCGGCGAGGCGAGCGACGGACTCGTGATTCTCTCGGTCGTCCTCCTGAACTCCGGCATCGGGGCCTTCCAGGAGGGTCGCGCGGAAAAGTCCCTCGAAGCCTTGCGAAGGCTCTCCGGCCACAAGGCGCGCGTGGTCCGGGAGGGGCGGGAGGAGATCCTCGAGGTGGGTGAGATCGTCCCTGGCGACATCCTCGTCCTCTCGGCGGGCGATGCCATAGCCGCGGACGCCCGGCTGGTCGACGGAGCCGCTTTGCAGATCGCCGAGGCGGCACTCACCGGAGAGTCGCTTCCGGTCGCCAAGGACCTGTTGCCCCTCGCACCCGATACCGTTCTCGCCGACCGAAGGAACATGGTCTTCGCCGGCACCCATGTCACCGCGGGCCGCGCCCGCGCCGTGGTCGTTGCCACCGGCCTCGCCACCGAGATCGGGGTCATCGCTTCTCTGGCCTCTTCAGCCACGGAGCCCAAAACGCCGCTCGAACGACGGATTGAGCAGTTCGGGCGCTACATCATCGTGGCCGCCGCGCTGATGTTCGGAATGGTCCTGGGCATCGGCCTGCTCCGCGGCATCCCCTTCAAGGACATTCTCATGATCGGGATCAGCCAGGTGGTCGGGATGATTCCCGAGGGCCTGCCGGTGGCCATGACCGTAGCACTCGCGGTCGGAGTCCAGAGAATGGCGCGCCGTGGAGCCATCGTGCGGCGGCTCTCCGCGGTGGAGACCCTCGGGTCGACCAGCGTCATCTGCTCCGACAAGACCGGCACTCTCACCAGGAACCAGATGACGGTCACCGCACTGGGTCTGCCGGGCCGGCCGGAGATCGAGGTCACCGGAGGCGGCTACGAGCCGGAGGGCCGCTTCCTCGAGGCGGGACGGGACCTCCCGGCCGACGCGGACCCGGCCCTGCGGGAACTGCTCGAGGCGGGCGTGCTGTGCAACGACGCTCAGTTCCTCGGACCGGACGCGAGCGACTCCCGGTGGCGCGCGCTCGGGGATCCTACCGAGGCGGCGCTCATCGCCCTCGCCATCAAGGGCGGCGTCCTGCCGGCGGCTCTCCGCGACCTTTTGCCCCGACGCGCCGAGATCCCCTTCGACGCGGGCGCGAAGATGATGGCCACCCAACACGACTCGGCCGGCGGATCGCGGGTCATCCTCAAGGGCGCTCCGGAGATGCTCCTGGCCCTGTGCGGGACGGTGCGCCGCCTCGGGCGGAGCGTGCCCTTCGAGGACATCGCTCGCCGCGAGGCCCAGGACGCCGCCGAACAGATGGCGGGCCGGGCCCTCCGAGTGCTGGCCATCGCGATCGTGGACGGCGCGGAAATCGACGGCCGGAGCGGGTT
>JANODX010000107.1:0-13735 GCA_031412915.1 Vicinamibacteria bacterium | reverse complement strand
TTCCGGGCGCGCAAACTCTCACGCAAAGGTCTTTCCTTCGCGGCCAGCGAGGCGGGCGCATGAGTCTCGATCCGGTCTCGCTCGCGGGCAAGGTCGCCCTGGTGACCGGCGGAAGCGGGGCCATCGGGTCCGCGATCGTCGCCATGTTTCAAGGTGCGGGCGCCGTGGTGGTGAGTGTCGACCGACCGGGAGCGCCGGTTCCGAAGGGAGCGAGCTTTCTACCCGTGGACCTCGCCGAGCGGACGCAGATCGAGACGGTGATCGCCGAGGTCGAGCGCCAACACGGGCGGATCGACCTCCTGGTCCACTGCGCCGGCATCACCCGCGACTCGGTGCTGTGGAAGATGAACCCCGAACAATGGTCCGAGGTCCTCGCGGTCAACCTCGACGCCGCCTTTCACCTGTTGCGATTGTGCGTACCGGTGATGCGAGGGACGGGGGGCGGAGCGGTGGTGCTGGTTTCGTCGATCAACGGAGAGCGGGGGAAGTTCGGCCAGTCGAACTACGTCGCGAGCAAGGCCGGCCTCATCGGCCTGGCCAAGGCCGCGGCCCTCGAGCTCGGCGGCTTCGGCATCCGGGTGAACTGCGTGGCCCCCGGTTGGATCGAGACCCCGCTCACCGCCAAAGTACCCGCGGAGTTCCGCGAACGCGCTCTGGCCGAGACGCCGCTCAATCGCCTCGGTCAGCCCGAGGATGTGGCGAGCGCCGTTTTGTTTCTGTGCAGCGAGATGAGCCGTCACATCACCGGCCAGGTGCTGCGGGTGGACGGCGGACAGTTGATGGCCTGAATCGTCATGGGGGAGATATGAATCCGGCAACGACGGACAACTCGATTGTGGTGCGACGCCTTCGGCCCCAGGACCTGGAGGCGGTGATCGCGCTCGACGCGCGATCGATCGGGCGTCGCCGCGACGAGTATTTCAAGCTGAAGCTGAAACAGGCTCTCTCCGACACCGGCATCGAGGTCTCCCTCGCCGCCGAGGTCGACGGAGCCTTCGCCGGATTCCTGCTCGCGCGCGTATACTACGGAGAGTTCGGCACCATGGAGCCCACCGCGGTCCTCGACACCCTCGGCGTGCGCCCGGAGTCGCGCGGCCGCCACGTCGGGGCGACACTCATCTGGCAACTCGGGACCAACCTTCTTGGGTTGGGCATTCAGAGACTGCAGACCGAGGTGCCCTGGAACAACCTCGACCTCATCGCCTTCTTCCATCACGAAGGGTTCCAGCCGGCCGACCGCCTGTGCCTCGACCTCGACCTCGCGGCCGCCCGCATTCGCGGGGAGAGGCTCGACGCCGAGACTATGGAAGGCCAGGGCGGGAGAGCCCACGCGTGAAACTGAGCCGCGGCACCCAATATGCGCTCGCCGCCACACTCGAGATGGCAGCCTCGGAGGACGAGCCGGTGAGTGTTTCGCGGGTGGCCGAGCGGAACGGAATCCCGGAGACGGCCCTCGCCAAGGTCGTGCAGCAACTCGTGCGCGCCGGGATCGCCGAGGGAACGCGGGGCGCGGGCGGCGGCTACCGTCTGACCAAGGCGCCTTCCCGCATCTCCCTGCTCGACGTCATCCGGGCCTTCGAGACTCCGGAGTCCCGGGCCGCGCGCGAACTCCGCCTTGGCTGGGCCGGAACTCGCCTGAATCCCCTCTTCGCGGAAGTCGACGAGATGGTGCGAAGCACGTTCGAGTCGATCACCCTCGAAACGCTGGCCCGCGGACCACGTCTCAAGGCGGAGGGCCGGCGCCTTGATTGATCCGATGGCGAGAGCACCTGAGCGGCCGCCCTGGCTGCGCTTCTACGGCTCCGTACCCGAGCGTCTGGACTATCCAGAGGCCACGATCTACGAAGTCCTGGCTCGGACCGCGGGGCGGACGCCCGACGCAATCGCCTGGGATTTCTTCGGCGCGACTTCGACGTATCGGGACCTGCTGGCCGAAATCGACGCGTGTGCGGCAGGCCTTTCCTCCCTCGGGCTGAGGCAGAAGGATCGCATTCTGATCTCCATGCCGACCTCGCCCCAGGGCGTCATCTCGTTCTACGCGGCGAACAAGCTCGGTGCCGTGGCCGCCTTCACCCACCCGCTCTCCACCGGACCGGAACTCACCCACTACCTCGATGCCACGGGCGCACGCATAGCACTCACCCTCGACGCCTTCTACGCGCCCCTGGCCGCGGCCCGGCCGAAAGAACCGCTCACCCGCATCGTGATCGCGCGAATCCCGGACTACCTGCCAAAGGCGAAGAAGATCGGGTTCTGGCTGACCAAGGGACGAAGGATCGCGAAGGTCCCGGCGGATCCGCGCGTGGTTTGGTGGCCAGCACTCATGAAAGGGGACCGAACCAGAGCAGCCGGCGCAGCGTCTTGCGGCGCGACGGACGATCCGGCGGTGATCCTCTTCTCGGGCGGCACCACCGGAGAGCCCAAGGGCATCGTTCTCTCCAACCGGAATTTCATCGCCGAGGGCCTTCAGGTCGCCGCCTGGGGAGGCCTCCGCGACAACGACGCCATGCTTGCGATCCTGCCCCTCTTCCACGGATTCGGTCTGGGCGTTTGCGTGAACGCCGTGTTGATGGCCGGAGGCAAGTCGATCCTGGTGCCCACGTTCCAAGCACCCGAGGTGGCGCGCCTGATCCGCACCGCGCGGCCCACCGTGATCGTCGGCGTGCCCACGCTCTACGAGACGCTCGCCAAAGACCCGACCCTCGCCACCGCCGACCTGTCGTGCCTGCGCGCCTGCTTCTCCGGCGCGGATACGTTGCCCCGGCCGGTGAAGGAGAAATTCGAGAATCTCGTGAAGGACCGGGGTGGCAAGGTGCGGCTGTTGGAGGGATACGGCCTCACGGAGGCGGTCTCGGCCATCATGGCGACACCGCTCGACGAGTATCGCGAGGGCTCGATCGGCCTGCCCTTCCCCGACATGAGGGCCATGATCTGCTTCCTGGGCACGAACGATGAGGTCGCCCCCGGGAACGAGGGTGAGATCTGCCTCAGCGGCCCCGCGGTGATGCTCGGGTATCTCGACGACCCCGAAGCCACCGCGCAGGCCCTTCGGCTTCATGGCGATGGCCGGACCTGGCTTCACACCGGCGACCTCGGGAAGATGGACGAGGACGGTTTCTTCTACTTCACCGGTCGTCTGAAACGGATGATCAAGTCTTCGGGCTTCAACGTCTACCCCGCCCAGGTCGAGACCGTGCTCTACCGGCACGCATTCGTGGCCGAGGCCTGTGTGGTGGGCGTGCCCGATCCTTCGCAGGTGGAACGCGTGAAGGCCTATGTGGTCCTGCGCGACCCCGGGAGGGCGACGCCCGAGACCGAGGCGGCCCTGATCGCGCACTGCCGCGAGCAGCTCATCAAGTGGTCGTGCCCGCGCGAAGTGGAGTTCCGCACCGATCTGCCAAGAACGCGCATCGGGAAGATCGACTATCGCGCGCTGGTGACGGAGCACATGGCGAAGCACCCAAGGACAATGGCGCCCACATGACCGAGCCCACCTCTAAACCACACGGGGGCGACCGGATCGCGGCCGCTCTCCACGCCCACGGGGTGCGAACGATCTTCACGCTGTGCGGCGGTCACATCTCCCCCATCCTGGTGGCCGCGAAGGCGCGAGGGATTCGCGTCGTCGACACCCGCGACGAAGTCACCGCGGTGTTCGCGGCCGACGCGACCGCTCGACTGACCGGAATCCCCGGGGTCGCCGCCGTCACCGCCGGACCCGGCCTCACCAACACCATCACCGCGCTCAAGAACGCGCAGCTCGCGCAGTCGCCGGTGCTCCTCATCGGCGGCGCCGCACCCACCGCACTCCAGGGTCGAGGCGCGCTCCAGGACATCGATCAGCGGCCGCTCCTAGCACCCCACGTGAAGCTCGTGAAGCAGGTCCGGCGCGTGAAAGACCTCGGGCCCGCGGTGACCGAGGCGCTTTCCGTTGCCCGGGCGGGCGTCCCCGGCCCGGTCTTCATCGAGTGCCCGGTTGATCTTCTCTACGAAGAAGCGACCATAAGGCAGTGGTACGCGGAGGCCGTCCCCAAGGGCACATCCATCGCCGATCGCGCGCTGCGCTTCTATCTGAACCGTCACGCCGCGAGACTCTTCTCGGGCACGGACGAGCGTTTCGCGTCGCACGTCCTCGACGTGCCCGTTCCGCGGCCCGGGGACGACGCCATCGCGCGCGCCGCCGAGGCCCTGAGCAAGGCGGAGCGGCCGCTGATGGTGATCGGCTCCCAGGCCCTTGCGCAAGCCACCAACGCCCCGGCCCTCGCGAACGCGGTGACCCGGCTCGGCATCCCCGTGTATCTCTCCGGCATGGCCCGCGGCCTGTTGGGACGCGACCATCCTCTCCAGATGCGGCATGAGCGGCGCAAGGCCCTGCGCGAATCCGACTGCGTGGTCCTCGCGGGCGTGCCCTGCGACTTCCGCCTCGATTATGGGAAGCATGTGAAGCGATCGGCGACGCTCGTCGCCGCGAACCGCAGCGCGAAAGAGGCCCGGCTCAACCGCACGCCCACCATCGCCGCCATCGGCGACGCCTCGCTCTTCATCGAGCAGCTGTCGGAACGGCCCGGCGCAGGAAAGCCGCGGGAGGGCTGGAGGAGCGCGCTGCGCGAACGCGACCAGGCGCGCGAAACCGGGATCGATGCCCAGGCCGAGGGCTCGGCCGATGCTCCGGGCGAGCACGTCAATCCCGTCGCCTTCTTCCGCGCCCTGGATCGCGCGGCCGGTGATGCCGCCATCTTCGTCGCGGACGGCGGCGATTTCGTGGCCACCGCCTCCTACATCCTGCGCCCCCGCGGGCCCCTCGCCTGGCTCGACCCCGGTGTCTTCGGCACGCTGGGTGTGGGCGCGGGCTTTGCGTTGGGCGCTTCGATCGCGCGACCGGGCTCGGAGGTCTGGCTCTTGTGGGGCGACGGGGCCAGCGGCTACGGACTCGCGGAGTTCGACACGTTCGTCCGGCACGGCCTTCCCGTCATCGCGGTGGTCGGCAACGATGCCGGTTGGACGCAGATCGCGCGCGAGCAGGTCAAGATGCTGCACGACGACGTGGGCACGGTGCTCGCACGCACCGCGTATCACGAGGTCGCTCGCGGTTTTGGCGCAGAGGGAATCGAAGTGAGGCGGGCGGGCGAAGTGGACGAGGCGCTGCGACGCGCCCGCTCCCTCGCGGCAAGCGGACGGCCGGTGTTGGTGAATGTCTGGCTGGACCGGACCGACTTCCGCGAAGGGTCGATCTCGATGTAGGCGGGTTCGCGACCAGACGCCCTATTTGACGATCCTGGCGTCCTCGACGATGACGGGGTAGACGTAACCCGCGGTGAAGTCCTTGTCGAGGGCGACCTTGCCTCGTATGGTCACGATGTCGCCCTTGGCGACCACATCCGTGGTGGTCACCGTGATGTCGTTGTCCTGCTTGTCCGCCGCACCCGAACCATCGCGAAGGTGGATCCAGTTCCGGCCCATGATCTCCGCATTGAACTTGACCACCTTGCCGCGCACCAGAACTTCCTTTCCTTTATGGGTCGCCTTGGAGGCGTAGATCTCGGCCACCGTCCGGGCGCCCGGGCCCGTGGCTTTCTCGATCTTGACATCGCCAGGATCGGCGGGGGGGGGGACCGTGGCCACCCCGGCCGTCGTGGTGGCGGGGTGACCGGGCGGGAGTCCCGGCGTTCCCCCGGGTGTCACCACACTGCCGAAGAGGATGCGGTCGAACTTGCGGTTCAGGGTCTTGCTCTCGAAGTTCTCCATCCACATCGCGTTGCCGATGGTGATTTCCGAACCCTTCGCCAGCACTCCCTGGGTCACGGCCGCCCACACTTCGCCTCCCGTGGTCTTCAGGCGCACGTACGTGTAGCCCGAGGCGTCCAGGGTTTCCTCGACTGTGCCGGTCGCCCCCGGCCCGTCTGAGGGAGCCAGGTCCGAGGGCAGCGCACCTTGAGGCTGAGCCTTCGCGGGATTCTTCGCATCCGCTGCGGCCTTGGCATCGGCGCCACTGCATGCAAGCAGAAACAGGGGGAGGATGAGGACGGCGACTTTTTGCATGTTCGAACTCCGGCGGGAAGGAAGTCCGGGCGGCATGCCTCGGAAAGTCCGATCTCGCAGGTCCGGTTTATCACGGCAAGACCGACAGGCGCGCTGATGCATGCGCATCAGTGGCATCACTCACTGGAGGGCGGAGAAGGGCGTGAATTCAGTCCCTATCGATCGGCCACCCAGTATCCGCGCCGGGCGTGGACCTCGCCCTTGCGGCCCGGCATCTTCAATTCGATCTCATGCCAGCCCAGGCGCTTTACGCCCTGCGGCTCGTAGCTGAGGATGTAACGCTGGGCCATGGCCTCCGTGATGGCGGCGAACGCGGTCTTGAGCCGCGCGGGCGATTCCGCCTCCCAGTATCGTCCCCCGGTCGTCTCGGCGATCTGCCGGAGGCCCCAGGTGTTCAGCCACTCCAGCGATGGTGTACGGACGGCCGGCAACATGCGACCGGTGAGGTCGGTGGCCGTGGAGAAGATTTCGTCCTCGGGACGCCTCAGGCCGACCACATGAATCAGGGCATTGGACCGCTCCGCCACCTGCTGCATCTGCCGCCAGTCCAGCCAGCTGATGTTGTCCTCGCCGTCCGTGAAGAGCACGAGCAGGGTTCGCGCCCGGGTTTCGGGAAGGACGAGTGCTCCGTACAGAGCGTCCAGAATGGACGTGGCGCCCGCCGTCTTCAGTCGGTCGAGGGCGCGGCTGACCGAGGACTTGTCCGTGGTCGGCCGAACCAGCCACTGGGTCTCATCCGAGAAGGTGAAGAGAGACGCCTCGTCCTGAGGTCTCAGGGTGTCGAGAAAGGCCTGTCCGGAGGTTTGGAGGGCGGCAAGCCTCTCGCCCGCCAGGCTGCCGCTGATGTCGAACACCAGGACCGCGAGCAGGGGAAGACCTTCGGTCGCGATCAGCTGGACGGACTGCACCACTCCGTTGTCCTTCAACTCGAAGTCCGCCGCGGTCAGACCGTTCACAGGATCGTGGCGATCGGAAACAAACGCGTCGACGTACACACTTTCGACCTCGACGCCGAAGACGACCGGGGCCTGCGCCTTGGCGGGCACGGGCGCTTGTGCGCTCTGACCGGCCTCGCCCACCACCAGAGCGAGGACCATGGCGCCCGCGAAGATCACCGGGCCGCCTCCCCCCGCAACTGTGCGAGATCCGTCCGTCCCTCGCGCGTGTGGGCCATGAGGTAGTTCTTGTAGGGATCGACCTCGGTCCGCCGGTGGAGCTGCTCGATCACCGAGCCCAACACCTCTCGCGCGCTGCCTGGGTCCCCCTGCAACAAACGCGCATGCGACAAGGCCACCGCGGCCGGATCCGAGAGCGGCCGCAGCCAAAGCGCCGCCCGGTATTCGACCTCCGCATCCGCGATCCGTCCTGTGTCCTCGTGAACCCGCCCGAGAAAGAGGTGAGCCAGGAAGTCCAGAGCCGGTTCGCTGTTTGCGGCCAGAACCTCCTCGAAGCAGGCCCGGGCGAGCTCGGGCCTCCGTAGACGCCAGAACACACGACCGAGGCGCAGTCTCGCTTCGTGGAGTTTCGGGTCGATGGCGATGGCCTCCTCGAACGTGCGTCGCACGGTCCCCCAAAGGCCGCCCAATTTCGCGGTCTGGCCCTCGAACAGCCGGAGCGCCTGGGGACCGAGGGGCGCCGTCCGGGGCGCCGGAACGGAGGTCAGGAAGGCGGAGGTCTCGAGGCCGATACCGAGGGTCAGCAGCAGACTCCCGTCCTTGGGCAGTCGCTTCAGCCCGGTGCGAGCCCATCGCTCGGCCTGCGGGAAACAGTGAGACCACTGCGCATGGCGAGCAATCGCCACATAGAAACGCCTCAAGAAGGCCCTGGCCTCGGGGTCGACCAGGATCAGCATACCGGCCAGACGTTCGACCACGAACGCCTGCTTGCCCGTGCCGCAAGTCGCCGGCTGCTCGCTCAGCGGAGAGGCGAACTGCTCCTCGATCTCCCGGTCCGCGTGGAGCAGAATCGCGGCCCGAAGGGAGAACCGTTGAAACACGAGCCGGTCTTCGCAATCGACGCAGCGCCGGGCCGCCATGGCGGCGGCCTGCAGATTGTCGAGATCGCAGCGTAGCCGGTCGTCGTCCCAGCTCCACAGAGCCGCGACCGACGCGTCATGCTCGCCCGACGCGTACCGCGTCACCAGGCCGAGGTATTCGGGAGACGGGGGCACTCTCGCGGGGGGGCACGGCGGCGCCGCGGAAGCCGCCCGGGCAAACGGTGAGAGCAGGCTCAGGAACGCGAGGACGGCGCCGACGCTTGATCCCTGCAGCTCAGCTCTCGCGTTCGAGCAACTTCACCAGGGCGCCAACGAGGTCTCCGTCGGTGAGAATGCCGACGAGTCTCTCGCCCTCGACCACGGGCAAGCCCCCGTACTTGGTCTTCCTCAGGGTGCGGGCGGCCTCGATCAGAGGAGTGTCGGGGGTGGTGGTCACGAGGTTCTGAACCATGATCTGCATCACCGAGGTTCCCTCCATGACCTGGGTGAAGTGCTCCTCGGTGTCGGAGAGGGTCGATGGCTCGGCGCGCTTGACATCGCTCTGGGTGACGAGGCCCACGAGCTTGTCGCCCACCATCACGGGGACGCGCCGGATCTTGTGGACACGCATCAACTGAAGCGCCTCCATGAGGCTGTCCTCCGGCGAAACGGTAAGGGGGTCGGGGGTCATCACGTCTCGCACCGTCAGCGCGGCAGCCACCACGCGATGCTATCCCAGCCGGCGGGATTTCCAAGGGCCGTGAAGAGGGGGCCCGATCGAGCCCCCCTCTTCCGGACTCGGACTCGAACTATTTCTTCTCGGCGGGCTTGGCCATGGGCTTGGCGGGAGCCGCGGGCTTGGGCGCCCAGAACGGATCGGCGTCGATCCAGGCCTGGGGGGCGACGGTCATCTTCGGGTTGAGCGCGAAGAGCAGGGTCTGGGACGACTCAATGGCCGCCTGAGCCGTTTCGCGCGACCGGGCGCGCCCGCCTTCACCGATCGCATCGCGATAGGCCGGGGCGTTGTGCATCGGCCCCGACTTGTCCATTTCGGCCAGGGAAACATGGGGCTGAAGATAGATGTAGACGCCGTCCTGAAGGCCCGACGAGACCTGATAGAACGCCCAGCCCTCTTCCATATTGGCCTTCTCATGGGCGGCGACCTGCTCCCTCCACGAGTCCACGAACTCCCGGTTGTGACCCGGCTTGACCCGGATCAACTGCACGTCCATATACCGGTAGCGCGCCAGGTTGCGGCCGGCCCGATAGCTCATCGCCGGTCTGTAGCTCGCGATGCTGGCGGAGTTCCGGCTGAGCAGATCGCTGTCCACAGCGGTGAACTTCCTGCTTTCCGCCGTCCAGGCCTCGTTGGCCTCCTCGGCCTTGTTGGCCTTCTCCATATCCTCCCAGGAGGCGAAGCCGTTCAGGTACCAGAACTCGCTCGGTCCGGTCATCGAGGTCATGCCAATCCAGCCGTTCTGCAGCTTCGCCTTGGCGTACCCGAGGGCCCAGTTCGTTTCGTTCGCCTCGTGGGCGGCGTCCTTACCGGCCCTCACCTCCTCACGACCGATGCGAAGGATCGCGGGCGGGCCGTCGGCGGCAGCGGGCGTTTGCGCCAACGCGGGTGATCCGGCTCCAACGGCAAGACCGACCAGGAATGAAACACGAGTTACCAACTTCATTAATGACTCTCCCTAGGCTCGCTGACCTCGCGTGGAGAGTCAGCGGAACAATACCGCGCCGGCGGGGCCGGCTTATTCCGACCGTGCCACGCGTATTCGGACATCGTAGCCCGGTGTCCATCCGAAGGCAAATAGGGCCAACCCACTTGCTTTTGACAATAAGGCCTTCATCGGGTCGGCACAGTTTTCCGGACCGGGACTGAATCCAGGAGGCCTGCCGAGCTCCGATCCGCAGTGAGCCCCACCCATCCGTGATCGCGAGTCAGCGACGGCGCGACTTCTCGTACACCACTTCGCCGTTGAAAATCGTGGTGTCCACCGCGATGTCTGCGGCTGTCTTGGGAGGCCGGGACTCGATGTCGTTCGACAGCACGACGATGTCCGCGAGCATGCCGGGGGCCAGCGTGCCCTTGCGCTTCTCTTCGAACGAGGCGTAGGCCGGCCAGCTCGTATAGGCGCGGATCGCGTCGCGCATCGACACCTTCTGATCGGCCGCGTTCGACGGGCCGATCCGGGTCGAGGCCAGCCACAGACCCTGCCCGACGGAGAGCGGCGCCACCGGCCAGTCGCTGCCGAAGGTCAGCCGTCCCCCCGCGTCACGAATGCTCTTCCAGACCCAAGCCCGCGCGGCGCGATCGGGACCGATGTTGTCGGGCCACGGACCCTTTGGATGGACGGAGTTCATATCGCCGAGGGCCACGTGCATGGGCTGCTGGGACGCGATCACCCCCAGGCGCGCAAAGCGCGGAATGTCCGCCGCATCGATGGTCTCGATGTGTTCGATCCGATGACGCCGTCCGCGAGCCGGAGCGGGATTCGCCGCCGCCGCATGCTCGAAGGCATCGAGGGTCAGCCGAATGGCCCGATCGCCAATGGCGTGGATCCACACCTGCCATCCGCGCTTGTCGATCATGGCCACCACCCGGTTCAGGTCGTCGGAGGAGAGGTTCGTGGCACCCGCGGCCTTGCTGTTCTCGTAGGGCGAAAGCATCGCGGCGGTGCGGCTCTCGATGACGCCGTCGGCATACATCTTCACCGCTCCGGTCTTGAGGGTGGGGTCATCCCCGGAGCGCTTCCACATCGCGTCCATGCGGTCGAGGTCGGCCTCGGTGGTGGCCGAGGACGCCGAGAGGGCCGCATACATCCTGACCTTCAGTTCGCCCTTCCGCTTCGCCTCGTCGTACCGCGCCATCTCGTCCGGATCGACGCCGGCGTCCTGCACGCTGGTCACGCCGAGCGCGTGCGCGTGGGCCACCGCAGTGCGCAGGAAGGCGCGTCGGTCGGCTTCGGTGGGCTCAGGCATCGTCGCGTCAATGAGCCGGGCCGCCGATTCCTTGAGATGACCGGTGGGCTCGCCGGTCTTCGGGTCTTTCACGACCTCGCCGTTCGTGGGATTCGGCGTGTCCTTCGTGATGCCGGCCATAGCCAGGGCCTTCGAGTTCACCCAGATGCTGTGGCCGTCGTAGCAGGTCATCACCGCGGGTCGGTCAGCGATGACGGCATCGAGCTGCGCTTTCGTCGGGCTGCCGCCCGGAAAGGGCGAATAGAGCCAGCCGCGCCCCCTGACCCACGCGGTGTCGGGCTTGGCCGCAGCGAAGGTACGGATCGCGTCCTGGACCTGAGCAAGCGTGGTCAGGCCCGCGAGTTCCACGTCGCCGAGCGATCGACCGCCGCTCAAAAAGTGGACGTGGGAGTCGTTGAACCCCGGCGCCACGGTGGCGCCGCGGGCGTCAATGACCCGCGTCTTCGGTCCGCGCAGGGCGGAGATCTCCTCGTTGGTTCCGACGCGAAGGATGGTGGGTCCGACAACCGCTACCGCCTGCGCGACCGTACCCTGATCATCGGCGGTGACGACGCGCCCGTTGATGATCAGGAGATCCGCCACCTGGGCGGCGGCGGGCGGCTGCGTGCCCGAGGCGGAGGCGGTCACGGCAACCCACGCAGCGCACGCCATCGCGATCGCGCTGAAACTCTTCATGTGCTTCATGGCGGGCAATATACTCCGGCCATGGGAGGCGCGCTGCCGAACGGTCTGGTGATCACGCCCGCGCGGCCCGAACATGCGGGCAAGCTGGAAGAACTGCAGCACGCGGTGTTTCCAACCCTGGCCGACGCGGAACGCTTCAAGGCGGCGCACTACCTAAAGCACCTCGAGTTGTTCCCCGAGGGACAGTGGGTCGGGCTCGATGGCGATCGGGTGGTCGCCGCCACCGCGACCATAAGGCTGCACTTCGATTTCGACGATCGCACCCACACCTTCGCCGACATCATCCAGGGCGGGTGGCTCACCTCCCACCAGCCCGACGGCGACTGGCTGTACGGCGCCGACATCGGAGTGCATCCGGAGTATCGCGGCAAGGGCCTGGCCCAGGCCCTTTACGCCGCCCGCCAGGAACTGGTCTGGACGCTGGGGCTCAAAGGCCAGGTGACCGCGGGGATGATGAGCGGGTTTGGCGCGGTCAAAGACCGCATGAGCGCCGAGGCTTACTACGAGGGGCTGGTGGCCGGCCGGATCAACGACCCGACACTTTCCATGCAACAACGGATCGGATTCGAGTTTCGGGCTTTGCTCAAGAACTACTTGTCCGACCCGATCTGCGACAATTACAGCGTCCTCATCGTGCTCGATGCGGCGAAGGACGTTAAGGGCGCCGTCCGGCCCAGTGCACCAGGCGACCCAGTGAAGGAGTCAGAGATGTCATCGATTCAATTGAAGACCGAAGTGCCCGGACCGCGCAGCCGGGCGTTACTGGCCCGCCGAGTATCCGCGGTGCCCACCGGCCTCGGCAAGGCCACCGACGTGGTGGTGGAGCGGGCCGAAGGCGCTCTGGTGCATGACGTGGACGGCAATACGTTTATCGACTTTGTCGGCGGCATCGGCGCGCTGGCCGTGGGCCACTGCCCGCCCTCGGTGGTCCAGGCCATCCAGGCCGAGGCGCCCCGGCTCATTCACATGGGGTCGCTGGTGGGAACGTACGAGTCCTACATCCGCCTCTGCGAGCTGCTCAACGAATTGACCCCGGGGGCGTTCCCCAAGAAGACGCTGCTCTCGAATGGCGGCGCCGAGGCGGTGGAGAACGCGGTCAAGGCCGCGCGCGCGTACACGAAGCGACCAGGCGTCATCTGCTTCGAAGGCGCGTATCACGGACGCAGTCTTCTGGCCGCGAGCCTCACCAGCAAGTACGGGCTCTTCAAGAAAACCATGGGACCGTTCGCGGGCGAGATCGTGCGATTGCCGATGCCCAACCCCTACCGCGCGCCCGAAGGCATGACCGCGGATCACTGTGCCACCTGGGCCATTCATCAGCTCGAGCATGCCTTCACCGCCCAGGTCGATCCCACCGAGGTCGCGGCCATCATCATCGAACCGGTGCAGGGCGAGGGCGGCTTCGTGCCGGTGCCGCCACGCTTGATGCGCCGGATCCGCGAGCTGTGCGATCAGCACGGCATCGTCATGATCGCCGACGAAGTGCAGTGCGGCTTCGCGCGCACCGGGAAACTGTTCGCGCTGGAGCACTATGGCATCGCGGCCGACATCGTCGTGACCGCCAAATCGCTGGGCGCCGGGATGCCGATAAGCGCCATCACCGGTCGCGCCGACATCATGGATGCCACCCACCTCGGCGGGATGGGCGGCACCTACGGCGGCAATCCCCTGACCTGCGTGGCCGCCATCGCCGCCATAGAGATGATGCGGAAGCCCGCCTTCCTCGCGCGAGCGGAGCGCATCGGGGTCATCCTCCGAGAAACCCTCGAGGGCTGGAAGAGCCGTCATCCCCTGATCGGCGACGTGCGCGGTCTTGGCTCGATGATGTTGATCGAGCTGGTGAAGGACCGCGCCACGAGGCAGCCAGCACCCGATGAAACGCTGGCCATCATCAAGGCGGCCTGCCAGAAGGGCGTGATCGCCATGCGCGCCGGCCTCTTTACCAACGGCATCCGCTTCCTCCCGCCCCTGGTGATCACCGACGATCAGCTGTACGAGGGGCTGGGCGTGATCGAACAGGCCCTTGCCGAGGTGGAGGCTCGCCTGCTCGCG
>JANODX010000106.1:0-1957 GCA_031412915.1 Vicinamibacteria bacterium | reverse complement strand
GCCTCGTGAGGGCCGAACCCAGGCGGTGACCAACGACTGGCCGTGGATCGTCTCCTTCGAATTTCTCCCCGGAGCCAGGCCGTGGTCTGGAGCGCGGCGCAGGGCGGCGTGAGGGCATCGATGGTGTTGGCGTGCCTGCTGGCCATGACCCTCGACGCTCAGACGAGCCAGGCCTCTTCGGCCCGGCCCGATCCCACCACGGTGCTGCACTACACGCATCCGGCCGAGAAGTGGGAGAACGCGTTGCCGGTCGGCAACGGTCGACTCGGAGCGATGGTCTTTGGGAAGACCGACGAAGAGCGAATTCAGCTCAACGAGGACACGTTATGGTCCGGTGGGCCCTACTCGACCACGGTTAAGGGAGGAGCCGCATCGCTGCCCGAGATTCGCCGGCGTATTTTCGATGGACAGCTGATTCAGGCCCACCGCCTGTTCGGGCGAACCCTGATGGGGTATCCAGTCGAGCAACAGAAGTACCAGTCGCTGGGTAATCTAATCCTCACGTTTGACGCCCGCGGCGCGGTCGCCGAGTACAGCCACACTCTGAACCTCGACACCGCGGTCGCCACCACGACGTATACCCAGGGCGGCGTCCGGTTCACGCGTGAGGTCTTCGCCTCCCCCGTCGATCAGGTCCTCATCGTCCGCCTGTCCGCCGACCGGCCCGGTCAGGTCTCGTTCAAAGCACAGCTTCGGGGGGAGCGCAACGTCGCGCACTCGAACTACGGCACCGACTACTTCCAGATGGATGGCCTGGGCAATGACGGCCTGATCGTACGGGGCAGGTCGGCCGACTACCTTGGCATTCCGGGCGCCCTTCGGTATGTGTCACGCCTGCGCGCGATTCCGCTTGGGGGCGTCATGAGCGTGGACGACGACACGCTGGTCATTCAAGGCGCGGATGTGGTTACGCTGGTGTTAGGGGCGGCGACCAGTTTCGTCAGCTACAAGGACGTGAGCGCCGATCCGGAGGCCCGGGTGAATTCCGTGATCATCGCGGCCGTGGGCAAGCCGTTCGACCAGGTGAAGGCCGCGCATATCGCCGAGCACCAGCGACTGTTCAGGCGCGTGACCGTCCGTTTCGGGGCGACGCCCAACTCCTATCTTCCGACCGACGAGCGCCTGAAGCAGTTCGACGGCGCCAACGACCCGGACCTCGCCGCCCTGATCTTCCAGTTCGGACGATACCTGCTGATCTCGTCTTCGAGACCAGGCACCCAGCCCGCCAACCTTCAGGGTATCTGGAACAAGGACCAGAATCCCATGTGGGACGCCAAGTACACGACCAACATCAACACCCAGATGAACTACTGGCCGGCCGAGGTCACCAATCTCACTGAACTCTCCGAGCCGCTGTTCGGCATGATCGAAGACTTGACCGACCAGGGCGCAACGGTCGCCCGCGAGCACTACGGCGCGCGCGGTTGGGTGCTGCATCAGAACACCGACATCTGGCGGGTGGCAGCACCCATGGACGGCCCAAGTTGGGGAGGGTTCACCACCGGGGGCGCGTGGCTCGTCACTCACGTGTGGCAGCACTATCTCTTCACCGGCGACAAGGCGTTTCTGAAGAAGTACTACCCGGTGATGAAGGGTGCTTCCGAGTTCTTCCTGGACTTCCTGGTGCCCCATCCCAAGCACGGATGGCTGGTGACCGCCCCGTCGACCTCGCCCGAGAACTTTCCGCTTGCCCCTGGCAATGATCGATTCTTCGACGAGGTGGCGGGCTTCATGAGTTCCGGCACGTCGCTGGTGGCCGGCTCGACCATCGACATGCAGATCCTCGACGACCTGTTCAGCCAGGTGGCCGCGGCGGCCGATGTGCTGGGCATCGTTCAGGAGTTCAAGGTGCAGGTACTGGCCGCCCGCAGCAAGCTCGCGCCCATGCAGATCGGCAAGCAGGGAGACCTGCAGGAATGGCTGGAGGATTGGGGTCAGCGCGAGAAGAGCCATCGGC
>JANODX010000105.1:0-5751 GCA_031412915.1 Vicinamibacteria bacterium | reverse complement strand
GGGATCTGCGAGGCGTCCTTCACGCGCACGGTCACCGAGTTCGATCCCGCTCCGCGGTTGAACATGGCGCCCAGCACGTCGAAGTCGCCCCAGATCTCGCTCTCGAAGGCGCCGCCCTGGGACTCGAAGATCCCGACCACGTTGAAGCTCTTGTTCATGTACTTCACTCGCTCACCGAGTCTCACCCCCTGAATCCGTCCCATGATCTTGTGGCCCACGATGACCTCGTCGAGGCCGGGAGTGAAGTTCCGGCCCTCCACGATCTTCATTCCCTCGCGCACCTCGAAGGCCAGGGGAGTGACCGCACGCAACGTGACGTTGGTGGAGCCGGCGTTGTCGATCTTGGGAAGACTCATCACCACCACCCAGTCCCAGGCCGCCAGGGCCGAGCCGTCGGGGCGGCGAGCGATCCGTTCATCCGCGAGGATGGTGTTGCGATCGTCGATCCTCACCCCCGAGGTGAGTTCGGAAGCGGACCCGCGCTGGACGATGAGGGCGTTGTCGGGACGTCCGGTCGAGCGCAGCGCCATCTGGAAGCCCGCGGACATGGAGAGCAGAACCGCGAGTACTGCGACCACCAGAGCGATGCCGGAGATCGCGAGCAGGGTCACCTGCCAGCGCACCCGCACGTTGCGGATGTTGTAGGAGAGAGGAAGAGCCATGGGCTACACCGTCCTCAGAATGTCGGTGATCCTGGCCCGGTAGGCGGATACGGCGGGGACGAGGCCGGCGAACAAGCCCAGCACGACCGCGATGAAGAAACCGAGGACCGCCACCGCTGGCTTGAGTTCGAGAGCGGCTAGACCGATGCCGGCGAGGATCTCCGTCACTCCGGGAGCGTGGGAGACGACGTAAAGCAGGGTCTGACTTCCAAAGACGCCCAAGGCCCCGCCCAGAACGCCGAGCAACAAGGCCTCGCCCACTACAAAGCCCATCACGTGTGCGCTGGAAAAGCCGAGGGTTTTAAGAACCCCGATCTCCGTGCGC
Organism: Vicinamibacteria bacterium; assembly: GCA_031412915.1. GTDB lineage: Bacteria > Acidobacteriota > Vicinamibacteria > Fen-336 > JAGNNV01 > JAGNNV01. The sequence continues at coordinate 4,764 of JANODX010000105.1, read as the reverse complement.
CGCTCGCGAACCGCCATGCTCATCGTATTCGCGGTCACCAGCAGAATGGTGAAGGCCACGGCGAGGCCGACGCCGTTCAGGAGCAGAGCCAGGTTGCCGGCCATGGAGATGAAACTGGCCTTGAAGGCCTGCTCAGTCTCGGTGATGCTGGTGGCGGAGCTGTTCTCGAAGAGCCCATCGATGGCCTTGCCGACGGTTGCGGCCTGGTCGCCGGCGGCGGAGTGACTCAAAGCGTGGATCATGCTGCCCAAAAATCGCGGGGAGACCGCGAGCGACACGGGACACAACACCCACGCCGCCATCCATGGCGAAGAGCAGGCCACCTTGAGAGTCCTCGGCCATTCCGTAGATGGTCTGGACGTCGAAGCCCTCGAATCTGGCCTCGCCCGCCGCGATGGGATTCCCGGCATCATCGGTTCGGAACTTCAAGACCCGGCGTTCGTTCGACACCCAGTGGAGACCGTCTGGTCGATGTCGATGGAGCGGAAGCTCTCCTTCTCCGCGCGCAGAAAGCGGACTCCCCGGCCCAGCAACATCACGTTGAGCCCGGCCTCGATCGTGCCCACCCATAACTGGCCTTCCCGGTCGGACAACAAAGTCACGGCCGGAGCGCGGGCGCGGTCGTTGCGTGATTCGATCGGAACCAGGATGCCGGCCTGCAGCATGAATACCCCGGCATTCGACCCGGCAAACACCCGGCCCGAGGGTGTCACCGAGACCGATCGGGGCCCGGCGGAAGCCCCGCTCGGAAAGGGTGTGGTCTTTACCTCTCCCAAAGGCGTCAGCGGAAGAACGGAAAGACCGTGCGACGAGGTGAAGTAGACCTTGCCCCGCATGGTCGCGACAGGATCCACGGCCACCACGGCATCAGGGGCGATGTGAAACTGCGCCGATTTCTGAAACCGCGTGCCCACGCGTGACAAGCGCAGCAGTCCGTGGCCCCGAGTGGCCACCCATAAGGCGCCCATTTCATGGACGGCAAAATCCGTGGCCTCAAAGGCCAGTGCCCCATTGATCCCAACCGCAAGCCACTAGTCCGCGATCTGACGCAGCAGAACGCGATCGCCGGCGAGCGCCCGTAGACCGCCATCCTGACCCCGGGCAAACCGCCGCACCGCGAGTTGAGCGGCCACCGCCGGGAGCGACACCGGCTCAAAACGGCCACCGGTCAGTCGGGAGATACCACCAGCGGTTCCCACCACGATGGCGCCCGAAGACTCCTCGGCGATGGCGAAAACTGCCGAGCGGAGGAGTCCTTCGTCGGGACCGAAGGTGCGGATGCTCGGTCCGCCCAACTGAGCAAGACCGGCCGTGGTCCCGGCCCAGAGAGCGCCATAACGATCCTGGTAGGGGCTCAGCACCTGCACCGCAGGCAACCCCTCGCGCAGCGAAAAATTGGCGTCGGGAGCCATACGGTGAGCGAAGAGGGCGGCCAGGGCGCTGCCTAGGTGATCGTCCTCAACCAGAAGCAGAACATGATCGAGGGTGGGGTCGACCGGCGACCGCCCGACGGCGGAGCGGCGGGGGAATAGGGCCTCGAAGCCGACTGCTCCTCTCGTCACACCGCACGCAGACGCGCTCGCCCTGCGCGACGGCAAGGAAGCCAAGAAGCCCGGTGAGGCAGGACCGCGCGCACCCTTTCATCGGACCAGTCTATCGCCCCCTTATCTGCTCATCGCGTGCCTCGCGAAGGCCTGCAAGTGGTCACCCAGGTCGCGGAGCCTGGCAAACTGCTCAAGCGTCCTGAGGACATCGCCCGACGGCCCAGGCCGCAGCAAGAGCAAGTCGCGCCCGACCGCGGCCTCGCTCACGCGCAGCAGAGCCGTACCGTGACCGGTCAGTTCGCGAATCATCTCAGTCGCCGCCTTCGCGTACTGCTGCAGCGCGCCGAGGTCTCGCTGCGCGGCAGGCGGCAGCCTCTCCGCCAGTATTCCGCTCAACAGGTCGGCAAGAACAATGGCCGCAACCGCCTCGACATTGAGGCCCAGGTCGGCGGCATGCCTGAATACCTCGTCGAGTTCGGACGCGAGCCCGGCTTCCCGGAGTAGTTCCATTGCGCGACGTGGCTCGAGCCTCGATGGGGACTCCTCGATCAATTTCAAGAGCTTGTGGAATTCGGGCCGAACATCGGGCGCCAGCTGCGGCACGGCCTTAGGTGACAACGCACTCATGAAGGCGGAAAGGCGCCCTTGGCCGGAGGAAACATTTCGACAGAACATGGGTGGAGCCGCGCTCATTGAGGCGTTGACCGTACCGGTCCCGCCCCAGCCTGCCGCCAGCGTCTGCGGCACCTTGCGTATCACCGGCAGCTCGTGGACTTTTTCATCCTCCGGCCGCGGTGCAATCACGAGCCAGTTGGTCCATCGACTCACGAGGCGATACCGAAGCGCCGTTTCCAGCCCGGCGCCAGCATCGACCTCGAGGAGCCGCGCCGAGGCCGCAAGGCGGGCAACCGTCGACAAGCGGTCGGTCGATGCCACCGGCGGCTTCAAAGCGATCTGCAGTTCCTGACGCCCGACTTCGCCTTCTTCCGTCTCGACTTCGAGCACCACCGCACCGCTGAGCGTGGGTTCAGCGAAACGCGCGTAGGCGATCACCGTATCGCCCTCGAAGACCCTTCCCAACCGGGTAGGGGCAACGTCACGGGCGCCTTCCGGCCAGCGAACCGCTACCCTTGTCGCGCGCACCCCTCGCATGCGTTCGAAGTGCCTCACCACGCGACCCGCCATCCCCTCTCGCGGGGAGACTAGCTCGCACTCGCCGCCGGTATCGGCAGCCAATCCTCGAACAAACGCCTCGGAAACGGAGCTGCCCACTCCGACGGTGAAGATGCGGTGCCCGGAACGCTTCGCCTCTTGGGCGACCTCCTCCCAGGACGAGACCTCCCCATCGGTCACCAGAAAAATATCTGCGGATTCCGACTGGCCCACCACGGCGTAGGCCGCTCGCAGCGCCAGCCCAATCTCAGTGCCGCCCATGTTCGCGTCCAGTTGCTTCGCGAACCGCCTGGCCTTCCCCAGGTTCGTCCGGTTGCATACAAGCAACCGATTCGAGAGCACGCTGGTGGTGCTGCCGAATGCGATGAGCGTCACCTGATCCTGTGGCTCCAGGGCATCGAGGATGCCCTCAAGCGCCTGCTTCGCCTGCTGGATCGAGTCGCCCTCCATCGAGCCCGAGCAATCGATCACGATGGCGAGATTCAGCGGGCGCGGCTGCTGCAATCCTGGAAAGAACGGCTGGAAACTCGCCACCACGGCCAGGCCATCCCCATCAGGACCGCACAGGACGAAACTGCGAGTCGACTGCAGAGCCTTCACATTCAACACGAAGTCGCGGTCCATGACGGCCTTCGCCTGCTGCAAAGCGATGACGACCTTGTCTGCCGACCTCTTGAGTGTGACCTCGTGCGAGGGGCAGACGAACTGGGCCTCGCGGAGGCTTCCCGTGATCTCCAGCCGGAGCGAGAACTGATTCTCGACGACGAGCGAGGACTCGGGCGCCTGGTGCGGCAAGTGGGGCGATTCGCCGAAGCGGGGTGCGACCATCGTGGGAAGGAAGAACCGCAGCCGGTCGCCGGCCCAGCGGTAGAGGATCGCGTAGCGGAACGTGATGGTTGCCTCCTCCTGGGGCAGAAGGTTGCCGACGTTCATGGTGTAAAGCCCCGGTTCGACCACTTCGAGCATGACCGCCGCATCGCCCGAGGCGACGGCATCCTCATAGCTTTCCTCGGCCTCTTTCCTCTCGACGACAATCCCTTCGAGGACGCGTCCGCCAATTTCGACCTTCAAGTCGAGCAGCACCGCGTCGAGCGGGAGGGGAAACGTGTAGACCGCCTCGATGCTCACGCGCTCGTCGTTCCGATAGGCCTGGCACACGGTGACTTCGGAGAGAAGATCGTTGAGGACCGCCGAGACGGAGACGTCGCTCAAGGCGACCCGTTCGCCATTGATGCCGGTCAAGGCCGAAGCCAGGTTGTTCATTCGCTTTCCCCACTACGAAGTTGTTCGTAAACCGTCCTTACTCCACGAAAGAACGCCCGCACCTGCTCTGGACTGAGCCCGGCGCGGCCGGGTTCCAGGGTTACTTCGATCCCGTCCGCCACTACCAGATGACTCCAGACCTCAACCGTTCCGGCTCGTCGGGGCGCCGGTGGCAGCGAGTCGAGCGAGGTCGGCTGGCTTAGAACTTCACCGATACGCTCCAGGGACAACCCGGCCAGTTGCCATTTCCGAACCAGAAGGAGTTGGTCGAGATGTTCCTGCGTGTAGTAGGCGCCCTTCCCGACCCCTTGGGGACGGCTGACCAAACCGGATTGGATGTAGTAGCGAACGGTACGCCGGGGCAACTCGACCAGGGCGGCCAGTTCTTCAAGGCTGAAGTTTTTGGCTTTGTTCACGCAAACGATACTAGACAGTTATAGTGTCGTTGTCCACTGTATTGAATATTCGCTGTTGAGGGCGTAAAGCGAAACGAGCGCGGTTTGCCAACCCATTCGCGCGGCCGCGGAACGGCGGTGGGCGTCCGGCCGGCGCACTCCAGGAGCAGGCGAGCGTGCCTGACGCAGCCTCCGAGGGGCTGGCTCGGCGCGTCGCCACGTGGCTGACGGAACGTCGGAGTCGTGTGGCTGCTGAGTAACCTTGCTGCGACCTATTGTTTCTAAGAGACTTGCGGAGAGGGCAGAAGTTCGAAACCGAGGCGAGCAGCGCGCTTTCGCAGAGCCAGGACCTTGTCCGCCTCAGACCGTGTTTCGAGGTTCTGTAGACC
>JANODX010000104.1:0-17334 GCA_031412915.1 Vicinamibacteria bacterium | reverse complement strand
ATGGAAGGAGCACCTCGCTTGAGCGCGAGCATCTCCCCTGGATTCACCCACGTCTTCTCGAAGCCGCGCCAGGCGTTGAACACTGAGGCGGTTCGCTCAGGCTCGGGGTAAGGCAGTGGCGCCAGCAACACCGCATGGACGAGGCTCCAGATCGCGGTCGCGGAGCCAAGGCCCAGGGAGAGGGTCACGATAGCGGCCAGGGCAAGACCCGGCCGATGCGCCCAGGTCCGAACCGCGAGTCGGAGTTCACGGAGAAAGTGGCGCATGGGCTTCGTCAGTCTCTCTTCTCTAGTCGTGGCGGAGGGCGTCGATGGGGTTGACCAGCGCGGCCCGACGCGCGGGGGCCCAGTGGGCCAGGACGGCGGCAAACCCCAGTGTGCCCAGAGTGGCGAGAACCGTCAGGGGATCCCAGGGCTTGACCTCGAACAGAATGCTCGACATGCCGCGGCCCAGAAGGAGCCCGAGGGCCAGACCCACGGCCAGGCCGGCCAGGGTCAGCCTCACCCCCTGAGACACCACCAGATTGAGGACATCGCGAACCGTGGCGCCCAGGGCCATGCGCACGCCGATCTCACGGGATCGCTGAGCCACGAGGAAGGCGGTCAGGCCATACAGACCGACCGCGGCAAGAGCCAACGCGACGCTGCCGAGGGCCATGAACAGGCCGGTGATGATCCGATTGCTCGCAAGTTCCTCCCACGCCACTTGCTCCACGGTCTTGGTGTCGTACAGAGGCTGATCGGGGTCGAGGGCGCGGACGGTCTCGCGCAGGCGGACGAGAACGGGCGCCGCATTCGCGGTTCTCGCGAAGACCACCATGGACCTCTCCGGGCGCTGCGCGAAGGGCACATACACCTGCGGCACAGGCGGCTGGCCCAGGGTGGGATTCGCGATGTTCTCGGACACACCCACGATCTCGAGCCACGCCGTTTCCGAACCGCCCACTTGAATCCGTTGGCCTCGAGGGTCAGCGCCTGCGAACTCGCGCGCGACCAGCGCCTCGTTCACCACCGCGACCGGGGCCGCTTCAGGCGTGTCGGACTCGGTGAACTCGCGGCCCTGTTCCACCCCGATGCCCAGCGTCTTGAAATAGCCCGGGGTGGCGGCGGTGACCACCGCAATCTTCGACCCTTCGTCCGTCAAGCCCTCGCGGCGGAACGCCACGTGTCGCACGCGGTCGAAGACGGGCAACTCGGTCCCGACGGCCACGCCGTAAGGCGGCGCCCTTTGTCCCAGGCCGTCCAGGATTTCTCCGGTGCGCCTGCGAACGTCCTCGGAGGACTTGTATCGGGCCTCGGGAAGATCGATCCTCGCGATCAGAAGATCCTTCGTGTCGAAGCCGTAGTCGAAATCACGCAGGGCGAGAGCGGTCCGCACCGAGAGACCGGAAACCATCAGGAGCGCGGTAGCGAGAGCGATTTGCGTCACCACGAGAGCACTTCGGCTTCGGCCCACCCGTCCGGAGGTCCCGGCCGAAGCCCCGGCATCGCGAAGCACGGTCGAAAGTTCGCGGCGCGCGACCTGCAGCGCGGGGGCGAGGCCGAAGAGAAGGGGTGCTATCAGGGCCAGGCCCGCCGAGAAGGCCAGAACCTTCCCATCGATGGTGACCAGTTGGTAGAACTGCTCGAAGGCCACCGCCCTCATCAACTGGATTCCCCACTGCGCTAGCACCAGTCCGAGGATCGCGCCCAGAAAGGAAAGCACCGCGCCCTCCACCACGAGCTGCCGGGCGATCTGAGAGCGTTCGGCCCCGAGACTCATTCTGAGAGCCATCTCGCGCTCGCGCGTGGTGGCGCGGGCAAGCATGATGCCGGCCACGTTGGCGCAGGCGACCGCGAACACCAGGCACACCCCCACCACCAGCAGCGCGAGGACGACCTCGGTACCCGTCCCGTAAAGGCCGGCGCGAAGCGGGAGAGCGCTCGCCGTCCAGTCCCGGTTGGTCTCCGGATGCTCCTTCTGCAGCCGGGTGGCAATGGTGGCGAATTCGGAACTCACCTGCTCGGTCGTGACTCCGGCCTTGCGCCGCCCGGTCACGGTGACCTCGCGACGCTGACGATCCAGCGACGGGTGCGACTGACCGATCGGAATCCACAAGTCGATTTCGGAGAAGCGGCCGATCTCGATGGCCGGAGACAGGATGCCGACCACCGTGCCGGTCCGCCCGTCGAGGGTGAGGGCCTTCCCCACGATGCCGGGGTTCGATCCGAACTCCCGTGCCCAGAAGCCGTGCCCGAGCAGGAGCACCGGCGTCTGGCCTGCCGCGTCCTCGGAGGCGAGAAATCGACGTCCGTGAATCACCTCGAGATCCCAGATCCGGAAGAGACCTTCGCTCGCCGCCGCGACCGACACCCGCTTCGCATCGCCCTGGCCGGTGAGCGCGCCCGTGCCCATCGACATGGCCACGAGTTCCTCCACGGTCCTTGTCTGCGCTTTGAAGTCGACGAAGTCTGCGTAGGACAGGCGCGGGCGAGCTCCGTTCTGCTGCGGATGCGCGGAACGAGCGAGGACCATGGTCTTCTCGTCCCGGACGGGAAGGGGTCGAAGGAGGAAGAAGCTCACGAAACTGAAGATCACCGCGGAGAGACCGAGGGCGAGGCCGAGAGTGACGATGACCACGGCAGAGTGTCCGGGCTGGGTGCGGAGCTGGCGAAGTCCTCGTTTCACTTCAGTGAAGAAACCGGACATCTCGAATCCTCCCGCTTCTGCGGCGGATCGAAGCAACCGCTTCGGTCTCGCCGGTTAGCTACGGCCCATTCATCTACTCGTAACGCAGTGTCTTCGATGGATCCACCCGCGCGGCCCGCGCGGCCGGAAGGTACGCGGCCAGCACCGCGGAACCGGCGAGAACGAACAGGGAGGCTGCGATCGCCACCCCGTCGAACGCCGGTACCCCAAAAAGCTGGGACCTCACGAGGGTCGATACCCCGAACGCGACGGGCACGCCCAGGGCGAGCCCCGCCGCCAGCAGTCGACCGGCCTGACCCATGACGAGAGTCACGATGTCGGCGCGCTGAGCGCCCAGTGCCACCCTTACGCCAATCTCCCGGAACCGTTGGGTCACGCCGTGGTTGAGGACGCCGTAGAGCCCAAGGGCGGCCAGGAGCAGGGCGATGGCGCCGAACACTGTGGCGAGATAGGCCATGGTTCGCTCCGCCACGATGGAGTCATCGCGATGCCGGGCCAGGGTGGCGAAGTCGGTGGGCGGCACCGACGGATCGATCCTGGTCACGATCGCCCGAATGGAGTCGGCGAGTGCTGTCTCGGAGGCGCGGGCGCGAACGTAGAAGCTCATCGAGCCCAGAACATCGGTCTGCGCGTAGGGCATGAACACCTGCCGGCGGCCTTCCTCCTCGCTCACCGTGCTTTGCCGGAAGTCCTTCACCACTCCCACGATCTCGTAGTCGAAGGTGTCGACGCGTCGGGCCCCGAAGCGCCGCCCCACCGCACTCTCGCCCTTGAAGTAGTGCTTCGCGAACGATTCGTTGACGATCGCCACTTTGGGCGCCCCCGCGCCGTCACGCGAGTCGAAGCCACGACCCTCGTGAAGCGACGCCTCGATGGTGGTGAAGAACGCCGGACTCACCTGAAGCCAGAGTGGGTTCATGTCCTCTTCTTCGGTCGGGGTGTAGCCAGGGAGCCTGATCGTGCTGGAAGAGTTGCTGTTGGTGAGGAGCGCGTTGTCCGACATGCCGACCGATGCCACGTCGGGCTGGGCCAGGATCTCTGTGTTCACCCGTTCGAACAGCGACCTCTTCTGCGCTTCGTCGTAGCCTGCGAGCGCCGGGTTGAGACTGAAGGTGGCGATCTTCTCGGTGTTGTAGCCGACGGGCCGGCTGGCCAGATTGAAGAGCGAGCGCGCGAGCAGGCCGGCGCCCACGAGGAGGGCCAGCGACATGGCCAGCTGTCCGACCACCAGAACATTCCGGGTCCTTCGGCCGCCCGCCGCGGTAGCGCCGCTCCCCTCGCGCAGGGAGGGGGTGAGGGCCACGCGCGTCGACTGAAGAGCGGGCACCAGGGTGGCAAGGACCACGCCCAGGAACGCGAGACAGGCGGCAAAGCCAAGGACCCGTCCATCAAGCGAGAAGGAGAGGATCTGCCGGGCATCCGGGTCGGGAATGGTATCGACCAGAAGCCTCCCACCCACCATGGCCACGACCAGGCCCGCGAGAAGACCCAGTGCGGCCAGGACCGTTCCTTCCACCACCAGCTCGCGCATCAGGCGCGCCCTGGTAGCGCCCAGCGACAGGCGAACCGCGATTTCCTTGGTCCGCCTGGTGGCGCGGGTCAGAAGCAGATTCGCGATGTTCAGGCAGCCGATGAAAAGCACGAGGGATGCGGTGGCCAGGAGAATTCGGAATGGCGCCTCCGTCTGTTCGCGAAGCGGGGAGGCTCCGCTGCCACCGGGAGCCAGCGCGAGGTCCTTTTTCACGAAGCGCTGGCGGAAGCTCTCTGAATTCCGGGTCATCAGCTTCACTTCTTCGGCCAGGATCTGCCGGTAGAGAACATTGGCTCTCACCCGGGCCTGCTCGGCGGAGATGCCCGGCTTGAGTCGGGCCACTGCAGTGAGCCACATCGCCCGACGCGACTCCAGGCCGTCCCAGGTGGGCGTCACCGCTCGCTTCATGGCCAGGGGGACGAACACCAGAGGCTCCTGCCCGACCTCCAGGCCCCGGAAACCGAGGGGAGCCACACCCATCACCTGCATGCTCGAAGCATTGATCCGCACCGTCTTGCCAATGACTGCCGGATCGGCGCCGAACCGCCTCTGCCAGAAACTGTGCGACAGCACCACCACCGGATGTCCACCGGGGGTGACGTCGTCGGCCCTGGCGAAGACTCGCCCGAGGGCCGGTTTCAGTCCGAGCACATCGAAGTACGTGCCGGAAACCAGTTCGGCCCGGATCCTCTCGGTATTCCCGTCGACTCCGAAAAACACCGAGGTGGGAAAGTACGCGAGGACACCGTCAAAGACATCCGTCTTGTCACGGAAGTCGGTGAACATCGGGTAGGAAACCGGGAACGGGAAGTCCTTGTTCGACTCGAACTGACCTGAGTTCGGCCCGGGGGTGTGAATGAGAACCAGGCTCCCCGGATCCTTGACCGGCATCGACCGCAGCAGCACCTGGTCGAAGAGCGAGAACACCGCGGTGTTCGCCCCGATGCCCAAGGCGAAAGTGGCGACGATCAGCAAGGTCAGGCCCGGACTTCCCGCCACCCGCCGGAACGCGAGGCGCACGTCGCCGAGCAGGCCGTGCATTACGCGATCTGCGCGCTGTCGGTGGCCCCGGCGCCTTCTTCCACGATCCGGCCGTCGAAGATGTGAATCGAACGATCGGCATAGCGTGCAAAGCGCGGATCATGGGTCACCATGACGATGGTGGCGCCACCCTGATGGAGTTCCTTCATGAGCGTCATCACGGCATCGCCGTTCTTCGAATCGAGATTTCCCGTCGGCTCGTCGGCGAGCAGCACGGCGGGGGCGCCCACGAGGGCACGGGCCACCGCCACTCTCTGCTGCTGGCCCCCGGATAGCTGGCTCGGAAGATGCTTGGCTCGATGGCCCATTCCAACCCGCTCGAGCGAATCCATGGCCCTCTTCTTCCGCTCGGCGGAACTGGTGCCTCGATAGGTGAGCGGCAGCTCGACGTTCTCGAACACGGTGAGGTCGCCGATCAGATTGAAGCTCTGGAAGATGAACCCAATCTCGCGATTGCGCACCCGCGCCCGATCTGCGGCCGTGAGCTTGGCCACCGGCTGGCCATTCAGGATGTACTGTCCTTCCGTCGGCGAATCGAGCAGACCGAGGATGGAGAGGAGAGTCGACTTGCCGCAACCGGACGGACCGGCGATGGCCACAAACTCGCCTTTCTCGATCTTCAGGTGGATGCCCGAGAGGGCGTGGGTTTCGACTTCATCGGTCAGGAAGACCTTGGTGACGCCGGACAGGTCGATCAGGGCAGGGATTTCGGTCATGGTTTTCGTGTCTCCTTGGGAGTGCTTTCCTGGTTCAACGGCTTGCGCGCACCTTATGTTCCACGCTTCGCTCTCAAATCTTCTACTTCAGGCGGATTCGGTCGAAGGCGTCCCAGGCCGAGGCGTCCGAGAGGACGACCTCGTCGCCCAGATTCAGGCCTTCGAGGATCTGGACGCTGTTGACCGAAGCGCGGCCGAGGCGAACCCGAACCCGGTGAGCCTCACCGGTCGCCGGATCGACCCGGAAGAGGCTGATCGTGCTCTCCCCCGCTCCCTGAGCGGGCCGGCCCACGTAGAGTGTGTCATCGAGACGGGCCAGTTCGATGGTCCCATCGACGGTCAGGTCCGGCCGTGAACCCTTGGGCAGTTCGCCCTGAAGCGCCACGTCGACGGCCACGGTTCCGTTCTGCGCGGCCGGATCGATACGGACGACCTTCCCCTTCACTATGCCGTTGCGGGTGTCGATGTCGCAAGGCAGCCCGAGGGCCAGGTCCTTGGCCTGGGTCTCGGCCACCCGGATCACCGCTTTGAGCCGGGTCGGTTCGACCACCCGGGCAAGGTTGGCCCCCGGGGTGACGCGCTGACCGACTTCGACCGGAACCGACTGCAGCACTCCGGTGATGCCCGCCCGGACCTTGAGCGCGTCTCGCTGGGCGCGGCGCAGTCGGGCCATGCCCAGGCGCTGCTCGACCGTCGATCGCGGCACCGCGATCTGAGCTTCGATCGAAGCGTTCGAGAGCTTCATGCGCTCCTGCTCGATTCTTGCGCGACCCTCGAGTTCTTCGGCCGCCGCCTTGGAGAGCTTGGCGTTCAGGCCCGCCACCAGACCCTGCGCGGCCAGCTCAACGTCCGCGTCCGCTCGCAGGCGCGCCTGACGCGACTCGGACTCGACCCGGGCCGCGGTCGCCTGCTGATCGAGACGGGAGGCCTCGATGCGCGAACGCGCTTCCACCAGACGGGCTTCGGCTTCGCGCAACTGGGACTCGGCGTCCAAAACCTGCATCTCGAGGTCGGGATTCGAGAGTTCGAGAATCACGGTGTCGGGCGTGACCAGGGTCCCGGGAAGTGCCACGATCCGTTCCACTCGAGCCTCGGTCAGCGCCGGGATCCACCGAACCTCTTCGGGCACGAGCGTGCCCAGACCTCGCACCTGAAGGAGCATCTCGCCGCGCTTCACCTTGTCGAGAAAGAGAGTGCCCCGATCGACGCTGGGTGCCGCCGGCTTGAGTTGGGAGAGGCCCCAGGTGGCGCTGAGCAGCAACACGGTGGCCCCGACGCCAAGCTGAATGTTCCGCTTCTTGCGCTTGACGGCAAGGTCAGGGCGGGCGATGTCCATACGGCTCGCTACATCAATGCCTGTGCCAGCTTGGATCATGCTCTCTATCTCTCACTTCAATAGCCACTTATGCGGCCTGATGCGTCCCCACACCTGCTCCCGGGTGTCCCAATACCGAACACCCGCTTCCCGAGGCCGGACCCCCCGCGTTCAGGATCTGTTGGTGGCCCACCCTCGAGGCCTCGACCCGCGGTTCGATGGCCTCGGGCCGCTCCCAGCCGCGCCGGCCGATGGGACCTCGGCGCTCTTGGGGGCGAAACCAGGAAAGGGTGACGAGATGATCGCGCCGGGCACGCTCAGCGGCTCCGACGCCTTCGCGGCCAGGCGAGAGTCGATCAGGCGCTGCTGTTGCTCCCAGCCGAGGTCGATCTCGACCTGGGTCGAGCGACCGAACCGGACGGATTCGATCGGCATGGACGCCAGGCTGAGCAAACCATTCTGGTCAGACGGCGGCGACCCGACCGACACGGCGACCGTGAAGAACGAGAGCGACAAAGTCGTAAGAACGGATTTGGTCATTACAGGGCTCCTTTGTTAGCGGTGGTCATGCCGGGTGAGACGGCAGGACGGAAGGGTTGGTTTGCGAGAAAGCGAGAAAGAAACCCGGCCAATTGAACGCTGGTGTACGACTGACCGGAAGCGGACGGTGGCGTTCCACGAGCGGACATACGGGCCGCCGAAGTCCTAACCACTACAACGGTTTGGCCGGCCAAGGCGGCGGTCTCTCGCTTGCTCACATTCGAAGAGACGAGAGGCGCGACGAAAGGGTTCCATCGACTACGGACCTCGACCTCGACTCGGAGGGCGGGCTCCGGCTGCTGTGCAACTGAGGCTTGAGTCCCTTCACGGGCGCCTCTCTTCTTGAAGGACCCTGTCACGGGCCTGCTGAAGGGGAACTGAGTATTCCGAATCCAGGCCGATGCGTGCTACCTTCCCACGGTCCGCACGGCCTTGGACAGAACCCTTGGGAAACGGAGAAATCAGGATGGAAACAGTTCGGGTTGTATGCGCGCATGACTGTCCCGACATGTGCTCCCTGCTGGCCCACGTCGAGGAGGGCCGCGTTGTTCGGATCGAGGGCGATCCGGGCCAGCCGTTCACCGCGGGTTTCGCCTGCGGCAAGGTCAATCGCGATGCCGAACTGGTCCACTCGCCCGAACGGCTGGCGACACCGTTGCGACGCACCGGGCCCAAAGGAGCGGGGCAGTTCGCGCCGATCACCTGGGACCAGGCCCTCCACGAGATCACCTCGCATTGGAAAACGGTGATCGCCGAGTCCGGACCTCTGGCCATCCTTGGTTACGCTTACAGTGCGCATCAGGGCCTGATGAATCGAGGCCTGACCACCGGGATGTTCCACGCTCTGGGCGCCAGCCGGCTTTCGGCGGGTACCGTCTGCGATTCGTGCAGCGAAGCGGCGTGGGACGCCACGGTTGGACCGGTCGGCGGCGCCGACCCCGAATCCGTCTCCGAGGCCGATCTCGTGATCGCCTGGGGATCCGACCTGCACGCCACCAACGTGCATCTATGGGCGAAGATCGAGAAAGCTCGCAAGCACGGAGTGAAGCTTGTCGTTATCGACCCCCGGGGCACCCGCACCGCACGCAGCGCCGACTGGCATCTGCCCATCCGCATCGGTACCGACTCGGCCCTGGCGTTAGGCGTGATGCATATCCTGGTGCGCGACGGCAAAGCCGACCGCGCCTATCTCGCGGAGCACACCCTCGGGTTCGACCAGGTCGAGCGCGAGGTCCTGCCCCACTTCCCTCCCGACCGGGTCGCCGCCATCACCGGCCTTTCCGCACCCGACGTCGAGCGTTTCGCGGCCATGTACGGGGCGGCGAGGAAGTCCTTCATCCGCCTCGGCTACGGCATGAGTCGTTCTACGTATGGCGGGCAGAATCTCCGTACCGTCGCCCTCCTGCCCGGGGTGACCGGCGCCTTCGGCCGCTACGGCGGGGGGGCCCTTCTGGCTACCGCGGCCTCGTTCGATCTGAACGACGACGCCCTGGCCAGGCCTTCGGGACCGGCCGCGGCCCGCAGCATCAATCACCTGCGGCTGGGCGAGGCTCTTCTGGAGTTGAACGATCCGCCGATCCGCGCCCTGTTCATCGCCGCCAACAACCCGGCCGTCACTAACCCTGACACCGCGAAGATTCGCAGGGGATTGATGCGCGAGGATCTGTTCACAGTCGTCCACGATCCATTCCTGTCAGTGACCGCGCGTTACGCCGACATCGTCCTGCCCTCGACCACTTATCTGGAGACCGAGGACTTCTTCCGTTCGTACGGCAGTTACTACATGCAATACAGCCCCCGCGCCATAGCCCCCCAAGCCGAGGCCTGGTCGAACGTTCGGCTCGCTCAGGCCCTGGCGCAGGGCATGGGCCTGGGCGACCCGGTGTTCCGTATGGAGCCACGCGAGCTGTTGAAGGAGTTGCTTCACGGCGCGAAGGGCCGGATGGCGGAGGTCGATCCGGTCGCCCTGACGACCGCCGGACCGATATCGATCGCCGACCGGGCCGGGCAATCGTTCCGCACTCCTTCGGGCAAGCTGGAGTTCTACTCCCAGGCGCTGGCCGACCAGGGTCTGCCTCCCCTCCCCGGCTGGCGGCCCGAACCGGAAGAGGCAGGACGGAGCGCGACCTATCCGCTGCGCCTGCTCACGGCACCCGGTTACTTCCAGCCCCATACCGCGTTCTCGGGTGTGGCGTTTCTGCGAAAGCAGGAAGGCGCGCCCTTCGCGGTCCTCCACCCGAATGACGCGCAGGCGCGCGGCCTGAGCGAAGGCCAACGCGTTCGCTTGCTCAACGCGCAGGGCCAGGTCGGACTGGTCCTGCGCGTGCGCGACGAAGTGCGCCCCGGCGTTGTTCTGGTGCCCGGACAGCGGCCCGACAACGAAGCCGTGTCCGGCACGATAAACATGCTGTGCGCGGATACCTACACCGACATGGGAGACGGTGCGACGTATCAAAGCACCTGGCTGGACGTGCGCCCCTGGTAGCGCAGACTTCCTCCGAGTGGAGCTCACGGGAGCGCGAAATCCGACGTGAATGACCAGAGGGCTGCACCATGAAGTTCGATCTCGAGTCGGCGCAGCAGATTCTCCGACGCACACCGTCCACGTTGACAAGTCTCCTTCGGGACCTGCCGGAGCCTTGGGTGCGCGCGGACGAAGGGCCGGGCACCTGGAGCGCTTTCGACGTTCTTGGCCACCTTATTCATGGCGAGCAGACCGACTGGATTCCCCGCGCCCGCACCATCATCGAGCACGGCGCGAGTAGACCCTTCGCGCCATTCGACCGCTTCGCCCAATTCCAGACCGGCGAGGGCAAATCGCTGAACCAGCTCCTCGATGAGTTCTCTGCCCTGCGGGCGCGGAGCCTGATCACACTCGAGGAGCTCCGACTTGGGCCAGACCAACTGAGACTTGAAGGCACGCATCCCGAATTCGGCGTGGTCACGCTCGGCCAACTGCTCAGCACCTGGGTGGCCCACGATCTGGACCACCTCGTTCAGGTGGCGCGGGTCATGGCCAGGTGTTACACGGAAGAGGTTGGGCCGTGGCGAGCGTACCTTCGAGTGCTTTCGTAGGCGCGGTTGGCCCGGAGGCGCCCGGAGCCGTTCGCCCCTACTTCTTCCGTGGCTCCAGTGCGCCGCGCAGCTTGTCGGCCAGCGACCCGAAGCTCTGCGCCTGGGCCGCTTCTGTCCGCGCGGCGTAGTCACTGACCTCTTTGGCCTCGACCGCATCGCCAATGGCCTTAACGCTCAGGCGAATGCGGCGGCGGGCGGAGTCGGCTTCGAGCACGATGACGTCGAGATCGGAGCCTAACGGAAACGCTTTCACCAGGTCCACGCCGTGGGCCGCGCCGGTTTCGCTCACGGGCAGGAGACCCGTGATGCCAGGCGCGAGGAACACGAACACGCCCATCTTGTCGTGACGCTCGACCTTACCGGTGATCCGCACGCCCGGCTCGATCGACGATCGGGACGGCTTGGCCGCGCCCGCGCGCGACGACCCTTCAGGAAGAAGCGCCACGCCGATCCGCTTCGCGGCGGGATCGACGCTCAGAATCTCGAAGGCGCCCGTCATTCCCACCGCGACGGACTTCGACCAGCCACCCGACTTCCCGGTGGGCGCGAAGGTCGACGCGTGCGCCAAGCCTTCGATCCCGGCCTCGAGCTCAACGAACGCGCCGAAGTCGGCGATGCGAGTGATGCGGCCCGTGAGCACCTGCCCGACCTTGTAGTTCGCCTCCGCCGTCGACCACGGATCGGCGGTCAGCTGTTTCAACCCGAGCGCGATCTTGCCGTCCTCCACCCGAATGACCTTCACGGTGATCTCTTCGCCGGGTTTCACGACCTGCGACGGGTCCGACCGCGACCAACCCATCTCGGAAGCGTGGAGCAACCCCTGCACTCCCCCGCCCAGATCGACGAACGCGCCGAAGTCGCGCACCGAGACGACCCGCCCTCTCACCACGGCATCAGGCACAATCGATTGCCGCACCTCGGCGGCGCGCGCCTGCTGCTCTTCTTCGAGCAGCCGGCGGCGAGAGACCACGAACTTCTGGCCCCCTTCCTTGTACTCGACGATCTTGAAGGTGTAGACGCGGCCGACGTGGACGAGCGGATCGATCTCGCGGATCTCATCGATCTGCGACTGCGGGCAGAACGCTCGCTGACCGGCGACGCTCACGTCGTAGCCGGCTTTCACCATCTTCTCGACCTTGCCCTCCACGGGAAGGCCGGCGCGAAACGCGTCTTCGAGCTGCTGGGCCGAGGCGGCGCCGCGCTGGAGCCTTCGCGAAAGCGTCAGGCCCCCCGTTGTCGAGACCACGGTGGCGTGGATCCGGTCCCCTACCTTCGCCTCCAACACGCCCTCGGGGTTCTTGAGCTCGGCGAGAGCGATCGTGGCTTCGCTCTTGGCGCCCACGTCCACGAGCGCTACGTCCGCGCCGATGGCGACGATGGTGCCATCGACGGCCTGCCCGTTGGCCAGGCGCTTGATCCTGTTCAGCGCGTAGGAGGCCTCGAAAAGCGCGGCAAAGTCCTCCCGGGTTTCCGTCTCGCCGACTATCTCGTTGTCACTCACAGCTCACCCCTCCAATCCCTAGCCTACCTGCATCGGCGGGTGTCTCAGACCTTGCCGCAGTCCCGCCGCCGGCAAGCGCCGAGGGCCTGCCCACTTTCGAGGAGCCCAGGACCAGGCTTAGCAGCCCGTGGTGAAAGTCTGCCGGCATTCGAGCGCGAAGCCTCCCCTCTGGGGGACGAACGCGGCATCCCGCCTGGCTTCTTCGCTCAGAAGCCCGAATATTCCCGATATTCGGGCTCTTCGGCTCATCGCCAGCCGGGCGCCGCGCTCGTCTCGGTGCTGCGGCAGACTTTCACCACGGACTGCTAGCGCAGCCGGTAGAAGGTCCAGCCCTCGTGCGGCACGGGCAGGACCTCGACGCTTGCGAAACCGGCGGCGGCCGCGTAGGCGCGGAGCGTTTCCGGCCGCATCACCGAGCCAGTTCCCGCGGGGTCGGGCCCGGTCATCCCCGAGGCCAGGCAGGAGAGCACACTCCAACCGTAGTTGAAGCGCTGCAGGTCGCTGCCGGGCGCGGCGAAGTGCTCATCCGCCTTCTCGTCCACCACCAGAACCGCGCCCGACAGCCGGCGAAGGGCGCGCAGCGCCTCGACCGGCCGGGGCATGTCGTGCAGGGCCTCGAACACCACCGCCAGGTCGTACGTCCCGGCGAGCGCCGGATCGGCCGCGTCGCGCATCTCGAAGCGCACCCGGTCGGACACTCCCACAGCACTCGCGTTCGCGCGGGCCAGAGCGATGCTGGCGGGGTCGAGATCGAAGCCATCTACGTGGAGCAGGGGAAAGTGGCGGGCCAGGGCGATCGCCGACCAGCCCGCCCCGCAGCCGAGGTCCGCCACCCGCGCCGGCGGCTGGCGGCGCAGCCGGGCTTCGATATCCGGAAGCGCCGAGATCCAGTCGCCCATCGAAGCAAGGTAGGCGACCCGGCCCAGCGAGGCCTGGGCTGTCCGCGAGTCGTCGTCATGATCGACGGCGGAGAAACCGCCGCCGTGCCGGAAGGCGTGGAGCAGGGAAGGCATCTGCCGGGCGAGCGGCAGCAGGCTGAGCGGGCGCGAGCCTTGCCAGAGCGGGTCGTCGCGATCGACCAGCACCCGCGCGTGCCCGACCGGCAGCCGGTACTGGCGCCTCTCGGGTGGCGCGACCGGATCGTCGACGGCGAGCAGACCGGTCACCGCCTGCTGCTCCAGCCACTCCCGCAGGTAACGGGGATGCGTCCCGGTCAGCGCGGCGAGCTGGCCGGCGTTCACGGGGCCCGCCGCGGCCAGCGCCTCGTACAGGCCCAGCTTCTGCCCGAGGTAGGTGGTGAGCACGTCGAAGTAGCCCAGGGTGGCCAGCCGCAGCCGCTCCGCCAGCGCGGCCGCCTCGTCCCTCTCGTTCATGAGGGAACTCTAGCTGCGGTTTCCGATCCAGCGCGCGACCGAGCTCTTCAGAGGCTGGCCGCTTCGCCTTCCACGCCGTAGCGGGTCTTGAGGAGAAGCCGCGCACGCTCGACAACGCTCGCGCACTCGTCATCGCGAAGGGGCTCGAATCGCGCCGACCACGAGAGACGCTCGGCGAAGGGCGGGAACCGCGGAGCTTCACCCCACTTCCAGTCCCGATCAGTCGAGTGGCGACTCCGGCCCAGAAGATGAAGATGGACGCGGCGGGCCAGGGGAGTGCTCTTCGGTCCTGCGGGTGGGGCGTCCTCGTGCAGCGACCAGTTCCCCGCCTCCCAGTAGTTGATGCAGCCACCTTCGAGCTGAGGCAGCGTCTCCAACATGGCCGTGGCCGTAGCGGCGACGAGGAACGACCACTGCGTCAACTCACCTGCCAACAGTTCACCGCGCTCCCAGGCATCACAAGGCGGATCGACGCAGAGATGACCACCGTCCGCCCGTCCCAGGAGCAGCAGATCGGGGAGAACGATCCTCCCGCCGGCCCCGGCGAACAGCACACGGCTCATTCGCAATCGCTCCACATCTGCCGAAGCTCCGCCACATCGGCAAGAAGATGGGTGTGGGGCGCCTTAAGGAGTCGCGCTTGATCATGCGCGCCGGAGAGGACGCCGATGTTGAACCGCACCGAGGCATTGTCACCCGCGCAGAGGTCCGACACCGTGTCGCCGACATTCGCCACCTCGTCTACCCGGTACGTGCCCGTGGCCTCCATCGCACGAAAGATAAGGTAGGGCGCGGGTCGGCCTTCTGACACGTCGTCACCGCAGACTACGGCACCGACCACACCCTCACGCCAACCAAGTCGCTCCAGAAGCAGGTTCGTGATTTCGCGATCGAAGCCAGTGTTGAGCGCAACGCGGACGCCCTTTTATCGGAGCCAGTCGAACACCTCCCGTGCGCCCGCGATTTCGCTCACGCCAGTGGAGTCGTAGAGACGAACGGGGTCACGCACAAGACGCGCGTCTTCTCGAGGGAACTACATGCGGGTGGTGCAGCGGCGGCGAAGACGCGGAGCCAAGGTGGCGACGCCGCCTGTCGGGGAGACGGGATGGGCTCGCGCGCCTCACCCGCCCAGCTTCTCCCATGGGACGATCTTCGTCCGGAATGAGGAGATCGTGGCGGTGGTTGTCGAGCGATGGCGCCCACCGCCAAACACCGCGAAAGCGACACCTTCCCGAGCTAACCAGGAAGGCCGAGGAACGTCCAAACCGAAAGACGGCTCTTTCAATCCACCGCCGACCCAGGGAGAACTGATGCGCACCCAACTTTTCGCGGAGTTTCGTCAGGATGTCCTCTTTTCGGTTCGACAACTCCGAAAGAGTCGTTCGTTCACCGCGGTCGCCGTCTTGACCCTCGCCCTGGGAATAGGTGCTACGACGACGTTGTTCACGGTTCTCCAGGCCGTGGTCCTGAACCCCCTGCCCTTCCCCGATCCCGAGCGACTGCTCGATGTGGCGACCAACTGGCAAGGTGAACCAGGCGCCATTTCGGCAGGCAACTACTTCGTCATGCGGGAACGGGCGCGGACCTTCGAAAGCCTCGCCGCTCGAAGCTCGGCCACCTTCAACCTCGCCGAGGGCTCTGATCCGGAACGCGTTCAGGGCGCCCGCGTCACCGCCAGCTATTTCACCGTCCTCGGCGTTCAACCCGCGCTGGGCCGAAGCTTCACCGAGGCGGAGGACTCGCCCGGCGGCGCCCGGGTGGCCGTGCTCAGCCATCGCCTCTTCACGCGACGATTCGGCGGCGATCCTGGGATCGTGGGCCGTAGCGTCATGCTGAGCGGAAGGCCCCACACCGTGGTTGGAGTGATGCCGAGCGACTTCGCGATTCCGGAAGACGAGACCGAAGTCTGGACGCCCATTGCCTTCGGCCCCGAGAGAGGCTTCGATGCTCACTATCTGACCGTCACCGCCCGGTTGAAGCCGGGGATGAATCACGAGCATATGACCCATGACGTGCAGTCGATCGCCGCCGCGGCGCGGGAAGCGGCGCCCCGCGACAACGAAGGAAGGACCTTCATCGTCGCTCGCTTGCTCGACCGTACCGTCGGCGACTACCGGCAGCGCTTCCTGATTCTCCTCGGCGCGGTGTCCCTGGTTTTCCTGATCGCCTGCGTGAATGTCGCGAGCCTGCTGATGGCTCGCGGCGCGGCCCGCTCCCGTGAGATTTCGGTGCGCTCGGCGCTCGGCGCCTCGCACTTCCGCATCGCCAGGCAATTACTGACCGAGGCGTTCGTGCTGTGTGCCCTCGGAGCGGCCGCGGGCATCACCTTTGCCGCGATCGCGCTTCCCCTGTTCATTGCGCACGGCCCCGCCGACGTGCCGCGGTTGGCCGAGGCCCGGCTCGACGGTCTCGCCCTTTTGAGCGTCTCCTTCATCGCTCTGCTCGCCACCTTGATTGCCGGCATGATCCCCGCCCTGCGGGCCTCGCGTGCCGGACTCGCATCAGGCGCGGGTCAGGCGTCCCGCGGTTCCACCGGCGGAGTGCGAGACCGGGTACGACAGACGTTCGTGGCCGTGGAGGTGGGCCTCGCCCTGATGCTGCTGATGAGCGCTGCTCTCCTGATACGGAGCGGAGCAAACCTCGATCGTGTGTCCCCCGGCTTCGATCCGCGGAACCTTCTCTCCGCCCGGCTCGCTCTCCCCCTTGCCTCCTACCCGGGCGAAGAGCGCCCCGCCGCCGCGGTCGCCCAGATGGTCCTGGAGCTTGCTGCCCGTCCAGGCGTTGCCGAGGCCGCGGCCTCCACCCGGCCTCCGCTGATCGGCGACGTTGACTACGGCCTTCGTGTCGAGGGCCGCGACCCGAGCCCGCAGAATCGACTCAACAGCCGAATGCAGCTGGTCACTCCGGGTTACCTGGAGACGATGCGGGTGCCCGTCCGGCTCGGGCGCACCTTCAACCGCGACGACCGTCGCGCCGCGCCGCGGGTGATGATCATCAATGAGACTCTGGCTCGCCTGGCCTGGCCCGACGCGAACGCGATCGGTAAGCGCGTGGCGTGCTGTGAAGGCAGTGACGCATCGCCTACGTGGACGGAGATCGTGGGCGGGGTGGCCGACACCAGGGCACGAGGTATGTCGTCGCCCGGCCTCGCGGAGTTCTACCTCCCCATGGACCAGGCTCCGCACCGCGGCTTCGAATCAAATGGCCTGTCGATCACCCTGGTTGCGCGGGCCGCAAACGGTAACCCGGAAACCTTGACGTCGGTGATGCGAGCTGCGGTCCGGACCGTGGACCCCACCGTCCCTCTCTACGATGTCGCCACCATGGCGTCCCGCGTCTCCGCCTCCACCGCGGTCAATCGCTTCAATCGCCTCCTGCTTTCCTGTCTTGGCCTGGTTGGGCTGGCCCTCGGGGCCATCGGCATCTATGGCGTGATCGCGTATCTGGTCAGCCAGAGGACGCGGGAGATCAGCGTTCGGATGGCCTTGGGCGCTCTGCCCCGCGACGTCGTAAGCCTGGTGCTGAAGCAGGGCCTCGCCGCGGTGGCAGCCGGG
>JANODX010000103.1:0-20106 GCA_031412915.1 Vicinamibacteria bacterium | reverse complement strand
AGAGACTCGGCCATGAGTTGCCGCGCCAGTTGGCCGCGGCTCGCCCCCAGAGCGGCCCGCAACGACATCTCACGTTGTCGGGTAGCGGCCCGGGCGAGGAGAAGATTGGTGACGTTGGCGCACGCGATCAGGAGAAGGGCCACTACCGAGGCGAGAAGAACGAGCAGGGCGGGGCGAATCTGGGCTACCGCGTCTTCCAGCATCGGGAAGCCGAGGCAGCTCCAGTCGGCATCGGTGGTCGGATACTCGCGGGCATAGCGCGCCGTCAAGGAGGCGAGATCCGCCTGGGCCTGGGTATGAGTGACGCCAGGCTTCAGGCGGGCGAAGGCCTGGACGGTGTGCAGGTCGCGCCGGGTGCGGTTCTCTTCGCTGGGCGCGAGCGGCGCCCAGATCTGGGCTTTCCCGGGAAACGTGAAGGCGTCGGGCAACACGCCGATGACCTGTCGGTTTCGCCCACTCACGAACAGGGAGCGGCCGAGGATGTTGGGGTCGCTCGCGAAACGCTGTTGCCACAGCCCGTGGCTGATCAGGATCACGGCATCCTGTCCCGGCGCGAACTCGTCCGAAGTAAAGAAGCGGCCTTGACCGGGGCTTTTCCGCAGAACCCGCAGGAAGTCGGCGGTGATCATGGCGCCCTCGATCCGCTCCGGATCGAGGCCGTCGGTGGACAGGTTGAAATTGGCGGCCTGCCATCCGGCCACCGATTCGAAGGAGGTCTGATCCTTGTGCATGGAGAAGAACTGGCCGGCGGCCCACGAGGCCTTGGGAAAATTGGCGCTGCGCTGGTAGAGCCGCATCAGACGTTCCGGCTCCTCGTACGGCAGGGGTCGCAGCAAAACGCCATCGATCACGGAAAAAATCGCGGTGTTGGCGCCGATGCCGAGCGCGAGAGTCACGAGCGCCACCAGGGAGAAACCGGGCGCCTGGTGAAGCTGGCGAAACGCAGACCTGAGGTTGTTCATTCTGGACTGTCAGTGACCGGGATGATGGGCTTGGCTATTCCGAACGAAGGGCCGCGAAAGGAGAAATGCGAGCGGCGCGTCTTGCCGGCAGCCAGGCGATCATGGCGCCTGCGGTCAACAGGACAACCGCAACCGCGGCGAGAGAGGCGGGATCGGTGGCGCTGGTTTCGTAGAGCCTGGATGCGATGACTCGGCCGAGAACCAGGACCAGCCCGAGACCGAGGGCCAGACCAATAACCACCAGCCTCACGCCTTGGCCGGCCACAAAACGCGCGACGGTCGACGAGGTGGCGCCCAGGGCCAGACGCACGCCGATCTCGCGCGACCGGCTGACCACGCTGTGGGTCAGCACCCCGTACAGGCCCAGCACGGAGAGTAGAAAGGCGGTGCCCGCATAGGCCGCGGCGAGAAATGTCCAGAATCGTTCGCTGACCGTTTGAAAGTCGAGCGCTTCGTCCATGGTGTCGATCCAATGCAGAGCCGCGGCTGGATCACGGCCGACGACCACTTCACGGACAGGGTCGATGAGAGATCGCGCGTCCACTGCGGCGTCGAACAGGACGCCCACCGACAACTGAGGGAACTGGTCGAGCGAAAGAAAGAGGTTCAGCCCGCTCGGGCGCCGGTTGCGCTGCCCGTTCCACCGTGCGTCCTTCACTACGCCCACGACCATGACGACGACCTCGGATGGACCCATGAGCAGAGAGCGCCCGAGGGCCGATCCGTTCGGGGCGATCGTGCGCGCCAGGGTCTCACTGATCAGTCCGACGGCCGCTCCGCCGCGGCGGTCCTCGGCCCCGAACATCCGGCCCTCCATCAGCGGGACATCGAGAATTGAGAAGGCCTCATTGGTGGCGAAGTGCTGGTTGACCGTGAGGGCCCCGTCCCTGGTCGGCAGATCCTGACCGCTGAGCCTGACCCTCGCCTGGTTCGCATCGTAAGGGGGGAGCGTTGGACCGAGGTAGGCCGTTTGACGAACGCCGGGTACGGCGCGCAGATCCAGGGTGAGCTGTCGATAGAAGGTGTCGATGGCCTCAGGCGTCGGGTAGGTCTCTCGCTGAAGCGACACCTGATAGCGCAGGAGGTTCTCGGTCCGATATCCCATATCCGTGAAGCGGAGTTTCTCGTAGCTCCGGATGAAAACCGCCGCGCCCGAAAGCAGAGTGACGGCGAGTGCGGTCTGAGCGATGACCAGGAGCCGTCCGAAGCACCCCTGCAGCGCACCCGAGGCGACGCTGCGCCCGCCCGCCCGCAGGGCGGTGGCTGAGTCGATTCGGGTCGCGACCGCGGCAGGGAGGAGGCTGAAGCTGAGGCCGGTGAGAAGCACCACGCCCAGGCAGAGGAGCAGCGGGGCCGCTCCGAAGACCACGGGGAGGTGAGTGGGCAGGGCGATGCCACCCACCTGCCGGAACAGCGCGCCCAGCCAGATCGACAGCAAGATACCCGCGCCTCCGCCCGTCAGGGCCAGGAGGCTTCCCTCTGCCCCCATGAGCTTTATCAGGTCGCGGCGGGTGGCGCCGATGGAAAGCCGAACCGCCAGATCGCGTTCGCGAGTTACCAGGCGGGCGAGGAGCAGAATCGCTACGTTGCCGCAGCCAATCGCCAGCAGGAAGAAGGAAGCCACCAGCATGGTGAGAAGACCGGGCCGAAGGTCGGCGCGCCATTTCTCACCAAACGGTTTCACCGAGGCCCGCAGGTCCCGATTTGCGGGCGCGTGCTCCTTCGCGATTCGGCCCAGAAGGGTCTCGGCCTCCGCCTCCGCCTGTTGCAGGGTCACGCCCGCCTTCAATCGGCCGAACACCAGTGTGGTCGGATCCGCGCGTTCGGTCAAAGTGGCCGGGTGGTTCGTTTGCCGTTCGGCGAGCCAATAGTCCGTGCCTTCGTCCTCGGCGATTCCGAGGTACCCCTCGGGCATGATGCCGATGACCACCGCCGGCCCCGCGCGGGTCTGAAGGGGCTGGCCGACCAGATCCTCGCGCCCCCCAAAGTGCGAACGCCACGACCGGTTCGATATCAGGATGGCGCGCTCGCCGCGTCCCGCGTACTCCTCCGCGGTGAACGCCCGCCCGCGCTGTGGAGTCAATCCGAAAAGGTCGAAGTAGCCAGGGGTCACGGCTTCACCGCGCAGCCGTTCGGCTCCGTTACTGGTCACGACCACGAGCCGCGACACCGACGCACCGTCGAGATGTTCGAAGGAGGTGGCGGCCGCCCGCAGGTCCGCGAAGTCGGGGTAGGAAAGATAGGGCCGGCTGGGCGGACTGGCCGTGGTGTTTTTGGGCTGAAGCATGACCAGGCGCTCGGCCTCCGGAAAAGGCAGGGGTCGCCAAAGCAGGCTGTGGACGAAGGTGAGCACGGTGGATGTCCCGCCAATCGACACCGCGATGCAGGCCACGATCGCGAGGGTGAGTCGCGGCGTGCGCCGCCACGTTCGAAAGGCGCGGGCCAGATCTCGAAACATCATTCCGCTCGCAGCGCGGCCATGGGCTCGACCGAAGCGGCGCGTCGGGCCGGCAGGGCGCAGGCGAGTGCTGCGGCGCTGGTCAGGACTACCGCCGCGGCCAGATACGAAAGGGAGTCGACGCCGGAGACCCCGTGAAGCTGCGGCTCGATGACCTTGGACAGAGCCCAGGCTGCCGCGAGGCCCGCGACCAGGCCCGCGGCCACGAGGACGCCGCCCTGGCGGAGCACGAGATGGACGGTGTCCGCGGCGCGCGCGCCCAGGGCGCTGCGGACCCCGAACTCCCGGGTTCTCTGGGCAACCTGAAAGGAAAGTAGTCCGTAGAGCCCAACCGCTGACAGAGACAAGCCCAACCCGCCGAAGAGGCTCATGAGCAGGAGTCCGAACCGATCTTCGACCCGGGTGTCCTCGATCAGCCGCTGCAGGGTGTTGAAGTCATACGGTGCGATGTTGGGATCGACCCTGCTCAGTTCGCCCCTTACCTGGCTCTGCAGAGCCTCTGCGGGGCCGCGCGAATGGACCACGAAGCTCACATCATTCGCCAGGTAGTTGGGATTCTGGGCGTAGGGCAAGTACCACATGCCCGGGATCTCGCCGTCGGTCGGGTCGGCGATGCCGTGAATGTCGCGGGCCACGCCCACCACGATGTAGGGCGGGCGCGGGTCGTCGGCCCGTCCTCGCCGAATGGTCTTGCCGATCGCATCCTGCCCCGGCCAGAAGAACTTCGCGAAGCGCTCGCTGATGACTGCGACCTTCTGACCCTGAGGCCGGTCGGTGTCCTCAATGGCGCGACCCGAGACGATCGGAATCCCCAGGTCCTTGAAATAGCCCGGCACTACCATCCTGTGGGAAACGATGAAGTAGCCCCGGGGCTCGGGCGGATGGCTGCCTTCGGGTGTGATTGCCGCGAGGTTGCGGCTGAGGGAGATGAGATCCAGCGTAGTGGCGGTGGCGCTTTGGACGCCGGGGAGCGAGCGCAGGCGCTCCAGGGATTGGTCGAGGTAGGCGGCCCGGCGAGGATGCTCGGGTCGAAGTTGATCCGAGAAGGTGACGGTAAAGGCGAGTCGATCCTCGGTCGCAAACCCCCAGTTCTGGGCCACCAGGTTGGAAAAGCTCTTGATCGAGAGGCCAGTGCCGACCAGAAGCACGACTGCGACGGCAATTTCACCCACGACCAGAGCGCTCAGAACGCGCCTGGTGCTCTGGTCGAGGGTGACGCCGCGACTGGTTCCCTTGATCGCGAGTTGAAGGTCGCTGCGCGTCCCGCGAAGGGCGGGGATCAGGCCGAAGCCAAGGCCTATGAGCAGGGTCAGGAAGGTGGTGACCAGGAGGACGGGGCCATCGATGCGAACGGTGGTGTCGAACTCGCGCATCGCGTTCCCGGTCGCGTCGCTTGCCATCGGGCTGAGCGCATAGAGCGGGCCGGTGAGACACACCGCGAGAAAAACACCGAGGAGACTGCCCGCCACGGCGAGGAGCAGGCTTTGGGCGAGAAACTCCTGAAGGAGAAAGCCCCGCGATGCTCCCAGGGCCGCGCGAACGCTGGTGTCGGTGGCGCGGGTCACTTGTCGCGCGAGGAGAAGGCTCGCGATGTTGGCGCCCGCGATCAGCAGAACGAAGGCAGCCGCCGCCATTATCGCGAACATCCTGGGCTCCGACTCCGAGACGAAGCTGTCCTGAAGGGGAACGATCCCGGCCTCCCGCGCGTTGGCCGGGCCTGGAAACTCGGCGGCCAGTCGCCCGCACAATTCGCGCATGGCCTGCCTCGCCTCCGCGAGGGTTACCCCGGGCTTCAGCCTCGCCGGAGCATAGAGATAGTGCCCTGTCGGTCGAGCCGGATCGATGGTGAGGGCGATGGGCGCCCAGATCTGCGCGCGGTAAGGATGTCGGAAGTCCGCCTTCATCACTCCGACGATGGTGCGCTTCGAGCCGTCCAGGGTGATGGTGCGGCCGATGACGTCGGGCGCCCCGCCGAGCACCCTCTGCCAGAAGCCGTGACTTATGAGGACGACGCCCGGCCCGCCGGGCCGATCCTCCTCGGCCAGAAAATCACGCCCGAGCACCGGCTTCACCCCGAGCACGGAGAAGAAGTTGTAGGAGACGATGGCGGCGGGAACGTTCTGGGCTTCGCCCTCGCCGGTGAGGGTGAAGGTCGCGCCGGTCGCGGCCCCGATGTCGGTGAACACGGTGTTGGACTCGCGCCACCGTTTCCAGGCGAGCGGGGAAAGGTTGAGCTGCGTCTCGTCGGCGCCGCTTGCGAAGTTCTCGCGCAGCCGCACCAGCCGGTCGGGCTCGTTCATGGGGAGCGGTCGCAGCATGACCGCACGGGCTACCGAGAAGATCGCGGTGTTGGCGCCGATCCCGAGGGCTATGATCAGGATCATCAGGGCACTGAATCCGGGCGACCGGCCGAGCTGCCGGTAGGCGAGATTGAAGGCGTTGGTCAGGCGAGCGGCGCTTGGCATCACCTCCGGTGCCACCAAGTTCCGTGCCAAGCACAAACCCCGTATTCGTGTGCGTTTGGACCTACGACCGTTCGCGTTTGGGAAGCCCCGTCCCGCAATCGAACGAGGAGGGTCGCGGGGCACCAGGGTCCGGCAGCCTTCGGGCCGCTCGTGCGATCCGCGCGGACAGACTCCCTGGGCACCTCGGGTGGAACGCCGCTCGGGGCTCGGCTGACGCGACGTGGTCCCGCCGGCGTGTGCCTGGGATTGAAGTCAAACACCCATGACCAGCCGGAGTGGACCGGCAGGAGCGGGCAACGTGTGTGCGATTTACCCTAAGCAAATGAGGCGCAGCCAATTTCCATAACCGCCAGCCGCCACCCGATTAGCACCGAATTACTCGGTCTTCGGCAGCGACGGCAGATCCATCGCCGGAACAATCTGGCCTCGATGACACGTCGTACAATTTATCCCCGGCGTCTCGCTTCTCAAATTCTTGACATTCTTGAGAAGGTCCTTGTTTATGGTCGTAAGCATCGCGGACATGTCTCTGGCGATCTGCTTTTGCGGTTTATCCTCAGCTTCCCATTTTTCGGGCGTGTGGCAATGTGTGCAGTTCACGCCGAGCGACCTTGAGTACCCGATCTCCATGATGGCCAGGAGTCGCCCGGCAGGCGTCTTCGTCATCGTGTGAATGTTCTTGAAAACCTGAGATGCAGGCTCCTGCTCATGGCCCTTGATCTGCTCTCTCAGCTTCGCGATCGTTGCCGCTTGATCAAAAGAGGCCGCGGGATCTGGGGTCGGAACAGTTTCAGCAAGAACCGCTTTCCCCGTCGGCGAACGCCCGTTGGACGCCATTAATACCACCAAGCCGAATATCGCTATCTTCATAGCTGACGTTACCCTATGCAATTCTGTCTTCATTTTCCCTTTGATTTCTACCCTTTGCATCAATGACACGGCCGAAGCCTCTCGCCCAAGTGTTTGCCGTCGTCGATGGACTCCATGGGCTCACGGCCCCTCGCCCGGCGCTCAGCGTGAGCCCGACATTCGCGGGAGGCCGAGTCTGGCCGCGACGGCCTCCATGGCCGGGTCGCGACCATCGCGATAGTCCGTGGATGAGATCGTCGCGGCAACGTCGGGGAAGAGCGACTCGGGGTCCCCATCCGGCCAGGACCTGAAGAACTTCGTCGAGTAGGTCACCGGCAGTCCCGAGTTCGGCAGGTTGAACGACCGGGTTTCGCCGTAGCCGTTCGGCTTTCCTCCCGTGGGTTCCCCGACCAGGATCGCTCCCTGTTCCCGCTTCAGGCTGATTGCGTTCATCAAAGCCGATGAGAACGTGGCGTTGCCGATGAACGCGAAGAGCCGGCCCGACTGGGCGAGGAACGACCGCGAGCGCAGTCCCTGAAGCAGCGGATCGAGTACCGATGAGTCGCCGCCCCCATTGCCGCGCAGATCGACGATCACCGCTTTCGGCACACGGCGGTCGATGTCGTCGAATACCCGCTTCGCGAAAGACGACATCGGATCGGCGGCCGCGTTCTGGCAACGGTTGAATTGGATGTAGACCACGTCCGGCTCGGTCCACGTGTACCAGTAGTTCTCCTGCGAGCGCTGGCGATACAGGGGAAGAGGTGCGGTCGAAGCATCCACGAACGTCCCTTCTCCTCCCGGGATTACGGCCGGCAAATCCGACTGCGCCAAGGCGCCATCCGGTTTGATTACCGCGATTCGTACCCGGTCAGGATCCGCCACGATTCGTTGAGCGTGCAGGATCTCCGGGATGATCAGGTAGTTGGGGCCGAACGCGCGGAGCCAAGCGTCGTTTTCGTGTGAGACCACCGGCCCGATCTTTTCAACCGCCGCGCCGACGTCGAGCTCGCCGATCTGCACGATCCTTCCGCCGAGAAGCGCCTCGCCGCCGGTGGCCGCCGAAGTCACCATCAGGCCGTCCGAAAGGAATCGCACCCTGATGGGAAGCCGTTTGAAGCCCGGGTAACTGAAGGGATAGATCGCGGTATGAGCGTCGCCGGGAATCGCCGCGAGGCGTACGAGGCCGGTCACGACCTCGCTGTCGCGCATTTCGGCCACCCTTGTCTTGAGGGCCTCGACCTCCCGCTCGAACACCTCGCGACTGGTATTGAAGAAAAGGTTCGGGTGGAGGCGCGGAAGATCCTTGGCGAGGGCTTCGATGTCCTGGATGAATCGTCCATCGCGAGTCGCCGCCGGGGGAGGCGCTGGGCTCGGACCTCCAGGGGATGAACACCCGGTACCCGAGAGGCCGATCAGGAGCAGCGTCGTGAGGTTCGATCTCGCGCGTCGTTTCATGTCAGTGCCCTCCACGGATGACGCTCGTTGGCAATTTCTGCGCGGCGAAGCTGCGACGGCGGGCGTCTCGACAACCGGACCCATCGGTGGGGGATCTACAACCCGCTGAATGGCCCCTTTGGGCCGTAACTGCTAGCTCCGCTTGACCGGCGACCGCGGCCGCCCTGGTCCTCGCTCGTCCATGGTTCAATACGCTGGTGAAACCCAGCGACCGAAGAGAGCGGCCATCGAAAGAGGCAGTCATGAGAGACATAACGATTGAGCCAGATCGAGCGTGGGTTGAGCAACTCTCATACCACTCATCGGCGCTCGGCGTGGGAATGGAAGCGGACGACGTGGTTCGCCCATCCTCTACCGGCTCAATTGCTGCGCGGCGCGCTCAGGGGCACGAAGGGGAGAGGATCGAGACGGGCGAAACCGGGGATGGTGGCTCCGCCACGCAATGGCGACGTCACAGCCGGGACATCGGGCGCCCGGAGGGAGGGGGCGGACCGTTCTTCCATCTGGGGCATCCACGACGTGGAATGCGACATCGCAACGCGGTCATCCCATTTCCGGACACTCAGGGTCATTGGCCTGAGCGCACAAGCCGATGTGAATCAGAGCCTTGGGATGAAAGCGCGCTCTGGCATGGCCTTTTCTATGTCAACGCTCCATGAACGCCATCTTCGACGCTCCCTCCGTCCTCGTCGCCGACGATCAGCCGGACATTCGTACCTCGCTTCAGCTGGCCCTGAAGTGCGCCGGTTTTGATGCTCACATGGCGGATTCGCCCGAGGCGGTCCTGGCCGCGGTGGCGGTTCGCCGGTACGACGTGCTGTTGATGGATCTCAATTACGCGCGTGACACCACTTCGGGCAGCGAAGGGCTCGACCTCCTGCCGCGTCTGAAAGCTCTGGACCCTGGTCTTCCGGTCGTGGCCATGACGGCGTGGGCCACCATCGATCTTGCCGTGGAGGCGATGCGTCGGGGCGCGGGCGATTTCGTTCTCAAGCCCTGGGACAACGCGGCCCTGATCAAGGTCGTGGACCGGCAGGCCCAGGCGCGCCGGGAAGGAAACGAGCGCAGCGCCGCCCGCGCCCAGGAGGCGCGAGACCAGGACGTGGCGCGAAGGGTACAAACCCGACTGCGGCCCCAGAATCTGCCGTCATTGCCGACCCTCGCCTGCGCGGCTCAGTGTTCTGCGGCCGGCGCCGTCGGTGGTGATGGGTACGACTTCATCGACCTCGGCCGAGGCCGCCTGGCCGTGGTGCTGGCCGACGTGTCGGGCAAAGGGACGCCGGGGGCCATTTTGTGGGCGAGCCTCCAGGCCACCCTGCGCGGCCAGGCTACGTCGATGGCGGACGATCTACCCGGATTGCTTCAAACCGTGAACCGCCTTTTCTTTGCCGCGACCGCCCCGGAGCACTTCGCCACCCTGTTTCTCGGGGTCTACGACGACGCGACCCGAGGCCTGCGCTACGTGAACTGCGGCCACAACGCCCCGCTGCTGGTGAGGTCCAACGGAGACTGCGACCAGCTGACTTCGACCGCGCCCGCCCTCGGCTTGATGGAAAGCTGGATGGCGCAGCAGAGCGAGGTCGAGCTTCGTCCCGGCGATACTCTCCTCATCTACTCCGATGGTCTGACCGAAGCCACGCCAGAGGCGGCGAGTTGCGGAGACCAGGAATTCGGCGAGAACCGCCTTGTCGCGTCGGTCCGACGGCGTCGCGGCCGGCCGGTGACCGACCTTCCCGAGGCCCTGCTCGCCGATGTCGAGGCGTTTGCCGGACTCAAGCCCCAGGATGATCGAACCGTGGTGGCGCTTCGCGCGCGGCCTTAGATGCCACGCACGCATCGCGCGGACACTCATGCACGAGTCGGCCCAGCAGGGTGCTCCCCATCCTCGACGCCGTGAAGGCCGCCGAGACCGGTCGCAACTTCCCAATGGCACGCGACTTCCTTCTGTGGATCCCGTGACTCGTGGCGGAGACATGCATGCTTGAGCGATGTCGATCCGACCTGAGCGCGGCCCTCCGCTCGCTCAGCCGCTTTCCTTCTCTCGTCGTCGGCGCGGTTCTCACGAAAACGATCGGCTCGAGGTTCGACGGATTCGTTCGGCTTTCTGCGCCCGGGGTGGCGCTCCGAGCACATACTGGATCTTGGTGACCCCCTCATCGCTCGCGAGGCCGGTTCCGTCACGAGCTGCGACGATCTGGACATGCTGAGCGATCAAACACCCCGATCGATCGGTTGCGTCACTTTGGGTCTCACTCCGATCTCAAGGCGCGGGCGGGATCGATACGCAACGACCGTCGGGCGGGAACATACGCGGCGATGAGGGCCGAGGCGGCGAGGAGCGCGCTGAATCCGAGAACCGTCGGCGCGTCGATGGTGACTGCACCCTGAAGCGTGCTCGACAGCATCTTGCTCAATGCCACGCCCGCCACCGCGCCAAGCGCCAGGCCGGCCGCGGTCAGGCGGATGGCCTGCCCCATGGTCAACCGGAGAACATCGGCCTTCGAAGCTCCGAGGACGAGCCGCACCCCGATCTCGAGAGTCCGCAGGCTGACGCGGTACGCCATGACCCCGTAGACGCCGCTCAAGGCCAGCAGCAGCGCGAGCCCGGAAAGGGAGGTCATGATCGCGGCCACGAACCGCAGGCCGATGGTCGCGTTGTCGAGCGAGCGTCGCATGCTCCAGACCGCGAACGCCGGCTGGTAGGGGTCGACGGTGGCCACGGCGCGTCGAGCGTCCTGCGCGAGGGTCGCGGGGTCCCCCTCGGTCCGAGCCACGAACGACACGCTCAGGCGCGGTTCCTGTTCGAACGGCCGATAGAACGTCGGGTAGTTGCGGCGTGCGAACCACTGGTGGATCACGTCGCCGCTGACGCCCACGACCGTGACCATGGGTGCGGTCGCATCTCCAGCCTGGAAACGACGGCCCAGGGGATCGAGGCCTGGCCAGTACCTCTCCGCAAAGGCACGGCTGACGATCGCGACCTGACGACCGTCTGGGCGCGCGTCGTCCCTTGCATCGAAGCCTCGACCCGCCAAGACCGGGATCCTCATGGTTGTGAAGAACTCCGGTGACACCGCCCGATAGTCGGCGGAGGGAAGCTCCGAGGCGTCTTTCGCGGCGTCCCCTTCAATCCTGATCGACCGGCTGGAGTTCGAATTCCGGGCCGGGAGCACATTCGTGAGGGCGACACTCACGACACCCGGCACCGCGCTGAGCCGGGAGAGGGCCTCGCGGGCGAAGGTCTTTCGGGCGGTGAGCTCCGCGTACTTGCCCTCAGGCATCTCCAGGTCGAGGGCCAGGAGGTTGTCGGGATCGTATCCCTGGGGTCCTTCGATGAGCGTCCACGCGCTGCGCGCGGCCAGGCTTGCGACCAGCACGAGGGCCAGGGCCGCGGCGATCTGGACCACCACGAGAGCGCTGCGGCCACGTTGGCGCGAGGCGCCCTCGGTGACGGCCCGCCCGCCCTCCTTGAGGGCGTCGGTGAGATCGGGGTTCGATGCGCGCCGCGCGGGGGCGAGCGAGAAGGTGAGCGCGGCGAGGACGGCGAGGGCGATACCGAAGAGAGCGGCGCGGCCATCGAGGTCGATGCTGGACCAGCCGTTCAGAAAACGCGCGATTTCGGCCGGCATCATCTCCCGGATCGCGCGCGAGGCGAGGGCGGCCGTCGGAAGGGCCACGACCATCGAAGCGAGCGCGGTCACGAGGCCTTCGGTCAGAAGCTGGCGCAGGATGCGCGACCTGGAGGCCCCGAGCGCCTGACGCACCGCGATCTCGCGCCTCCGCTCGGCGCCCCGCGCGAGCAGGAAGTTCGCGACATTCACGCAGGCAATGAGCAGAACGAGACCCGCGCCGAGCTGGAAGAAGACCATGACGGGACGAAGGCCCTGATCCTCGAAACCGCGGGCGAGGGTCTCGATGCGAACACTCCTCGCCTTGTTGGCCACGGGGTGCTCCGTCGCGATCCGCTTCGCCACGGCGGCGAACTCGGCACGCACACGATCGATGGAAACCCCGGGCTTCAGGAAACCAATGGCGGTCAGAGAACGCTGGTCCCGGGAGGCAGCGCCGGGAGCGGGCAGGACGAGAGGGCTCCAGATCTCCGCGCCTTCCGGGAACTGGAAACCCTGACCGGCGATCCCGACCACAGTGAAACTCTCGCCGTCCATGACCACGTTCCGCCCGACCACCGAGGTCTCGCCCCCGAAAGCGCGCTGCCACAGGCCGTGGCCCAGAACGACGCTGGGGGTCGCACCCGCACGCCCCTCCTCTTCGAGGAATCCGCGGCCGGCGTGCAGTCTTACGCCCAGACTCTGAAAGAACTCCGGCGACACCTTGAAGCCGGATACGCGCTCCGGTGTGTCGTTGCCGCGCAGGTTGGCGTTCCAGTACTCGAGGGCCACCAGGGCGTCGAGGGTTCCCTTTGTCTGCTCCCGAAAGTCCAGAACATTCCCGGGCGAGATGTTCCACTGGTCGAACACATCGGAAGACGGCGACGTCTCCCAGATTCGGACGAGACGTCCCAGGTTTGGGAAGTCGAGCGGGCGGAGGAGCATGGCGTCCATGATGGTGAACATGGCGACGTTGGCGCCAAGCCCCAATCCGAGCGTCACGATAAGAAGAAGGCTGATGCTCCTCTGCCGCCACATGGAGCGGAGCGCGAGCCTGACATCAACGCGAAACAGTTCCAGCATGACTCCGGTAACGATTCTCGGCCATCCTAAGTTCCCTCGCGCGGTTCCCGGTGTGGACGGCAACCTGAGCACGCATCCGCTCCCTCGGGCACAGTCCTTGCTGTGAAGGATGGGTAGATCGTTGAAAAGTACCAGGGTTCGCGTGGTTCGTACAGGACCCTTTCGTGTGTTTCATCGTCTACTGTCGATATGAGCTCTCTTTCAGGCTTGTCCCCCCGTCGAGGCGTCATGGTGTTTGCCGTCGCTCTCTGCGGCGTTTCGACCCTCGCCTCCGCGCAAACCGCTCGTCTCGATCCCGCTGACGTTCGCCCCGTCAACGTGGAGGTCTCCGCCGCCACCTATCGCGGTCGAGCGGCGACGCGTGTGATCGAACGCCAGGCAACGCCGCCAGCCGCGGGCGGCGAGGCGATCGCGATCCTGCCCGGCCCGGACTTCGTCAATGGAGTCATCGAAGTCGATGTCGTCGGGCGCCTGGCCCAGGGAGCCGACGACGGCGCGCGCGGTTTCGTGGGTCTTGCATTCGACGTGACCGAGGGCGGCTCGAGATTCAAGTCCATTTATCTCCGGCCCACGAACGGGAGGGCCGACGATCAGCTCCGCCGCAATCACTCGACGCAATACACCTCGATACCCGAGCACCCCTGGGATCGTCTTCGCAGGGAACAGCCCGGCGTTTACGAGTCGTACGTGGACCTTGAAGTGGATGCCTGGACGCGCATGCGTGTGGTGGTCGAGGGTGCAAAGGCCAGCCTGTTCGTCAATGGGGCCGAGCAGCCCTGTCTCATCAGCAACGATCTCAAACACGCGGCCCGGGGAGGCGCCGTCGCTTTGTGGATCGGCGCGGGCACCGAGGCATACTTCGCGAACCTGCGAATCGAGCGCCAAGGTCCTTGACGCGCACCGACGCGGTGGGATCCGGAAAAATGCGGCGTCCAAAGTGTGCGGCGCAGCGTCTCAGTGTTTGAGATGAGAGTCCTGCCACCTCTGCTGATCGTTGTCCTGGGCGCTACGCTTGATGCTCGACAGGCCATGCCTCAGGCTGTCGTTGACGAGTTGCTTGCCGCCGATCGCGCGTTTTCGGTGGCGAGCGCCAGGTCTGATGTGGTGAACGGGCTGTCGGCCATGTTCGGCGACGAGGTCGTGCTCACGCACGCGGGCGGCATCGCCTCTGGCAAGGCCAGCGCGGTCGAGGTGCTGCGTCAGAACAAGGCCAATGCCGGTGCCCGCATCGAGTGGACGCCGCTGCGCGCCGCCATTTCCGGCGACGGCCGTCACGGCTTCACGGCCGGCTTCATGACGCTGAGCCCGGCCGACGGCACCGCCGTGCCCCTCAAGTACCTGGCCTATTGGGAACGACAGGCGGCCGGCTGGCGCGTGCTGGCCTACAAGCGCGGACCGGCGAAAGCCATGCCACCACTGACGCCGATGCCGAACGTGCTGCCCGCGAAGTTGGTGGCGCCAGCGAAGGAAGGGGCGGTGATCGAGCAGTATCGCAAGAGCCTGGCTGACGCCGAGACATCGTTCTCAGCCGACGCACAGAAGACGGGCATCGGCCCCGCGTTCGCGCAGTACGGCAGTCCGGACGCGATCAATCTGGGTGGGCCCGACGTCGCGGTGTTCCTGGTTGGCAATCAAGCCATTGGAACCGCGGTGGGCGGCGGTTCGACCGCGCCCGGCAGTCCTGTGTCTTGGGGTCCCGACGTCAAGACCATCGTCGCCGCCAGCGGCGACTTCGGCGTGACCATCGGCCACATCGTCCCCAACGCGCCTGGCGCGGACGGCAAGCCCCAGTCGGGCCGCCCATTCTTCACCATCTGGCATCGCGCCAATCCATCCGCCCCCTGGCGCTACATCGCTGAGTGAAGAAGTCCCGACACCGACGGCCAGGCCGGCTGAGCCACCCGTTCGCGTTTGGGAAGGTCCGTCCCGCAAATGAGACGGGGAGTGTGGGCGCTCTGGATCTCCGCGCGTGCTCTGGAGTTTCCGGAGGCCGAGCCTGGCCCTGACGGCGTCCAGTGGGTGGGGTCGACCGGCCTCGCGTGGCCTTGAGTTCAAACCAATGGCACGCGACTTGCCTCTGCGGATCCCGTGACTTGTGCCGGAGGCCTGAATGCTTGAGCGATGTCGATCCGACCTGAGCGCAGCCCTCCGCTCGCTCAGCCGCTTTCCTTCTCTCGTGGTCGGCCCGGTTCTCACCCTCGCCGTCTCCGGGGGCCTCAACGTCGCCGTTTTCGGCCTCATGGACCGCGCGTTGTTGAGTCCTCCCGCCCAGGTGGCCGAGCCGGCTCGGGTGTTCGGCGGCCTGGTTGTGGTTCAAGTCGCTATGTCCGTGATCCTCCTCGTGGACTCGGTGCGTTGCGACTGAATAACGCTAACTTGTCTAAACGTCGATCCGCAAACCGGCCGCGTTCAAGCGGCCCCTCCTTCGGTTAGGTAACTCATGAACGACATTCGCTACTCCCTCAGGAGCCTCGGAAAAGCCCGGGGCTTCACCGCCATCGCGTTGCTCACTCTCGCCCTTTGCATCGGGGCCAACAGCGCCATCTTTTCGGTGGTGAACGCGATCCTGCTCAAGCCCTACCCCTGGCCCGATTCGGAGCGGCTGGTGTTCGTCTACAACACCTACCCGCTCATGAATCTGCCAAATGCCGGGACCTCGGTTCCGGACTATCTCGACCGCAAGATGGGTGTGGCCGCGTTCGAAGACTCCGCGATGTACACCAACCAGGCCTTCAACCTCGCGAGCGACGGCGAACCCGAGCGCATCGTGGGCCTGCGCGCCACCCCGTCCCTTTTCACCAGCCTGCAATCGCAGGCCCGCCTGGGCCGGGTCTTCGGAGAGACTCAGGCCGAGCCGGGCAACGAGAAGGTCGTCGTGTTGTCCCACGCGCTCTGGCGCGACCGATTCGGGTCGGATCCGGGTGTCGTCGGCAAGACAATCCGGTTGAACTCGGTGCCGTACGAGGTGATCGGCGTGATGGCGGAATCGTTTTACTTCCCCACGCCCGCCAATCAGGTCTTCGTTCCCTTCGCGTTCACCCCCGAACAGAAAAGCGACAATGAGCGCGGCAACGAGTTCTCCAGCATGATCGCGAGGATCAAGCCGGGCGCCTCTTTGGACGCGATTCAGCGCGACCTCGATCTCATTCAGGCCAGGAACGCGGAACGGATCGCGGCGTCGCGGGATTTCTGGAGGACCAGCGGCTTTGGAGGACGCGTCAACGGCTTCCTCGACCAGAACGTCGCCAATGTCCGCGGGATGTTGTGGCTGATCCAGGCCGGTGTCGCCGCCGGCCTGCTCATCGGCTGCGCGAATATCGCGAGCCTTCTGCTCGCGCGCGCTATCGAGCGGGAGAAAGAGCTCGCGATTCGCTCGGCCATGGGCGCGGGACGCGGCCGGCTGATGCGGCTCCTGATCACGGAGAGCGTCCTGCTCTTCTCCGGCGGAGGACTCCTCGGGGTCTTCTTCGCCTGGTGGGGCGTCCAGGCTTTGGGCGGTCTCGGGCTCTCTAACCTTCCCCGGGGCTTCAGCGTGGAACTCGACGTCACCGTGGTCGTCTTTACATTGGCCTGCGCGTTCGCCACGGGCTTCTTGTTCGGGCTGCTGCCGGCGTGGAGCGCGTCACGGCGCGACGCCGCGGCCACGCTCAAGGAAACCGGCGGTCGGAGCGGCTCGGGTGGAAGGCATACCCAGATGGTTCGCTCGGGCCTGGTAGTCGGCGAGGTGGCGCTCGCGGTCATGCTGCTTTCCACCGCGGGCCTGCTCGTACGCAGCTTCGAAGCGCTTCAGCGTCAGGACCCCGGCTTCAATCCGGACGGACTGGTCACCGCGCGGCTGAGTCTGCCCGGGACCAGGTACGACATTCCCGAGAAACGGATCGTTTTCGCGGACGCCCTGCTCGCCCGCGTGCGCGCGTTGCCGGGTGTTCAGGCGGCGGGCATCACCACTAGCCTTCCCTTCTCGGGAGGCGACGGGTCGGCCTCCTACTCGAGCCCCGACATCGAGGTGCCACCGGGCGCCCCCGCGCCGCATGCAAGGCTTCGAGTGGTGACCAGCGGCTACTTCGAGACCGTGGGCATGAAGCCCTTGCTCGGCCGCCTGTTCGACCCGACCGACGTGCGGACATCGCAGCGCGTCGTGGTTGTCGACAAACTGCTTGCGGACAAGTACTGGCCCGGCCAGGATCCCCTGGGCAAACGGATCGTGCTCGACTCCCCCGATAAGCCCTTCCAGATCGTGGGAGTCGTGGCGCCTATCAAGTTCCAGGGCCTCGATGAGGACGTCACGAAGGAATCGATCTACTACCCCTTTACGCAGGTGAACGGCATAAACCTCTTCATCGCCGCGCGTGCGAAAGGCGATCCGCTGGGCATCGCCCCGGCACTTCGCGAGGCGGTGCGAAGCGTAGATCCCGACCAGCCGGTCTCAGACATCAAGACGATGACCCATCGCATGGAAGACGCGTCCCTCTCGCGTCGCGCTCCGATGGTCCTGCTCGGGCTCTTCAGCGGCGTGGCCCTTCTCCTCGCGGTTCTCGGCGTGTATGGCGTCCTCGCCTTCGCAGTCGCCCAACGAACGCCGGAGTTCGGCGTGCGCATGGCCTTGGGCGCCACCCGCCGCAGCATCGCCGACCTCGTGCTGCGCCAGGGCGCGTGGCTCGTGGGGATCGGCGTCGCCTGCGGCCTCGGCGCGTTCCTTGCGCTCTCGAGCGTCGTCGGGAAGCTCCTCTATGGAATCGCTCCCACCGATCCCCTCTCGCTCACCATCGCCCCACTGGTCCTGATGCTTGCGGCGGTCGCCGCCTGCATCGTGCCGGTGCGGCGAGCGACCGGGGTGAGTCCGCTCGAGGCGCTAAGGGCGGAGTAGCCCCCTCACGGACGCCCGCCGGTGGAGCACACGAACAGTCGATGACTCCTGGTTGATGATGGAGTTCAAGGAATTGGAAGTACCCATGAACTCAATGAACGCGAGGTGATGAATCTGTTTCGGGGAGGCCGCGTGTTCATCGTTTCGATCGGCGTGAAGGGGAAGCGATGAACCTCGGCCAGGAGAAAGGACCCACAAGATGATCATCCATCACCTTCCACTTGCCGCACTGCGCGTCGCGTTCGTCCTCGGCGTCGCCTCGGCGTCGCACGCCCGAAACGACGGTGAGCCTCCGTTTGCGTTCCCGGCTGACCCCGTGTCGTTCTCGAACGGAGACGTGCGGCTGGCCGGCGCTATTCTGAAGCTCGCGGGCAACGGCCCTTTCCCCGCCGTCGTAGTCGTTCATGGCGCAGGGCCCGCAGTCTTCGACGAGGTGGCGTTCCGCGTCCACGCAAACGCCTTCGTGCGGGCGGGCTTTGCGGTGCTCCTGTACGACAAGCGCGGATCAGGCCGATCCGCCGGCAAACTGGACACCGCGGACTACGGCGACCTTGCCGCCGACCTGGCCGCCGGCGTGCGATTCCTGCG
The DNA here is from genome assembly GCA_031412915.1 of Vicinamibacteria bacterium. Classification (GTDB taxonomy): domain Bacteria; phylum Acidobacteriota; class Vicinamibacteria; order Fen-336; family JAGNNV01; genus JAGNNV01. Next base: position 1,768 of record JANODX010000103.1, on the reverse strand, counting down.
CGCCCGGGCGGACATCGCTCTTGACAAGATCGGGATCCTGGGACGCAGTGAGGGGGGCTGGGTTGGAACGCTCGCTGCGAGCCGCGACCCGAAGATCGCATTCATGATCATGAGTTCGGGTTCGGCTTTGCGGCCTTCCGTGCAGACGATGTTTTGGACTCGCGGCGTCCTGAGCGCGAAGGGAGCGAAGGCGGAGGAGATTGAAGCGGCGGTGCATGCGATCACGGCGCGGTGGTCGTACTACCGGCGTGTCGCGCAGGACGAGGCTTGGGGTCGCTCGGCGGCCGGCCAGAGCGAGCGTGAAGCGGTCGAAAAGCGGTTACGTTCGTTCGCGCGGCTCGCGCCGGAGATTTCGCAGAGTGTGGCTGACCCGTTGCGGGAGCCGCCCGCCTACTTCCGAGCCTTCGTGCAGAGGATCGACTACGATCCGACACTGGCGTTGCGGACGGTGCGGGCCCCGTTGCTTGCCGTGATCGGCGCGCAGGATGACGTGGTCGACCCGGCCAGCACGATTTCCGCGTTTGAACGCCTCCGCGCGAACGGCGGCGACTTCACGGTCCGCATGCTGCCGGGCGTTGGCCATCCGCTGATCATCATGACGGATCAGGGACCGCGCTACCCGGAGGATTATCCCGAATTTGCCGTGCGGTGGGCGCGGGAGCGGGTCGACTCGGCGAAGCGTCCGCACTTGGGTCAGCGCTCTGGACGTCGGACTGGTGCTCGCGAGCGGCGGCGCGCTGGTCGGAGCGATCATCACCTTACTCGGCGCACGGGGCCTGCGCGCCATCCTGTTTGGAACCGAGCCATCCGACCCTCTTGTGCTCGGCGTATCGATCACTCTGATGCTCCTGATCGCGGCCTTCGCGACGTTCCTCCCGGCCCGCGATGCGGCCCGCGCCGACCCGAGCGTTCTGCTGCGCGCCGAATGAGGGAAGGGACTGAATCACGGCCGGCTTCAGGCTGGCTGGCGGCTCGGAATGCCCCAATGCCCGCCGATGAGATAGGGTCTTGAAGTGAACCCCGCTGATTCCAATCGCGCTCGCGGACCCGCCGTGGGGGATCTGGTCGGGGAAAAGTATCTGATCACCGGCGTCCTTGGCGAAGGCGGTATGGGGGTTGTCTTTCGCGCGACCCACCAGCACACCGGCCGAGAGGTCGCCCTGAAGACCATCAGACCGAGTTTTGCGGCAAGCGCCGACTTTCAGAGTCGGTTCGAGGCGGAGGCCCGAGCCATTGGAGCGCTGCGCCATCCCAACATAGTCGATGTCACCGACTTCGGATACTCCGGGACGGGCGAGGCTCGCTTCCCCTATCTTGTGCTGGAATTCCTGGATAAAATGATGCTCCCGGTGTGGTAGGAAACGGTGTCCGACTCGAGCTGGAGCCGGGGCGGCATTGATCGCTGGGTGATGGCACGGCTGGATGCCGAGGGGTTGAAGCCGAGTCGTGCGGCGGACTGCGCCACGCTGGCACGGAGGGTGTCGCTCGACCTGATTGGGTTGCCACCGACGCTGGCGCAGGTGGACGCGGCATGTGCCGACGCCGCCAACGGTTACCAGCGGTTGGTCGACACGCTGCTCGCCTCGCCACGCTTTGGTGAGCGCTGGGCGGCGATGTGGCTCGACCTGGTCCTTCAGCTTGAGAGCGCCCTCGAGGGCGATGGGGTAGTGAATGCCGCGCCCGAGGAAGAGCGCGTGTTCCTTCGAGGCGAACCGCTCCGCCCACGCCTGGATCTGCGGCTCCAGGTTCAGCGCGTGCTGGATGGAGC
>JANODX010000102.1:0-4888 GCA_031412915.1 Vicinamibacteria bacterium | reverse complement strand
CCAGATCTTGCAGGCCAGTCTCGCGGATGGCTTGCGACACCGCGCCGTGATCTTCGCGCGTCAGATCCTGGAAGGCGCCCGTATGGGGATACCGCCCGAGTTCAGCACTTTCCCGAACCGAGAGTCGGGGCGCTCCCTCCTGCAGAGCCACCACCAGAGCCACCGTGCGCGCGACCTCGCGGCTTGCGAATGTACGGAGGGAGCGGCCATCGAGGCGGATCTCTCCCCTCGCGGCGGGAAGCAGTCCAGCGATGGCGGCAAGGAGTGTCGACTTGCCGGCCGCGTTGGGCCCGACCAGGGCCACGCGCTCTCCCGTGCTCACGCTCAGCGAGACTTGTTGGACGACGTCCCGCGCTCCTCGCCGGACGCTGACTTCCTCGACCTGAAGGAGAGGCGGATGGCTCACGCGCGCTCCGTCCGGCGCAGAATGTGGATCAGGTACGGCGCTCCCGAAAGTGATGTGATGGCCCCGAGGGGCAGGTCGTATCGGTCCGAGATCGCGCGGGCGGCGAGATCGGAGAGGACCACCAGGATGGCCCCCGCGAGAAACGCGGTGGGCAGAAGCCGGGACGACCGGGGTCCGACGATGCTCCTCATCGCGTGTGGGGCCATGAGGCCCACGAACGGCACCGAACCCGCGATCGACGTGGTGGCGCCCGAGAGCAGGGCGGCGAGGGAGAGCAGCAGCAGCCGCATCCTTGGCACATTCAGTCCAAGCGCGCGCGCCTCGGTGTCGCCGAGCAACAGCAGATCGAGCGGCCGATGCAGCAACGCCGCTGCGATGCAGGCCGGGACGATCAGAGCGCCGGCGATCCCGAGATGAGTGAACCCCCGGCCTTCGAGGCCTCCGGCCAGCCAGAAGAACACCGTGCGAACCCTGAACTCCTCCGATGCGATCAGGACGATCGAGGTCAGGCCGGAAAGGAGCGCGCTCACCGCGAGACCGGTGAGGATGAGGGAGGTGAGGGACGACGAGCGCGTGCTCTGCGCGACCACGTAGACGATCAGGGCGGCGCCCAGCGCCCCCACGAAGGCGGCGGCGGGCAGAGCCATGAAGATGTCGAACGACCAGCCGAGCTTCACCGCGACCACCGCGCCGAGGGCCGCCCCCGATCCCACGCCCAGGAGCGACGCGTCCGCCATCGGGTTTTGAAACACGATCTGCAGAAGGGCGCCGGTGAGGGCGAGCGCGCCGCCGATCAAAGCCGCGAGAAGGACGCGGGGAAGGCGGATCTCCCCGAGAATCACGGTGTGCGCCTCATCGAGAGAGGAAGACGACGAGAGCCCGGTCGCGCGCAGCCCTTCGGAGACGAGTTCGACCGGCGTGTATCGAACCGCGCCCAGGCACAGCGCAGCCACCATGGAGAGAAGAAGGCCAACGCCGAGCAGGCCGAAAACCTTGTCCGCTTTCAATTTCGGAATCGCTCCGGGTGAAGGGAGCGAGCCATGAACTCGCAGGACTTGATGGCGTGATGATTGAGGGCCACCAGAAGTTCGGTCGGCATCTCGATCACGTGCCCCGCCTTGACCGCGCGCATCCGCGACAGCAGGGGGTGCTCGCGGATTTCCTTGGAGGTCGTGGTGTGGCCGCCGATGAACAACCAGTCCGGGTCGAGGCCGTAGGCCCGCTCGGCCCCGAGGGGGGTGATGCCGGAGATGCCGGCCTGAGCCGCCGCGTTGTCGCCTCCGCCGCAGGCGATGAGGGCGTCGAAAGCGGTCTTCGACCCCGCGGTGAAGCCGCTGGCCCAGTAAAGCAGCCGCGGCCGGGGAGCGCCTTTCAGCCGCCGTTCGATCTCGCCCAGCCGGGCGTCGAAGTCGGCGGCGAGACTCGCGGCTCGTGTCCTTTCGCCCACCGCGTCGCCGAGGTCGAGAAGCGCGCGCCGGAAACCCATCAGCGAGTCGAGGCCGGTCATCCGGTGAATCCGGAGGCCGGATCGCCGCAAGGCGTGCAGAACGTCGGCATCGGTGTATTCGGAGACGACCACGAGGTCCGGCTTGAGGGCGATGAGCCGCTCCACGTCGACCTTGGGAAACCTCGCGATGGTCTTCGGGATCCGCCCCACCGCGTTCGATGTGCCGGGCTCATCCACCAGAGCGGTGACCGCCACCAGGCGCGCGAGGGGAAGGATGTCCGCGAGAATCTCATCAGAGGCGAGATTCAAGGAGGCGACACGCTGCGGTGGGGTCAAGGCCTGAGCCCCCACTCTCAGGGTCGAGGTTCCGAGGAAGGCAACGATGAGGGCGAGCGAAGCCCGAACGACGGGAGGCGCCGAAAGACGCAGAGCCCGCAGCCTCATTGCCGTCACCTGCTACTTCGCGCTGTCCAGGGAGAGACTGATGCGGAACCGCCGAGGCAGCGCGGCGTAGCCGAGAACCTCCTGGTAGTCCGCGTCGCTCAGGTTCTCAACCGTGGCCAGGATCCTCGCGTGAGGGGTGAGGCGGTAGGCCGCGCGGACGTCCACCCGCGTGAATCCAGGGTTCTCCTCGAGTCCGATGCCGAGGAAATCCGAATCCGCGCGCCGGCCTACGCTGAGCAGAGTCGCGGCCAGTGTGCCCCGGGCGATCGTCGCCTCTCCCGTGATCGATCCCTGGTTTTGGGGCCGGCGGCGCAGCGTCCGACCCACGGCCAGGAGCGGGTCGGTGCTGATGCTGCTCAGGATCTCGCTGTTCTGATGCGTGTAGTTGGACACGAAGCGCAGGTGGCTGGACGGGCGCCACTCGCCCGAGAGTTCGAGGCCGGTGGCCCTGGTTTCGCCCAGGTTCTCGTAGGTGCCTCGGAAGGGCGAGAACGAGACGATCTTGTAGGCAATCTGGTCGAGGTACCGGTGGTGGAAGTACGTGGCCTGCAGCTTCAGGTTGTCGCCGATTCGAAGATCGATGCCGCCATCGTAGGTGCGCGCTCGCTCCGGCTGGAGACCTGGATTGCCGAGGGCGAAGGACGACGTGCCGTAGCTTTCGAAGAAGCTCGGAGCCTTGATTCCCGCGCCACCGCTCGCGCGGAACGTGAGTTCGACGTTCCCGTCCCGCGCCGCAATCCAGGCGGTCGAGACATGGGGCACCAGGGTTGTCCCGGTCGAACCGTTGTGCTCGGCCCGAAGGCTGAGGGTCCCAAACGCCCGGGGGGTCAGCGCGATCTGATCCTGAAGAAACGCTCCGTAGCTCGTTCGCGTCGGTGCAAGCGGGGACGTGCCGACGCTTCCCAATTCACCAGTCTCCCTTTCGATGTCTCCGCCCCCGGTCAGGGAGTGCGATCCGACTTGGCCGCGCAGTTCGTAGGTTCCGAAAAGCCGGTCCGTGTTGTTCGCGTATCCGAGAGGATCTGGGAAGTCCGAGGAATCGAAGGCAGCGCGTTGCGAAAGGAAGGTGGGCCGGTATGAACCCGAGTTCAGGGGATTTCTCGAAAGCTGGTCGTCGCTCTTGAAACCAACCCGGGCGGAGTGGGTTAACGCTCCGGACCGGAAGTTGGCGGCGAGGCTCGCGATCATGAGATCACGCTGGTAACGAGCGTCCTCGTCGGGCCGGCCAAACACCGTGGGTCCCGGCGTACCACCCTCGGAGGTGTTGAGTCGGAACGATCCGACGATTGAACCGCCGGCGGCCAGCCCACGTTCCACGGAAGCGGCGAACAGATTCGAAGTGAAGTCGGTATTCGCTCCCTCATTGTCGGTGTGGGCCCGACTGAGCGCGATGGAGCCCGAAAAAAGACCGCGCTTCTCGCTCCCGCGGGCCAGGAACGCCTGGGAGCCGAGATCGCCTCCACTCGCTTCACCGCGCAGTCTTCGCCCCGCCCCTTCCACCGTGGTGTCGAGGGCGATGACGCCGGCGAGGGCGTCCGAGCCGTAGAGCGTCCCGAAAGAACCCCGCACCACTTCCACGCGCTCCACGTCGGGAGTGAGCAGGGTGCCGAAGTTGAAGAAGCCGCCGGGTTCGTTCACGGGCACCCCGTCGATGAGGACACGGGCAAAGCGCGACTCGCCGCCTCGCACGAAGACGGACGACTGCGCGCCCACCCCGCCGGTGGTGGCCACCGCCATTCCCGGCAGCTCGGCGAGCATGTCGGTGAGACGCAGGGTCTGGCGTTCCTTCAGGTCCTCGGCGTCGAGGACGCTGGCCGAAACGCCGATCGAAGAGACCGCGGTGCGCGACCTCGTGGCCGTCACCATCACCTCTTCGCGGATCTTCGCGGGCCGGAGCAAGATCTCGAGCACTGCACCTTGCCCCGTAACCAGAATGGGCGAAGCATCGACGTCGAATCCGCGCACCGTGGCGATGTAGGACCCGTCGGGCAGATCGACCCTGAACTCACCCTGCGATCCGGTGACCACCTCCCGTGACGTGGTGGAACTGGTGAGTCGGACGATGGCCTGCGAGACGACCAGTCCGTTCTGTGTCCTGACCGAGCCGCTGATTTCAGCGGCGGAAAGAACGGATGCGCCCAGAGCGGCGGCGAGAGACGAGAGACGAATGAGAGTGCGACTGGATCGGTGGAGCGACATGACGTGGGAATCCTTCCTCGAGGATGAAGCCCTGACGGAGGAAGGAAACGGGCTCAGGCGGCGGTGCGCCCCGGATGACGCCGGTGCGACCTGGCTCGATGAGCGACCGTGGCCTTCTTCCGCGAGAAGCCTCGTTGTTGATAGTGCCGACTTCGCTCGAGGCAGGTTTCCTGGCTCCCGGGTCAACGCCCCTTCTCTAAGCCTTCCCCGAGCCTTGTGGGCGCGTGTGACTCGAACGAATCGAGAAGCGACTCTCCGGCTACAGTGGCGGGACCGCGCAGGTATTCGACCTGCTTCCCTTTTACCCTCCTTTTATGGAGGCACCCTGAGCGACGCTATGGAGGATACACCGGCCCCTACTTCACGTCGTTTCCGGTCTTCACGGGGTTCCT
>JANODX010000101.1:0-11643 GCA_031412915.1 Vicinamibacteria bacterium | reverse complement strand
GCCGGGGCTGTGGCGCTCGACGGCGACCAGTTCCACAGCCAGCCGGCCGTGCCGGTGCAGATCGTGGACCGGGTGGGCGCGGGCGATGCCTCAGATCTCGGACTTGGTCTTGAAGTCTTTCAGGAAGTCCGGATTGAACTGCCGGGACTCGAGCACGGCCTCGAGCTTTCTCTCGGCGATCTCACGAATCTCCTCATCGGTGTACAAGCCCCGCTTCTTCTCCGCGATCCGCTCGCGGATCTCGGACATGATCTTTCGCACATCGACGTCCTTGGATTCAATCTCGATACTCATCTTGGGGCTCCGAGCGGGGTGGCGGCGCCTTCAGCGGTGTAGACAATCGCGATCACCAGGGCCACCCACAACGCCACGGTGACGAGCAGGGGACGGTCGGTGAGAAGTATGTCGGTCGGCGAATCGCCCAGATCCTTCTGGTGGACGAGGTAAAGATACCGAAAGATGCCGTAAAGGACGAGGGGCAGGGTCCACGAGAGCTTCGCGGTGCCAAATTTCGCCACCGTTTCGGGAGCGAGGGTGTAGAAGGCGTAGGCGGTCACCACCGACGCGGTCACCACCGAGGTCATCTGATCGATGAGATAGGGCGAGTACTCGGCCAGGCTGGCGCGATGACTGGGGGCACCCTCGCCCAGCGATGTGATTTCATGCCGTCGCTTGGCGAGGGCCAGGAACAGGGCCAGCAGCAGGGTCAGAACGAGAAGCCACTCGGTCACCGGCGCCTTGACGGCAACACCTCCGGCCAGGGCCCGGAGCACGAAGCCAAGGGAGAGAGAGAGGACATCCATGATCACCACGTGTTTCAGGCCGAAGGAGTAGGCGAGATTCAGTCCGAGATAGGCGGAGGCGCATAGGCCGAGCCACGGGTCCAGTCCGAAGGAAAGAGAAAGGGCGGCCACCACGAGGGCGACAGCACCCAGCGTGGCGGTCCGAACCGACAACTCGCCCGCGGCCACCGGTCGCTTCTTCTTCTTCGGGTGAAGTCGGTCCTGTTCGATGTCGGCAACGTCGTTCCAAAGATAGACGGCGCCGGCCAGACCGCAGAAGGCCACGAAGGCGAGGGAGGCCCTGAGGAACGGTTGGGGCTCGAAGAGATGCTTCGAGAAGAGAAGGGCCGCGAAGACGAGAAGGTTCTTCGTCCACTGGTGGGGCCGGAGGGCGCGAACAAAAGAGGTCATGGTCAGAACCCAAGGGCAGGCCGCACCCCGCCTAAGAAACAGAAAAACCCGCGGGCTCCCGCGGGTTTTCCAGTCTGCCGCTCCGGCCACCGGGGCCGAAGCTCCTCAAGCGAAGCTCTTGACCGCTTCGTCCTCGGCGTCGAACGTTTCGAAGACAGTGAGGAGCTTGGTGATGGCCAGAAGGTCCTGAATCTTCTTGGTGAGATTCAGGAGCTTCAGCTTGCCGCCCTTCTTGTTCACGGTGCTGTAGCAGCGCACGAGTTCGCCCAAGCCTGCCGAATCCACGTAAGGAACCTCGGCCAGATTGAGGACGAGCTTGTTCTTGCCGGAATCAATGGCCTTGTTGACGGCGTCGCGCAACGCCTCATCCCCTTCGCCAATCATGATCTTGCCCTGGAGGTCAATAATGGTCACGTCGCCGACTAGGCGCTCAACAATGTTCATGGTGGGTTCTCTTCCTTTCGAGGTTCAGGGGAAGTGTAGCAAAACCGAGGCGGTTCTGGCCCAGAGGACCTGCTCTTTTCCCGATGGGCGGGGCCCGGCAGAGAGGTCGCGGCTCAGCGGATTCGTGTCGCCAGATCCGTGAGCAGCCTTTCCGCATTGCTCTGGCACGAGGTCGGCGCGACCACGACCACCTCGATCGCCCGACGGTCCTGGAGTCCGAGCTGGGAAATGGCGATCCAGCCGGTCTCCCGGGCTGGCCCCGTCCCGGTTGGCCCTGCCTCTAAACGCAGGGTCTGCACCATGCGTCGAGCCGCCGCGGCATCGACCTGGGGTTCGGAGAGTCTGAAAGTCACCGAGAACGGAGAGGCCGGATCTCCATCGACCTCGACCACGGTGAGACCCCGGGCGCGGCTTTCGGAGACCGAGAAGGCCCTGGGCACGGGCAGCGAAACCTCTCCCACCCGGTACTCCGTGGCAATTTCGGGCACGCCCACGGTCAGGTCCGCGCGCTGTTGAACTGAACTCACGCCTACGCCCATGACCACGAGAAACGCCACGGCAAGACGCAACCCGAGGCTTCGCGCGGGGGCCGGGGGGGCGGCCCGACCACGCTTCGCCAGGCCGAAGCCCAGCACGGCGCCGGTCAGGAACCCACCCGCATGCGCGGCCATGTCGATGCTCGGGATGAAAGAGATCAAGAGGTTGAGCAGCAAGGTGGCGAGAACTCCGTTCCGCAAGGAACGTGGCACCGGTTGCGGCAGAACGTCCTTGCGGAAGAACACGAAAATGGTAAAAGCGCCCAGGAGTCCGAAGATGGCCCCCGAAGCCCCCGCGGAAATGCTCGTGTCGTTGAAGACGAACGAGGTCAGCGATGCGCCGAGAGCGCTCCCGAGCCACAGAGCCAGGAAACGCCAGGACCCCATCAGAAATTCAAGCGGCCCACCGAGAGACCATTGAGCCCAGCCGTTCATGGCCAGGTGAAGGAGGCCGAAGTGGAGAAAGGGCGCGGCGATGAGGCGCGCCCACTGTCCTTCCTGAATCGAAGCCTGGTGAATGGCTCCCATGCGGTAGGCCACCGACGCCGCAGCACCCTCGCCCCGGAATGAGTCGCGGCTGATCGCCACCTCGACGGCAAAGCACACAATGATGGCGACGGCGAGCGCAGAGGTCACGACGCCGTGGGTCGGGGACATCGGGGACGGGTCGCGATCCGGGGGCGACACGAGACCGCGGGCGATCTCCAAATCGAGGGCGGGAAACGCGCCGCTTCGGAGGTCTGCAGCCATCCGATCGAGGGCGTTCTCGATCACCAGCCTCGGAGCCAGGGGCCGGAGTCCGCGCCGGACTTCACGCAGCCGGCCCGTGTCGTCGATGTGGAGGGTTCGGACGGGCCGGGTGGCTTGGCAGACAGCCTCTCCATGGGTTTCGGTTCCTCCCACCACGATGACGGTAGCGGAACGATCGGACCGATAGCGAGCGGCAAGAGTGCCAAGGGCGACGAAGTCCTCGTCGCCGCCCGAAGCCGGAAACAGGATCAACCGTCCGCAAGCGCCGGTCCTTTGAATGGCGATCGCCGAGCCCTCGAAGCCCAGGATTCGAGTGTCCGAGCGCAGAAAGCCATGATCGGAAACGAGAGCGCGCAACAGGCCTCCGACCAGCCGGCCCGCGAAGATCCCGTTTTTCTGAAAGATCGGCCGGGCCCGGCTCCCCCGGCTCCTGAGGAAAAAACGGGCGGAAAGCACCAGGGTCAAAACCGTCAGGGCCGCGAAGATGGAAGACATGGACCTTCCGGAGTCTAGGGGGCGGGGTCGGATCATCCTGTCGCGCGGGTCCTAATGGGATACTTGCGAGCAGGAACCAAGCATGCGACGAACCAAGATCGTGGCCACCATCGGCCCCGCTTCCTCCAGGGAAGACATCCTCGACCGGTTGATCGCGGCCGGAGCCACCGTCTTCCGACTGAATTTCTCCCACGGCTCGCATGAGGATCACGCCAGAAACTTCGCCCTGATCCGCTCCCTCGCGAAGAAGCGGAGCGAGGCCGTGGCCATACTCCAGGACCTTTCCGGGCCAAAGATCCGAACCACCAAGGTGGCCCTGGACGACGGCATCGTGCTCAAAACTGGCCGGTCTCTCGTCATCACCAACGAGGAAACGGTGATCGGAACGCCCGAGCGCATCGGCACGACCTACGAGCCGCTTCCCCGCGACGTGAAAGCCGGAGACACGATCCTGCTCGACGATGGCAATCTCGAGCTCCGGGTGATCGGAACCACCGCTCACGACGTTAATTGCGAAATCGTGCATGGGGGGGTTCTGAAGTCGAACAAGGGTATGAATCTGCCCGGCGTATCCCTGTCCATACCCGCGCTGACCGAGAAGGATCGGGCCGACCTCGCGTTCGGGCTGTCGCTGGGTGTCGACTTCGTGGCCCTGTCTTTCGTGAGGCGCGCCGCGGACCTGCGCGAGACCAAGGAGTTGATCCGCAGTCTGGGCGGCGATGCGCCCCTCATCGCCAAGATTGAAAAGCGGGAAGCCGTCGACAACCTGGCCAGCATTCTGGAGGAGGCGGATGGCGTGATGGTGGCCCGGGGCGACCTCGGCGTCGAGCTGTCGACCGAAGAGGTCCCGACCCTTCAGAAACGGATCATCGCCATGGCCAACGCCGCGGGAAAGCCGGTCATCACCGCCACCCAGATGCTCGAAAGCATGATCGATCGGGCCCGGCCCACGCGCGCCGAGGCTTCGGACGTGGCCAACGCCATCCTCGACGGAACCGACGCCGTGATGCTGTCCGCGGAAACCGCTTCCGGTCATTTCCCGGTGGAGTCGGTGGAGACCATGGCGCGAATCGCCCATTACACGGAGGAAAACGACGAGTTCCAGACTCCGGCGCGGCTCGCCGGGACCTCGGGTTCAGCGGTGGGTCGGGCGCTCGCCCGCGTGGCCTCCATGGTGGCCTTCGAGCTTCAAGCGCCCTGGATCGTCGCGTTCACGGAGACCGGGTCCACCGCACGACACGTCTCAGGTTTCCGGCCCCGGGCGCGGATTGCCGGGATCACGCCCTCGGAAAAAGTCCACCGCCGGCTGGCCCTCCAGTGGGGCGTCATTCCCATTCTCCTCCCGTCGATGAGCGATACGGACGGTCTGCTTCACTCAGGCGAAGCGGCGCTGCGGGGCGCCGGGCACGTCAAGTCAGGGGACCGGATCGTCATCCTCGCCGGCCAGAGTCACACCGCGGGAGCCACAAACCTGCTCAAGGTGCACACGGTCCGCTGAATCGTCGGGCGTTCCGGTCACGCTCCTCGGAACAACACAACCAGCCGCTGCAGAAGGAGCCGCCACTCCGAAGGACGACGGGGCTAAGACGCGGCTACTGCTGGGTCCCGACGGGGGAAGGGGTCGGGTTGGGAAGAGGTGTGGCGGGAGCAGGTGGGGCGTAGGGAGGAGGGGGTGGGGCGGGGGGGGATGTGGCCGAGCGAAGGGCGGTGGAGAAACCGGCGACCACTCCCCAGGTCCCCGTGAAATCCACCAGACCGCGGCGACCCGCGATGTACAGGGACGACGGCTTTCCGAACATGGACCGGTGATGCTGAAGGCCCGCGCGAACCTCGCGCTTCGCAACGGCGCCCGGAGTTCCGTCGCCCAGATAGCCGCCGATATCGGCAAAGGCCTCGAAGCTCTTGCTTACCTTGTAGGCGATCATGCCCGAAGCAGAGAAGAAATCTCTCTGCTCGTGGGCGCGCAGGGGCTCGTCCTGGATCGCGAGCCCGGCCCGGCCGCCGAGCGTCAGTTTTTCCGTCTTGTAGCCCAGCAGCAGGACGGAATCCATGCGGACGGTGTTTGGACCGAGGCCGTTTCCGAAGCTGGTGATTGGCAGGGTGACTTCAAACTGAAGAGCCACCGCCGGAGACGCGCTGACTTCGCCCTTGGCGAGACCCAGCTTGGCGCGAAGGGTGACGTCCCCAACGTCCGAGATAGTCTTCTGGTAGCGGGGGTCGTTGATGGCGAAAGTCTGGGCATTGAACTCCGCGGCGAACTCCGCTCGCTCCGACGGAACGTAGTACATCCGGAACACCGGCCCGTCGATGCGGGTTCGCAGCTGGTACGCTCCCGACTCGGCGTAACTAAGGAAGTTGGGCTCTTTGCCAATGGTCTGGCCAAGGAGGTCCAGGCCGAAGTGCCCGGGGGCTTCGATAAAAGCACTCGGGGTCAGCATGGGGCCGGTCTGCGCCGCCGCGCCCGAGGCGGTGCCGGCAAGGGCGGCGAGTATCAAAAATCGGCGAAGTGAAAGCAAAGGAGTTTTCCTCAGGAAGCAGTTTCTCTTGATGTCTGGGTCGGAACGTGGCGGCGAACCCACCCTCGGGATTCGGAGGTGCGACTGATCGTGGGGTCAGCCAACGCGGCCTCCCGGACTCGTTCGATCGTCTTGGCCAGGTCGCTATACTCGCGGCCTTGAGCACATCCAAGGGGGATCCGAGACGGGAAGTCTACTCGAACCGTCGATTGAAGATGGCGGTCCTTCTCCTTTCCCTGCTGAGCCTGCCCCTGGTGGCGTTTTTCGGCTTCCTCCTCTGGCTGTTCGTGCGGAGCAGCTCGGTGGTGGACGCCCGCCTGGAAGAGGCGCGGAACCGGGTCCCGAGCCGGGTCTACTCCCAGCCGATCTCGATTCGCACCCGGGATCGCATGAATCCGCAGGATTTGGCTTCCATATTGAATGCGCTCGCCTACCAGAACACCCAGAAGGACGAGCCGGGGCCGGGAGAGTTCCGGAGCCGGGAGGGGGGAATCGTATTGAGACCGCGCGTTCCGGCCAAGCCAGGGGGGCCGGACGAGGCGGCCATCTCCCCCTACGATGATGCTTTCATCATCGACTTCGATCGCCCCAAGAACGCAGGCGACGTCGTCAAGTCGATAAAGACGCTGAAGACCGGAAAGGATCTGAAGATCCTGACCCTCGAACCGGCCTTGATCTCGTACCTTTTTGAAGGCGAAGAACGGGAGAAGCGGCGTTTCGTGAAGTACGACGAGCTGCCCCGCCATCTCGTGGAGGCCGTCCTCGCCATCGAAGACCGGCGTTTCTTCCAGCATCCGGGTTTCGACCCGTTCCGAATTGTCGGCGCGGCCCTGCGAAACCTGAAGCCGGGCGGGAATCTCCAGGGCGGCAGCACCTTGACCCAGCAGTTCGTCAAGAATTTCTTCCTCACACCGGACCGAACACCCAAGCGCAAGATCCAGGAGGCCGTTTTGTCCTTCGTGCTGGAGCGACGCGCTTCCAAGAAGGAGATCTTCGAGTTGTACGTGAACGAGATCTATCTCGGCCAGGTGGGCTCGTTCAACATCACCGGCTTCGGCGAGGCGGCCCGGGTCTATTTCCAAAAGGACATCTCGAACCTTTCGGTAACCGAAGGGGCTCTGCTCGCGGGCATGATTCAGTCCCCCAATCCCTACAACCCCATGCGTCACCCCGAGCGAGCCATGGCCCGGCGCAACGCGGTCTTAAGAGCCATGGCCGACGAAAAGTTCATCTCCAGCGAAGACCTGGTCCGATTCTCCGCCGAACCGATCGAAGTCGAATCCCGGACAAGCCCGGGCCTCGATGCCCCGTACTTCCTCGACCTGGTCCGCCGGGATCTCAAAACCAGGTTCGGGGAGAGCGGTTTCCACGGCCTCAGGGTCGAGACCACACTCGATCTCAGGCTCCAACGCATCGCCCAGGAGGCCCTCGAGCGGGGACTCAGCGAGCTCGACGCCAAACTGAAGCGCAAGGACGGAATGAAGCTGCAAGGAGCGCTCATCTCCCTCGACGTCAAGACCGGCGGAATCCTCGCCCTGGTCGGCGGCCGGTCGTACACCCAGAGCCAGTTCAATCGGGCAGTCCAGGCCCAGCGGCAACCCGGGTCGACCTTTAAGCCCTTCGTCTATCTGGCCGCCTTCGAGGCGACTCTCGATGATCCCGCGCTGCCTCCCATCACCCCCGCCACCGTGGTCGACGACTCCCCATACGTCTTCTTCTACGAAGACAAGGAGTACATCCCTCAGAACTTCGAGGACGCCTATCTCGGACCGGTGACCCTGCGCCGAGCCCTCGCCAAGAGCCTGAACGTCGCCACCATGAAGGTTGCCGAGATGATCGGCTACGGACGGATTTCCGGCTTGTGGCGCGACCAGATGAAGATCTCGAACTCGGTGAAGGCCGTGCCTTCCATAGCACTTGGGTCCTTTGAGGTGAGCCCCCTGGAAATGGCCACCGCCTACGAAATCCTGGCCACGGGCGGCCTGAAGCGAGAACCCTTCGCCCTTCTGCGCGCCTCGGCCGGGGATGGAACGGGGTTCGATCTGGGAGGCCATACCGAGGCGCCCCGCGTGGTTCGGCAGGAAACCACGTATCTCGTCACCCGAATGATGGAAAGCGTTCTCAACGAGGGCACCGGCGCCGCCGCCCGATCCATGGGCTTCACGGCGGAAGCGGCCGGAAAGAGCGGAACGACCAACGACACCCGGGACGCCTGGTTCGCCGGCTTCACCCCCAATATCGTCACCATCGTGTGGGTGGGCTACGACGACAATTCTCCGGTGAATCTTCCCGGGTCTCGCGCCGCCCTTCCCATCTGGGCCGAGTTCATGAAGGCGGCCGTGGCAGGCCTCGGCAACCGAGGCTTCCTGCCTCCCGAAGCAGGGGTGGTTTTCGTGGACATCGACAAGGCGACCGGGAGGAGGGCGAATCCAGCCTGCGGGACGGTGTTCTCGGAGAGCTTCCTCGTCGGCACCGAGCCCATGGACGAGGCTGTCTGCAATCCGCAGAAGTGAAGCCGTTCGCGCGGCCGATCGAAAGCCGGTGGTCCCGATATCGAAGCAATTGCGGCGATCTCCTCGGAAAAATCCCCCTTGACAGCGCCCCCCCTTGTCGAGGTATGTTTCTGCCTTCCCAAGTTCATTAGACGTAATTAAGCGCTGGCTGTCGGTTTCGCTTGCGATCCGGGCCATCGCCAGAGATATTCCAATCACACCCCCGAGAGGGGCGTAGATCGGGGAGGATGTAGATGCTTACCAGCAAAAGAGCGACGATCGCAGACTCCGCGAACGCCTCCGCTTCCACCGCGGTGATGATGCGCGAGGACGAGCGGGCGGCCCGGGAGGCTGAAGAGGCCCGTCAGGAAGCCGAAGAGGAGGCCCGGCTGATCCGTCAGATCAACAGGCTGAGGGGTCCCGGCTGGATGGTCACCGCCGAGTAACGATTCTGAACCCAAGGGAGGTCTGAACCCAAGGGAGGCCAGGGTTTCCGCAGGGGCGGTGGCGGTCTCGCCCCACCCTCCCGGACAAGCCTCTCAAGGCCGCTCGAGCTTCAACATCGACCAGACCTGTGTCGATACTGGTGGGCGCTGCAAGACTCAAGCCTGCGGCTTCCATCCGTTTCGCTCTGCGTTTCTTGAGTGAACATGCGTCAAGTATCTACGCATGGAGTGGTGGCCGGGAACGAAATCCGGCCGGCCGGGCATCGATTCGCCCGGCCGGCTCGGGGAGCTCGCCACTAGAACCGCAGGGTCGCCGTGAAGAGGATGGGCATCGCCCAACGATCGCCGGTTTCGTTGATGGATTCGAGACCGCTGCCGACCAGCGTGGGCAGGTTGTCCGGCTTGCCCTGGTAACGGGGACCCGTCTCGAGCCCGAGCGAGAACGTGCGGCCGACGTCGTAACGCACGCCCAGGACGGCCGCAGCCGTGGCCACGGTCGAGCTGTCGTAGAACGGCACGTCACGGAGGGTGACTTGAGCCGCCGGCACCGTGAAGGTCGGCGAATTGGACTCCAGGAACCGCACGCCGCCGGAGAGGCCGAAGTAGGGCTTGAGCATCGATTGCGGGCTGAAGAAGTAGCGCAGGCCTCCTTCGAGCCCCGTCTCCTTGTACTCCGCGAACGCCGCATTCAGCGCCAGACCGGCTACGTTACCGACCTGTTGCAGCTCCGCCGACTCTTTCGCGTAGCTGCCGCTCGCGAACAGCTCCACCCGCTCCGAGACCCCGTACCCGACCTGCGCCTCGCCGCGCAGAGCCGTCCCGTAGATATCGCCGTAGCTCCTCGCCTCGACCGTGGTGGGCAACCTCAGCACGCTTCCGGTGCCCCCGCCATGGACGTCCCCACTCAAGGGCAGGTCCAGTCCGCCGCGGAAAGAGAGCGCCCACCGGCCCTTGATGGGCGACGAGGTCGCCTCCTGGGCGCGGGCGGCTGCGGGAAGGCTCAGCACGGCAACGATACCGATGACGGACAAACTCAGTCTTTTCACTGTCTTCTTCTCCTTGATCAGGGGGCGCCCGAGATTGAGCGTCCCAACAGGAATTGAACATAATATGAATAGATATCGAATGTCAAGTCAAGAATTGTCATTTTCCCTTGCGGAGCACTACCTCTGAGAGAGAGGCTCCGGGCGCACTCGCTGACGCCATGCTCATCACCCGTCCATAAAGAAGGTCGGGGAACGAACCTAAAGAGGCACACCTCGACCAGCCGTAGTGGAGTAGCGCGCCAAGCGCTCGCACCGGCGGCGGAGCGCGCGAGGGGGCACCGGAGGGGCTGCGCAACCTCCGTGCAACCCCGGCAAGAGTCGCGTTTGGATCAAGAGGGCTCAACATTGAGCAAACCCGCTTCGATCCTGGTGGGCGCTGCAGGATTCGAACCTGCGACTTCCACCGTGTGAAGGTGGCACTCTACCGCTGAGTTAAGCGCCCTTTGCCGACCGGGCATCGGACCCCGGGGTACGCGAGCGGAAGTCTACCAAGAAGGGAACTCGGCGCCGATCGTCCCGAGACTCCAACCGTTCTTGCGTAGACTGGCGTGTCCCCATGACCCCGGTAAAAACGCGCACCTACAAGTACTACGACCTTGTGATGGCGGCCTTCGTGACCGTCCTGCTGTGCGCGAACCTCATCGGAGCGTCGAAGGTCGCGACATTTCTCGGTTTCACTTTCGGCGCGGGAGTCTTGTTCTTTCCGATCAGCTACATTTTCGGGGACATCCTCACGGAGGTCTACGGCTACGCGCGGTCGCGGCGCGTGGTTTGGGCCGGTTTCGGAGCCCTGCTCTTCGCTTCGATCATGAGTCTCACCATTCTGGCCTTTCCCCCCGCACCCACCTGGCCCCATCAGGCCGCGTTCGAGACCGTGTTCGGCAACACCTGGCGCATTTCCCTCGCCTCGATGTTCGCCTACCTCTGTGGCGAGTTCTGCAATTCCTTCGTGCTCGCGAAGATGAAGATCCGGACCGAAGGAAGGTTCCTGTGGATGCGAACCATCGGGTCCACCATCGTGGGTGAAGCCGTCGATTCGCTGATCTTCTACCCCTTGGCTTTCGCGGGCGTGTGGCCGGCGGGTCAGGTGATCGCGGTCATGATGAGCAACTACGCGCTCAAAGTGGGCTGGGAAGTCGTGAACACGCCCATCACCTATCGCGTGGTGAGTTTCCTGAAGCGGGCCGAGGCGGAGGACTACTACGACCGCGACACCGACTTCACGCCTTTTTCATTGAAGGCTTAAGGGCCTTTCCTTCGCTGAATCCTCTTGACGCTCGTGTGGGCGAACACGGAGCGGATCCCGTGGGTAAGGCGGGCATGCCCATCCTGCGGGATTTTGGGTCCGAGTCGCCAGATTCCGTTTGCGGAGTTCGGGCCCAATAAGCGACGAGCCGAGTCGCGATTCCACCCTTCGACGCTTCGACAAGCTCAGCGCAGGCAAGCTCAGGGACCACCCTCCGACGCTTCGACAAGCTCAGCGCAGGCAAGCTCAGGGGCCGATCAGCCCGAGGTGAGGAGCGCTCCCGCGGGAGGCATGCCCGCCTCGCCCTTGGGATCCGCGGGTCACCACGAAGATGCCTGCGAGATCGGCTCGGGTGCACCCTTCGACAAGCTCAGGGACCACCCTTCGACAAGCTCAGGGACCACCCTTCGACAAGCTCAGGGACCACCCTTCGACAAGCTCAGGGACCACCCTTCGACAAGCTCAGGGACCACCCTTCG
>JANODX010000100.1:0-15877 GCA_031412915.1 Vicinamibacteria bacterium | reverse complement strand
AGCGGATCCTCGTGGTGGGCGGAGGCGACAGCGCGGTCGAAGCGGCCATCGGACTGGCGCGCCAGTCCGGGAACGAAATCACCCACTCCTACCGCAAGGACCGGCTCGTGCGCATCAAACAGAAGAACGAGCAACGCTTCAACCGCCTCGTGGCCGCGGGCAAGGTCAAACTGGCCTTCTCCTCGGAGGTAACCGAGATCCTGCCCGGAGTGGTTCGGCTGCGCACCCCGGGCGGCTCCGTGGATATCCGCAACGACTATGTCTTCGTCTTCGCAGGCGGCGATCCACCACTCGGTCTTCTGAACAAGATCGGACTCCGGTTCGGAGGCGGACCCGAAGCGCCAGGGGCCCTGCGAACCGGCCAACTAGATTCGGAAGCCGGGGCCCGACGGGATCAGGCCAGCCTCGCCTAAGGCTCGGCTCATCACGCTCGCATTGAGAGGGGCGCCCGTGTTCTCGTGACCGATGATGCGGAGCGCTCGTCGGCGCATCCATGATCCGATGGCGTGGCCACTCAGCCGGCCAAGGCGATCGTTCTCCCCAAGCGCCTCGGGAAGATGGACGATTGCGCGGGCGCCATCGCCAAAGAGAAGGGCCGTCAGTTCTCCGTCCGCGACGGCCACGTGGGCGCGGGCTCGCCTCTCGCCCTGACCTTCGCACCAGGCCGGCCAGGGCAGGGTCACGCCGAAGGGATTGGCCGGGTCGGTGGCGGCAAGGACCACGGCCAACCCACCCGGCCCGGCGTCCTTGAGTTCGCGCATGCGATCCACGGCCGCCGGGTCGGCGAATTGAAGGGCGCCCAGACCCTCGATGAAATAGCCTCGACGAACCTGCCCTCTCTCTTCGAGCGCTCTCAGGATGGAGTAGACCGCGCTGAAGCCGCCTTCCCTGGCCTCCGCAGCGATGGCCTCGCGGGTGAGGATGCCGTGCCGGCAGAGCCATTGTTCCAGGGTGGCAAGCCGGCTCGGCGTTGATGGGACGGGCGGCGAAGGCAGCAGGGAGAATCGCCCGACCGCGTCGGCCGGGACATCGAGACGCGACCGGTATCGGCCCATCCCCGCGGCCCCCGCGAAGCCTGGCCTTTGGGCCACGAAGCGCTTCCCCGGCGTCTTCGTCGGATCAAAGGCGCGGCCGCGAAGGGCTCCGGTTGAGTCGTTCGTGACTTCGCCATTCCAGAACAGATCCCAAAGAGCATCGACTACATCGCGGCGGCGAACCCCCGGGCAGGCGCTTTCGATTTCGGGCAGGAAGACCGCGCCTCTCAATCGAAGAGCATCCTTCACCTTCGCATGAACCTCTCCCTCCATGGGTTCCTTCGGCGCGTGACCCAGCAGAACGCGGTTGGAGGCGAGGTAAAGCGCCACTTTCCCATCCCGCGAGCCGAGAGGACCCCGACCCTCGAGCACCACCTCGCCGCGGGCGACCAGCAGATCGAGGTCCTGCGACCGGAAGCCGGGCACGCGGCAGGGGAGAATGTCGACCTCGAGGGCCGAGGCCGGGACCGGACAACCCTGGAGTTGATCGATCGCGGACAGCAGGACATCGCCAGGGTCCCGCGCGCCGAGGTCCTCGCCTTCGCGTTCGAGGTCGATGCCGAGGCCGTGCCAGACTGCCAGGAAACGCGCATAATCGCGTCCAAGGACGGGATGGACTCCGCCCCGCGCCCGGGCCAGAGAGAGCCTTTGGATGCGCCTCAGGGCATCCACATCGCACCACTCGACGCCTTCGGGCGAGGGGGTGAAAGGACCGCGAATCAGCCGGCCGTTCGTCTCCAGGATTTCAAGCTCGGCCAGGACACGTTCGCGTGCGAGCCCGAATCGCGCCGACAGATCAGCGGTGATGAACGGCCCGCGGGTCCGGGCGAAACGATCGATGAGGGCGGCCACACCTCCATCGGTCTCACCGAGGAACGCCTTGGGAACTCTTCCCGGCAGGGCGAGGGCCAGGGCATCGCGATAAAGAGCCGCATCTTCAATCGCGATCAAACGACGCTCTCCCGCGAGTTGCACTTCGACCGCGCGCTTCTCGTCCACCAGGACCTCGGCGAACCGGGCGACCTCCGAATCGGCGGCCCGCGCCGCCACTTCGTCGAGCGAGAGATCGCCGAGGCGCAGCAGCGTCTCGTGAAGTCCATCGGCGGTTCGGATCCGCCGGCCCGGCAGAAGGGCCTGGAGTTCGTCGTGGATTTCCGCAATCGCCGCCTCGTCGAGCAGATCCTGGAAAGCGGTCTCGCCCAGCAGGGCCTGAAGCTGGGATTCATCGATCGACAGGGCGTGGGCGCGACGCTCGGCCAGCGGCGCATCGTCGTCGTACATGACGGTGGCGACGTAGCCGAAGAGGAGTGCGGTCGCAAAAGGAGACGCGCGATCGACATCGAGCGTCACCGCCTTGATCTCACGTCTTTCGATCTGCCGGAGAACCAAAACCGTGGCGGCCAGGTCGAAGTCCTCGGTGAGGCACTCGCGATACGCCTCGAGAATCAACGGAAACGAGGGGAAGCGGGACGCGACGGAAAGGAGAGCGTGGGCCTTGTGTCGCTGCGCCCACAGCGGCGAACGCGAACTGGGCCGGCGCCGCGGCAGGAGGAGGCTTCGGCCGGCGGCCTCGCGGAAACGCGCGGCGAAGAGGGTCGAATCCGAGAGCTCCTCGCGCACAAGCTTCTCCAGTTCGCCGGAGGAGGGCAGAAGATCGAGAAGGGCGGGCGCCTGCTCCCGATCGGACAGCCGGAGGATGATGCCTTCGTCGCTCACCACCACTTCCACTTCGTGCAGTCCTTCGCGTTTCATCTTGCCGACGATGGCCAGAGCCAGGGGCCGATGGACCCGGCCGCCAAAGCACGAGAGAAGGCACAGCCGCAGATCGCCGATCTCATCGCGCATCCGTTCGAGGACGAGGGTCTGATCCGTGGGAACCACCGAGGCCGCCTTCTGGTCGAAAAGGTATGCGGTCAGGTTGGTGGCGGCGCCCTCTTCGAGGGCGTACGCGCCGGTGAGCATCTCGACCCCCTTCTTCCGCCCCAGGGTCAGGATTTTTCGGGACAAAGCACCGATGCGTTTCGCGTTGTCCACCGGCCGCGGGGGACGATCGGCCTTCCAGAACGGCATGCGCCCGCGCAGGCCGGGAGCCGGCGTCACCATCACCCGGTCGCGCTGGATTTCGTCTATCCGCCATGAGGACGCCCCCAGCATCACGACGTCGCCGGCGCGGCTTTCGAAGACCATCTCTTCATCGAGTTCGCCCACCCGCCGCGACGGGCCCCGGAGCGGGTCGCCTTTGGAAGCGCTCCCCGCGAGGTAAACCCCAAAGAGTCCCCGATCCGGAATGGTGCCCGCGTTGGCGAAGAGCATCATTCGAACCCCGGCACGCGCGCGCAACGCTCCGGTGTCGCGATTCCACACGATCCGCGGACGGAGATCCCTGAACTCGTGCGACGGGTAACGGCCGGCCAGCATGTCGAGCACGCCCTCGAACCCCGAACGCGGAAGCGCCGAGAAGGAGGCGGCGCTTCGGACCAGGACGAAGAGAGCGTCGATGTTCATCTCCTCGGTGACGAGGATGGAGAGAATCTGCTGGGCCAGAACGTCGAGGGGATTGCGCGGCAAAGTCACAGGCTCGATGTCGCCGCGCTGAAGCGCGTCGATGGTGGCGGCGGCCGCGAGGAGATCACCCCGATAGGTCGGAAACACCAGAGCCTTGGGCACGCCGCCGAGGTGATGGGCGGCGCGGCCCACGCGTTGGGTGGCGCTCGCGACCGACGGGGGCGTTTCTATCTGAAGCACCAGGTCAACGGCGCCCATGTCGATGCCAAGCTCGAGCGACGAGGTCGCCACTACCGCGCGAAGGCTCCCGTCCTTGAGCGCCGACTCGACGAGTTCCCGTTCCTCCCGGGCCAGTGATCCGTGATGAGCTCGACAGATGGGTTCGCCCGCGAGGTCGTTGAGGGCGGAAGCCACCCGTTCGGCCAACCGGCGGGAGTTGACGAAGACGATAGTGCTGCGGTGAGTGCGGATGAGTTCGAGAACACGCCCGTGAATGGCCGGCCAGATCGAAGGCGCGCTCTTGACGGGCGGCCGAGGGCCCTCGGGCATCCCGGGCCGCACCAGACCCTTGCCGGAGGCCGACGTCCCCGACCCCATCCACGGCCGCTCGACCTCACGGTCCCCCGAGTCCGCCCCGAAAGTCTCGATCGTCTCCCGCGGAAGTGCGGTCATGTCGGGCACCGCCGACTCGACCCGCACATCGAAGGCCCGCGTTACCGACGCATCGACGATCTCCACCCTGGGACCCCGCGAGCCGGCAAGAAAGCGCGCCACCAGGTCGAGCGGGCGCGACGTGGCCGAGAGACCGATGCGTTGGATCGGGTGGCCCACGAGCCTCATCACCCGCTCGATGGAGAGAGCCAGATGGGCGCCGCGCTTGGTCCCGACGATGGCGTGGATCTCGTCCACGATCACGGTGTCGACGCTGCGAAGAATCCCGCGCGCTTCGGAGGTCAGAATCAGGAAGAGCGACTCGGGGGTGGTGATCAGGATGTCGGGCGGATCGCGCCGCATCTTCTGCCGCTCGCTCTGAGGCGTGTCGCCCGACCGCACGGCCACCCGAGGCACGCGGAACGCATCGCCGCGCTCGCTGGCCCTGGCGCAGATTGAGGCGAGAGGCTCCTGGAGGTTGCGCTCGACGTCTCGGGCCAGAGCCTTGACCGGGGAGATGTAGAGGATGCGAACCCCGCGGGAGGGCCGGGGAGCCTTTCCGCCTTTGCGGGCCGGAACTTCATCCGCGGAGGCTTTCGAGCCGTCGAAGACCATGCGGTCGATGGCGCAGAGGAAAGCGGCGAGGGTTTTTCCCGAACCGGTGGGCGCGGAGATGAGAGTGGACTGGCCCGCCATGATGTGAGGCCAGGCCCGCTTCTGCGCGGGCGAGGGCGCTTCAAAGCGACGTGCAAACCAATCGCGGGTGGCGGGATGGAAGGATGACCCACGAGCAATCACGCCCGGGCCTTTGGTCTCGCCTACAATCCGCCGCACTTGGAAAGTGTACAAAGATCGAGGGTCGAAAGAGGTTCGCTCTGAACCCAGGCTCCATTTCCGCGCTCGGCTGGGTTTTCGTTGTCTTCGTGACCGTCATCGTGCCGTGGGCCGTGCTCCGAAACCGTGAGGCCGGACTCGCCATGGCCGAGGTTCCTTTGGCCCTCCGTTTCTACGCGATGCTGCTGCCCCAGGTCTTCCTCGCTGTCCTGGCGGTCGTCACCGGTCTGGTCGAAGGCGTGGATCTGTTCCCGGCCCGCCCGCCATCGCTCGTCGCCTGGCTCGCCGGCGTCGTCTTCCTGGCCATC
This sequence comes from Vicinamibacteria bacterium, assembly GCA_031412915.1. Taxonomy (GTDB): domain Bacteria; phylum Acidobacteriota; class Vicinamibacteria; order Fen-336; family JAGNNV01; genus JAGNNV01. Next base: position 10,545 of record JANODX010000100.1, on the reverse strand, counting down.
GCCCTGATCCTCGTGCGACCTCATTGGCGACGATCGGTGGAGCAACAGAAGCAGACCTGGCGACTCTTCGCGCCCACCAACCCGCGGGAACGACGCATGTGGGTGGGCTTGTCACTCTCCGCGGGGATCGGCGAAGAACTGGTCTGGCGCGGCGTCCTGCCCGCTCTGCTTGTCTCCCTCACCGGAAGCCTCACGATCGCCCTCGCCCTCAGCGTCCTTTCCTTCGCCCTGGCCCACGCGATTCAGGGAATAAAGAGCGTCCTCGCCATCGCCGGCATCGCCGCAGGGTTTCACGCTCTGGTCTTCGTCTCCGGCTCTCTGTACGTGGGCATAGTCGTCCACTTCCTCTACGACGTGATCGCCGGCTTCACCTATGCGCAGTTCGCGAGGGACCTGGGGATGCTGGAAGGCGGCCGCGGGCGAGAATGGGGCCGATGATTTACGAGCATCGACGAGAGCCCCTTCTTCCTCGCTCGCGATACCTGAGCCGCTTCGCGCGCCATGTCCTGGGCGCCCTCGCCCTCCTGATCGGAACACTCTTCCTGGGCATGGCCGACTATCACGGGCTGGAGGGACTGTCCTGGATCGACGCCTGCTTAAACGCCTCCATGATCCTCGGGGGCATGGGTCCGGTGCACCAGATTCTCACCCCGGCGGGGAAGATCTTCGCGGGAACCTACGCGCTTTTCGCCGGCCTGATGTTCCTGCTGTGCATCGGCGTGATTCTGGCTCCCGTGGCGCATCGCGCCCTGCCTCGCTTTCATCTGGATGAGAAACAATAGACGCCCGGGCCGAAGCGAGGATGCCCCGGAAGTGAAGCCGGTGGTGGGCATTCGCCAAGCGATCGGCGGGCGCGCGATCGAGCAGGCGACGAAGCTTTTCGAGGAATACGCGGAATGGATCGGCATCGATCTTTCTTTCCAGAACTTCGATGAAGAACTGAGAGGTCTTCCCGGCGAGTACCGCCCTCCGACCGGGGTGTTGTTGCTTTGTCGCGTCGACGCGGAACCGGCAGGCTGCGTCGCGGTCCGGCGACTCAACCAGGAAGACTGCGAGATGAAGCGCCTGTTCGTGCGCGGCGATTTCCGCGGCCACGGCTGCGGAGAGCGGCTGGCCCGGCGGGCGATCCAATGGGCGGGCCAGGCGGGCTATCGCCGCATGTTCCTCGACACCCTTCCTTCGATGGGCGCCGCGCACAAGCTCTACGAAAGGCTCGGATTCAAGGAGACGCCGCCTTATCGCTTCAATCCGGTCGAGGGCGCCCGCTACATGGCGCTCGATCTCTGCCGAGAAACACCGCGATCAGAGTAACGGTCCCTGCTCGAATGGGCGACCTGGATGGCGGACCTGGCCGATAGTTTGCCGCCTAGCGAACGGCGAGGCCGACGCTGTTGCGGCCGAGGGGCCGAAGGCACCTTCACGTCCGTGGGTCGCATGGGGTTCCCAAGTGACGGCGTGGGGCCCCCACCCCACGTACTTTCAGAGGAGCCTCGCGGCCCACTCCGTTCCAGGCGCGCCCCTCGGCCGCAACCCTGATGGCGGCCTCGACGCACCGGATCGAGGGACGCACTGATGCATCGCGCGCAACCCTTCAAGCGGAGGCCGAGGGGCCTCGCTACCCTGCCGGCCCTTCGGCCCGGCGGGCACAGGCGAACTCCGTGGGGCGCAGGGATCCTCTGAGGCAACGCGGGGCGGCCAGCCCCGCTCCATTCATTGGTGGACGCAGTTGCGCCCCACGTAGGTGAGGCGAGGACCGGCCCCTCGGCCGCAGCTCCACCATGCTTCGCGCTCGTTCGCAGGTATCAATGGTCCCTTCGACGCTTCGACGCTTCGACAAGCTCAGCGCAGGCAGGCTCAGCGCAGGCAAGCTCAGGGACCACGCATCGCGCGTGTTTGCAGCCACGGATGGTCCCTTCGACGAGCTCAGGGACCACGCTTCGCGCGCGTGGCCGATAGCCATGCTGAACGGCAGGACGGCGAGGCCGACACGGCTATCATCTCTGGTGCTGCCCGAGCATCGTCATGGTTGAACTGCGCGAACCCCTGGAACAACTGATCCGCTCGCCCCGGCAGTTCACCGAAGGGACGACCTTCCCCCGGGCGAACGAGATCCGGCTCTACGACACGACCCTGCGCGACGGCGAGCAAACCCCGGGGGTGGCGTTCAGCCCCGAGCAGAAAGTCGAACTCGCCTGCCTGCTCTCCGACGCGGGCGTCCACATTCTGGATGTCGGCTTTCCCTCCGCCGCCCCGTCGGAGCGGAAATCGCTGAAGTACATCCTGGAGGCCAGGAAGGCGGGCCGGATCAAGAGCGAAGTCGTGGTCATGTGCCGGTCGAGCGCGCGCGATATCGACGCGACCCTCGCCGCCCTGACCGAGATGGGGGCGAAACCAGACGACTGTTCGTTCTTCGTGTTCACATCCGGATCCGATCTGCACCTCAAGTACAAGATCGGCAAGACCCTTCTGGGCCTCGAGGGACGAAAGCCCGAAGAGTGGCTCGATCTTCCCGTCTCGTTCTATCGGGAAGCGAATATCAAGATGTCGACGAAGGCCATCGCCCACGCTCGCGGTCGAGGGGTGGAGATCGTCGAATTCGGAGGGGAGGACGGGTCGCGCGCGGATGTCGACTATCTGATCGAACTCGCGGGCGCGTGCTACGGAGCGGGGGGAACTCGCTTCGCCTACCCCGACACCGTCGGTTTCTTCGCGCCGGAAGGGGTCGACTACTACATCCCCAGGATCGTGGCCGCCTTCCCGAAGAAGCCTCTGGTCATCCACTTCCACAACGATTTCGGCCTGGCCGCCTACAACACCGTGCGGGCTCTCCATCACGGGGCCACCATTCCGACCGTCACCGTGAACGGCATTGGCGAACGCGCGGGAAACGCGCCCCTCCACACCACGGTCATGATCCTGAAGGAACTCTACGGAGTCGAGATCCCGGGTTTCCGCTACGACATGCTCAGTGAGCTTCGCGTGAAGGTCGAACGGATGAGCGGCCTGCCCGTGGGCGCGACCGAGCCGATCATCGGGCACAATGTCTTCACCCACGAGACGGGGATTCACACTGCCGGAATCACTCTCCATCCGGCCATGTATCAGGTGATCGAGCCCGAGTCCGTGGGCGGAGAGCGGCGCTTCCTCTTCGGGAAGCACTCCGGCACCGCGGCCGTGGAGGCGGTGCTGAAGCGCCACCAGGCGCGGCTCCAGGCCGCGGGCGTCGACATCGATCAGAAGCTCGTTCACACTCTCCTCCGCCTCATCAAGGACATCCGCGAAAGGCGCGCGGACCGGAGCGATCACGCGGACGAGATCCGCACCTACTATCACAATCTGAGCAACCTGGGACTCACGGAAGACGACCTCGTGTCCTACGCTCTGGTCCTGGGACCCGAACTCCACTAGGCGCGATGAGACCCGCACGTCGATGAACGGCCCGGCCGCCCAACGCTCCAAAGTCCCCGCCATAGCTCGGGGCCTGTGGTTCCTGTCCCTGCTTCTCTCCGCGCTGTTCCTGATCGCCCCGTTCGTTCCCGGACTGAAGGTCTCCACCGCTCTTGGAGCGGTCTTCGTCCTCATCACCTCCTGCGCCCTGCTCGCAACCCTGCTGGTGGTCCCGCTTCCCAAAGCGCCGTGGGTGGCCCACGCGGCCCAGCATCTTCTGGTGGCGCTCCTCATTTGTCTGGGTATAACCGTTCTGCCTCCCTTGGCCCCGGTCTGGCTGCCTCTCGTGGCTCTGATCATCTTCGTGAGCAGTTCGGAATCACTGGGCTGGACGGTGACCCTCGGCCTGACGGAGGGTCTGCTCCTGGCCGCGGCCACGCGTTCAACCACGCCCGTAGATTTTCTTTCCGCCTTTCTGGGCCTGGGTGGAACCGGCCTCGCCGCCGGCCTCGCCTTCGCCCGGGTGAAGGCCCGAGGGGTCGAGTTGAGCCAGATCATCACGAAGATGCGACAGGGCGCCGATTTTCTCGGGACGGAAGACGATCCCGACAAGACGTTCCGGGGTTCGGTCCGGCGCAAGGAGGCCCCCACCCTCAGAAAGCTGAGCGAGGAGGCGCGAACCCTGCGAGACCTCGATCGTTCGGCTCACCTGACCAGGACGCTCGCGCCTTTTCTCGAACTCGCGCGCGGAATGAACGAGGCTCACGCCGCCCTGTTCTTCGACATCGATCACGCGCGAGGCGGGGCATTCCTCCGGGCCAAGGACGGACCCGAAGAGATCTGGGGCGACGCGGTCCTGCCCCTCAACACCGACCCGGTGGGTTTCGTGCTCGAGCGCGGGCGCGCCTTCTACGCCACCGATTTTCGAACCATGCTCTGGTCGCTGCCCTACTACAAGACGCCGGTGCACATTGGCACGCTCCTGGCCGTCCCCGTGCTGGTGCGCGGCGTGGTCAGCGGCGTTCTGGTGGTGGACCATGAGGAGAGTCAGGCCCTGGCCCACGCCGAGCCGGTTCTGCAGAGACTCGCGCACCTCATCTCTCAAGTGGTCGAGAACGAGCGCGAAACCCTGGCTCACGCCGAGCGCGAGGTGGAGTTCGAAGCCGCGGCCTTCGCGTCCCAGAACCTCGCCCTCATCACCGAAGTGCCGGAGATCCACAAATTCGTGGCCCGGGCGGTGAAGGACATGGCGCCCCGGACCATCGATGCGGGGATCATCCGGCTCCGCGGAGAACTGATCGAGGGTCTGCCCGGGATGTCAGAGCAGTTCGAAGAATGGATAGGTGCTGGGACCAGCACGACGGACCGGACGTGGATGGCCTGGTACCTCACCGGACCGGCCGAGCCCCTGCGGATCGACACGCCGCGAGATCGGGGCCTGCCTCTGTTCCGGCCAGGCGGCGGTCTTCCCGGCGAGACCCTCCTGGTGCATCCGCTGCGCTTTCGAAATCGCCTTCAGGGCGCCCTGATGGCGATCGGACAACGCTCAGCGTTCGACGCCAGCGTGGGGCGGGTAATTTCCCTGATTTCCAACCAGGCCGCGGCCGCGATCGACCTGATCGAACTCCTCGAGGCCAACCGGCGGCTCGCTCTTCACGATGGCCTCACCAATCTGTTGAACCGGAGGGCCTTCGACGATTCGCTCGAACGATCGGTATCGCAGGCCGCGCGCGCGGAACAACCGCTCTCCCTGTTGATGCTCGATCTGGATCATTTCAAACAACTGAACGACACCTACGGTCACGCCACGGGGGATGTGGCCCTGCAGGCGGCGGCCGCGGAAATCCGGCTCCAGGTTCGGGGCGGCGACCTGGCCGCCCGCTACGGGGGCGAGGAATTCGCGATCATCCTGCCTGACACCGACGGTCCGGCGGCGTTCCGAATGGCCGAGCGCCTCCGGAAGGCTCTTTCGGAACGTCTGGTCAAAGCCGGGAAGGAGGAGATCAAGATGACCGCCAGTTGCGGGGTGTCGGCCACCGACCTCGGCTATTCCACCCCGGAGGAACTCATCCATTCGGCCGATGAAGCCCTCTACGCCTCGAAGGAAACCGGCCGAAACCGGACCTCGCTCGCCGGAGCCCCGAGGCGCTAGTCACTATCCGTGCGCAGAGCGTGGTAAAGCTGCGGCCGAGTGGCCCGCTCGCCAGCTTCACACCCGCGCGACACATCAGCCCCGGGGAACGACTGGGTGAGAGTCCGTTCCGGTATCGGGCGCGATACCGGAGGGAGGTTTGCGGCTCCCTCCGGCTGGAGACGTATGTGAGACGGTGGCGCGGCTGCTAGCTGCTAGTGGACGGAGGCAACCCGTTGCCCCCGAATCAGGGCGTGCAAGGTCCTGCGCTACTAGAACAGTAGTTAACCCCGCCAACAATGACCCTCGAGGTGATGGTTGCGAAGTTAAAGCTCGCCTGGTCGGTGATTGCACCAACGGTCTGGCCGCCGGTTTGGAAACTCGACACGAGCACGTCGACGTACGTATTGGTGCCAATAAGTTCCCGGCTGCCGGGGCCACCGCTCACATCGTAGAAGCTGAGTACGACTTGAGCAAGATGTTGTCCCGTCGCCACTGCCGTCATCAGCGGCAGAGAGAGATGGTCGAGGTTCTTGACCATGTGGACGTCCTGGAAGGACACGCTTCCGGAACCGCCTGGCCCCGCCACACTGCTGTTACTCGCGCCCCAGGACCAGGAAAGAATCCGCGACGGGGCGGTGCTGAGGCTTGGAATCGACAACTCAATCTCTGTCGTCGGGGGCGGCGTCACCGGAACCGTCCCGTCACGGCCATCACGGCCGTCCTGGCCGGGAGCACCTGCCGCTCCGGGGGCACCTGCTGCACCCGTCGCGCCCGGCGCTCCTGGGGTACCTGGCGCTCCTGGCGCCCCCGGGGCTCCCGGCGCTCCGGCGATACTCCAATGCACGATCGACTCGGGGGAAACGCAGTTCCCACTGGTGATCTGGCGAAGGATTCCAGCTGCGCCGCGACAGGCATGGATGACGTTCGCGTCCGTAAATGGCACCGTGCCATGGGCGTCCGCGACTGTGGGGATCGCCAGTACGGCCATCAATCCGGCGGCTTTTGCGAAGCTCGCGATCACGGTTCTTCCCGTTCGCGGCGACGTGCCGACTCCGGCGACGCTGGGTGCGACCCGAATGCTGGTGCTGGGCAAACTGCTGGGACTCATTCGATGTTCTCCTTGAAGATTCAATTCATGCCCGTGGCGGGCCGGTGATGGGACGGCTCCAACGAGTGAGCCCTGAGATCGCTCAAGGTTCGAAGGCCGGAGGTAACGACGTCTAGAGCGGCGACTTACCGAAAACTCATGATTCCAAGTTCAGTGAACGTTGTCAAGACGGCCGGTCAACAGACGGCCGGTCAAGCGGGCGGCTGCGAAGGAAGAAGAGCCCGACGGCCAGGAGGGCTCCGTAGACGAGAGCGTTCATCCAATACACGTTCTGGATCGAGGACCGCGCGATCAAGGCAGCGAGGGCCGGGGCCACCGCCCCTCCCACCAGGGCCGCACCCGAGAGCCGCCCGAACGAAGCGCCGCGCGACGCCTCGGAGAAGCGGCGCGATCCGATGCTGTAGCCGAGGGTCAGCCCCCCCCCGGAAACGAGACCGTAGACCAGGGCCACCCCCAGGAAAGTCGCGAACGTCGACACCCGGGCCATGGCGACGGCGGCCAGAAGCGACAGGACCAGGGAGAGGCTGATCAACCGAAGCGGATCGCTCTTTGCAGCCAGGCGCCCAAAACCAAACGAGGAAACAGCGGCCGCGATCGAGTAGACGGAGATGAGGATGCCGGTGTTCAGGGCCAGCGACGAGCGGGCAATGCCAAAGGTCTCGAGTTGGGCGGGCAGAATCGGAGTGAAGGAACGCGACGCGAAATTGACGAAGAACACCACGAACACGAGAGCCCCGAAAAAGCCCCACGGCAGCCCCACGATCGGCGCGACCACGCCCGATCCCCTCGGGCGCGGCGCCGGCCCTTCGTCCGCGTAGAGCGCCCCCACGACCAGGGCGGCAACAAGGCAGGAGATGGAAGCGCCCCAGAACGCGGCCCTGATCCCCAGCGAGGAGGCCACCGTCCCTCCAAGGAGAGGTCCGAAACCGGCAGCCAGAATCTGGGCGGCCTGGATCTTGCCGATGGCCTTGGACGAGCCTCTTTCCCGATGAACGGATCCCGAGGCCATGGCGAGTCCGAGGGGACCAACACCTCCAAAAAGCCCGGAAAGAACCCGGGACAAGAGAACGTGCTGCGGACTCTGGGCCAGGGAGGCCACGATCTGGCTGAGGCCGAGGGCGGTCAGGGCGAGCAGAGCCACGACCTTGTAGCCGTGCCGGTCGGCCAGACCGCCCCAGAAGGGAGCCAGAAGCCCGGCCAGCAGCGGGCCCACGCCGATCAGGACGCCGGCCCACTGCGCCGCGTCCTTGGGGTCCTTGACTCCCAACTCCTGGACGAACAGCGGGAGGAACGGAAGGGCGAAGCCCAGACCCAGAAAGGCCGCGAACGTCATGAACGCCGCGACGTTCGCGTTTCGAGCCGCCCTCTCTCGCTCGGGCTCGGTCAGGAACCCCGAATGACCCTCGTCCTTGGTCTCGCTCAAGCCGGGACGACATTAACACGGGGCCAAAGGGGGTTGGCGTTCTATACTGTTTGGGTCCGTTCTTTCCTGGAGGAGTTATCCATGAACACCAAGAACCTGTTGTGCCTCGTTTCCGCCATTGTACTTGCGACCGCGACCCTCGCGCAGGCGCAGAGTCTCTCCGAACTCGCCAAACAGGAGAAGCAGCGCCGGGCCAAGATGAAGGCCTCCGGCGGAACGGCCAAGCTCTATACCGAAGGCGACAAAACCGGCGGGGCGTCGACCACGGGCGACGGGGCGGCAGCACCCGACTCCATGGGAACGGCCGCTCCAGTTGCGGGCGACAGCAAGAAGAAAGAGAAATCGGCCGAGGAAATCGCGGCGGAGAAGCAGCAGGAGTGGGCGGACAAGGTTAAGAAGGCCGAGGATGAAATCAAAAGCCTGGAAAACGCCATCACGCGGAACGAGCGGTCTCTCGCATCGATGTACAACATCACTCCCGCCCGCGCCGACATGGTGAATGCGGTGGAAGCGGACAAGGCGCGGATCGTGGCGCTCAGACAGTCACTCGCCTCTCTCGAGGACGAGCGGCGCCGCGCCGGTCTGACCCGGCCCCGCTAGTCCCGCGCGGGGGACTAGCCCTCGTTGCCCATGCTTTGGAGGAAGGCGGCGTTTGACTTGCTCTTGGTCAGGCGCTCGATCAGAAGCTCCATGGCTTCGACCGGGGACATGGCCGAAAGCACTTTCCGGAGAACCCAGACACGGTTCAGTTCGTCCTTGGGCACGAGGAGCTCTTCCTTCCTCGTTCCCGTCTTCTCGATGTCGATGGACGGATAGATCCGCTTCTCGGTGAGCTTGCGCGAGAGCACGATTTCCGCATTGCCGGTGCCCTTGAACTCTTCGAAGATGACCTCATCCATGCGCGAACCCGTCTCGACCAGGGCGGAGGCGATGATGCTGAGCGACCCGCCCTCCTCCACGGCCCGGGCTGCCCCGAAGAAGCGTTTCGGTTCCTGCAGGGCGTTCGCGTCCACCCCGCCCGAGAGCACGCGACCGGACTGCGGAGCCACCGTGTTGTAGGCCCGCGCGAGACGGGTGATGGAGTCGAGCAGGATCAGCACGTCCTTGCCCTGCTCGACCAGCCGCTTGGCCTTTTCCAGAACCATCCGCGCCACCTGAACGTGGCGCTCGCCCGCCTCGTCGAAGGTCGAGGAGATCACCTCGCCCTGGACCGAGCGTTGCATATCTGTCACTTCCTCGGGCCGTTCGTCGATGAGGAGAACGATCAGGACGACTTCGGGGTGATTGCGCGTGACCGCGTTCGCGATCTGCTGGAGCAGGATGGTCTTGCCGGTGCGCGGCGGGGCCACGATCAGGGCGCGCTGGCCTTTCCCCAGAGGTGCCACCAGATCGAGAACCCGATTCGAGATCTGCTCCGGCCCGGTCTCCATCTTGAGACGCTCCTGGGGATAGAGGGGGGTGAGCGAATCGAAGTGCGGCTTGTCCCGGGTGAGATCGGGCGGCTCGAAGTTGATGGCATCGATCTTGATCAGGGCAAAGTAGCGCTCGTCGGGCTTGGGGGGTCTGATCTGACCGCTGATGGTGTCGCCCGTGCGCAGGTTGAACTTTCGAATCTGGGAAGGTGAAACGTAGATGTCGTCGGGACCGGGGAGGTAGCAGTACTCGGGCGCGCGCAGGAAACCAAATCCCTCGGGGAGGATCTCCAGCACACCCTCCGAGAAGATAAGGCCCAGTTGCTCGGCCTGAGCGCGCAGGATCTGGAAGACCAGTTCCTGCTTCTTCATGTTGAGCGCACCGGGGATCTCGAGATCCCTGGCCACGGACGCGAGGTCGCCGATCGGCATCTCCTTGAGCTGAGCGAGGTCGAGACGCGCGCTTTCCGCGGCCGCGGCCGCCGCGGCAATGGCTTTCGCAGTATCCGGATCGTCTTCGACGTCGATCAGACGCCCGTCCTTCGTACGGACATCGTCGCGACGCTTGGGCTCACGATGTTTCGAAGGGCCCGCGGGCCGGCTGGCCGAACCACTCTTCTTCTCACGTCGCGGCTTTCCGCGGCCATCATTTTGGCCGGCTTTGGCAGGACTCTTGGCCCCGCGATCGGAATGCGGTTTTCTCCCGCCCCCCCCCGCCCCGGAGGCGGAAGGCGGCTCGGACGGTCCGGAGGTATCGGCCGAATCCGGCGACGAATCCACCGCGGCGGCACTCCTCTGGCCGCGCCGACCTCGGCGCCCTCGCCCCTGGTCCCCTTTCGGACGGTCGTCCGGCGTCGACGGGCCCGAGGGCCCTTCAGACGGCGAGGCCGGCCCCGGGTCCTTTGACCCTCGGGGTTTCTCTTCGTCGGACATTTGGTTTTTCTTTCGGGCTCGCGATTTCAGGTTGCGGATCGATTCGATCTGACGCAACCCGCGCGAGAGACGGGAGGGATGGGTGCGGAGTCTTTTGGGGAGAGATCGACAACTGGATCTTAGGAACGAGACCCTGAAAGTGCAAACT
>JANODX010000099.1:0-16059 GCA_031412915.1 Vicinamibacteria bacterium | reverse complement strand
GTCGCAGACTGGTATCTCGCGTGGTTTTGACGTTTACGACGATGCGCTCGTGGTCGGCGCGGCGAGTGAGTCGCTGGGCGACTTGCAGCGAGACGGCGGAGTCGCGGTGGCCAGTTTGCTGAAGTTTGCGAAGGCTCAAGGACCGAAGCGGTTCTTCGCATTCCTGCACCTGTACGAGCCGCACTCGCCCTGGTCCCCGCCTGAGCCCTATCGCGATCTGAAGAATCCGTACGACGGGGAGGTGGCCAGCGCCGACGCCCTGGTCGGCCGCTTCCTGGACGGCTTGGGCGCGATGGGACTCTCCGATAGCGTCATCGTGGCCCTGACCTCCGACCACGGCGAGGGCCTCGGGGATCACGGCGAACAGGAGCACGGCCTGCTTCTGTATCGCGAGGCCATCCACGTGCCTCTGGTTCTGCGTCTGCCCGATCGCGCGGGGCGCGGCTCCAGGGTGAGCGGAGCGGTGGCCCAGGTCGATATCGCGCCTACTCTCCTGGACCTGGCGGGGGTCGCTTTGGAGGGAATGGATGGCATCTCTGCGCGAAGCGCCCTGGCCTCGGGTAAGGCGAGCCCGCGTGAGGTCTATTCGGAGACTCTCTATCCGCGATATCACTTTGGGTGGAGCGATCTATACGCTTCCACCGACGGACGTTATCGGTTCATTCGGGCGCCGCGGCCCGAGCTGTACGATCTCAGCCGAGACCCGGGCGAGAAGGAGAACCTCGCCGCGGCCCGACCACAGGTGGCGGCATCGATGGACGCGTGGATCGGTAAGACCGCGAATTCGCTCACCGCTCCGGAGCCCGTGGACGCACAGACTCGCGAAAAACTGGCGGCGCTTGGGTACGTGGGCTCTTCGTCCGGCGTCCTGGCCTCGAGTTCGACCCTGGCCGATCCGAAGGACAAGATCCAAGCCTACGAAGATCTGAGGAAGGGCCTGGCCCTGCGGGCGGGCGGTCGAGACGCGGAGGCGGTCATCGAACTCCGCAAGGTTTTGGTGGACAATCCGCTGATGATCGACGCCTGGGAGACCCTGGGGCTGAGCCTCATCACCCTCGGCCGAGACCGTGAAGGCATCGCGGCCCTGGATCAGGCGATCAGGATCGACCCACTCCGCGCCGAGCCGCACATGGCGCTGGCCAAGCTTTACGCGGTAGAAGGAAAGATGACGGCGGCGATCGGGCACGCGGAGATCGCGGCTCAGAAGGAACCAGGGAAGAGCTTCGAACTGCTGGCACAACTGATGATGGACAAGCGACGGGAAGCCGAGGCGGCCGCCTTTGCTCGCCGCAGCATCGCCGCCGATCCCCAGCGCGGTATGAGCCACTTCATCGTGGGCGTCCTGGCCCGACAGCAGGGGCGCTGCGATGAGTCGGTGGCCTCGTTCGAGCGCGCGGCCGAAGCGGTGGGTCGGGCTCAGGGCTCCGTGATCCGCAGTTTGTACTTTCAGATGGGGGACTGTCTGGCTCGGCTTGGGCGAGAGGCGGAGGCGGAGAAGGCGTTCCTGGCGGAGATCAAGGTGCTGCCGCGTTCGATAGAAGGCCGAGCGGCGCTGGCGACCCTGTATCGCTCGCAGAATCGAGACCAGGAGGCCCGAGCGGTGCTGGGCGGTCTGGTGGCAGGTGACCCGGCCGCGCCCGTTGAGGCCTACTGGGCCGTGGTTAAAACGCTCACGATCCTAGGCGACGTCGAGGCGGCACGGTCATTCGCGGCGATGGCGCGCGTCCGGTTTCCCAAAGACCCTCGCTTTCGCTAGTGTCCAGCAACCGAAGTACGTCACATAATTCGCCGCCGATGCATCCCGGATCGCTGCGTTGCTCGTGGCCCAAGGCCAGGCTTCGCGCACGTTGCATATGCTGGATATGCGGCCTCCTCGGCGCCTTGCGCTCCGGGCGCCTCGACGCCGACTTATGCAACGTACTTCTGTTACGGGACACTAGGCCGAACCGAAGAGAACGACAGAGCCAAGCTCGGAGGGAGTCTCCACCAGCGCATCCGGCCTTTCCCGGAGAACCCCGCTCCGGTCGTAGCCCCACAAGACGCCGATGGCGCGGGCGCCCGCGTGGCGGGCGGTGAGGATGTCGATCGCGGAGTCGCCAACCATGGCCGTATCCCAAGGATCCACCGCCGCGTCCGCCATGAGCTTAAGGAGCCCCGAAGGATCGGGCTTCATCGAAGGGGCATCGTCGCCACCGATCACGCCGGCGAAGCGGCTCCCCAGGCCGAGATCTTCAAGGATCCGGCGCGTCAGGACTCCCGGCTTGTTGGTGAGGACGGCCAGGCGCGCGATTTTCGCCATTTCGTCGAGCGACTCCTCGATACCGGGGTAGGGCCTGGTGGTCTCAGTGAGACGGGACGAGTAGATGAGGAAGAACCGCTCCAGGAGGGGGCCGGTGTTCTCCTTGGACTGACCGGCCGCCTGGACGCAGCGTTCGATCAGCCGGCGCGCTCCGCTGCCGACAAAACCGCGCACCACGTCATCGGGCTGGCGGGCCTTTTCGCCGAAGACCTCGACCAGGGACTGATTCGCGGAAGCGGCAATGTCGCCGAGCGAATCGACCAGGGTCCCGTCCAGGTCGAAGACCACCAGTCGCGGTGGGGCGCCCTCGACCCGTGTTACTTCGTCGGGCATTTCTGGTCACACGCCTTCCCGGCGAGATACCCGAGCGCGCACATTTCCTCGATACGCGAGCAATCGAGATCCTTGACCACGCGCCCGGACGGCTGATCCAGGTACACCACCACGCCCGTCGTTGCAGGCCCGGGCTTGAACAACCCTTCGACCGAGTCGGCATCGAGCCCCGGAAGAGCGAAGGGCAGGGCCGCGGGATGGGAGCCGGTCTCGCCAACGGAGACATCGGTCGCCGAAAGCTCGCGCGACCCCAGCCGGCCGCGAAGGGTCACGGGAACGCCGGTCGGCCGCACCCGGAAGAAGACCTCGCGGGGTCCGCCCATGCGGGGCTTCAGGGCGAGTTCCAGGAGGCGCCCGCCGTTCTTTATCTCGGCCTTCTCCCCGAGTCCCAGACCCGCGGCCTCGACCCCCTCGATCCAGCCCGGGGTCTCCACGAGGAGGGTCTGAGCCTGCGGGGAGAGAGAACGGATGGCGTACCGATACGGCGTGACCTGCATCGTGGCCTCGACCCCCGACCTCAGACGCCGGAGGTCTTCGGGCAACTGGTCGATCAGATTGTGCGCCTCTGCCGGGTCCCTGACCAGATCGAAGAACAGCTCGTCGGTCTGGGGCGCGAAGCGGCGAACGTATTTCGCCTTCCCGGTCCGGATGCCGGTGGACACAAAACCCCGATGGGAGATCTCGGACACCACCGGGGGCTCGGGCGCCTTTCCAAAGGCCACGCCCTGAAGGGGCCGGCCCACGATGGCCGGGGGATCGGGCACCCCCATGTTGAGGGCCTCGAGAACCGTGGGCAAGACGTCGGAGAGAGCCACCATCTGCTTGACCCTCGAAGCGGCGCCCTGTTCCCCGGGGAACTTGACGATCAGAGGGACGCGGATCAGCTCGTCGAACACCGATTTGCCGTGGAGCCACTCGCCGTGGTCCTGAAACTCTTCGCCATGATCGGAGACGAAGAAGATCAGGGCGTCGTCGTAGACCCCGCGTTTCTTGAGCTCGTCGATGAACCGGCCGAACTGCTGATCGCCGTAGGCGATGTCGCCGTCGTATTGGGCAATCAGCCGCTCGCGATCGAGAGGTTCCTTGAAATCGGAGCGGGGGTCGATACCCGCGTGGCCGGGAACGGCCCGGGGTTCGAACATGGTATCGAAGGGTGGAGGCGGCGCGTAAGGAACATGAGGATCCATGGTGTGGACGTAGAGAAAGGCGGGCAAACCCCGTCTCGAATCCACAAAGCCCAGGGCCTGGTCGACGACCAGGCGGGTGTCGACGATTTTCGAACGCCGGCCTTCCTCGCCATGCAGGCCCCGGAAGACGTCGAAGCCCTGCTGGAAATTGGAATCGGCCGCGTAGATCACGGAGTTGGCGATGACCGCCCCGGTGGCGAAGCCCTTGGCCGCGAGCATCTCCGCCAGGGTGACCTGGCCGGAGTCGAGGGCATCGCGGAGCTGGACGGCCCGATGGCGCGAGGGCAGGCGCGAGGTCATGAGCGAAGCGACCGAGGGCTTGGTCCAGGACGAGTGCGCTATGGCGCTCTCGAAAAGGACAGCGTCCCGGGCGAAGATCTGCAATTGCGGGGTGGTCGGTCGATCGTAGCCGTAGGATGTCGTGTGATCGGCTCGGAGCGTATCGACGAGATAGACGATGACCAGAGGGTTCTTCAGAACCGAGAACTTCGGGTCGACGGATATCACGGGCGCTCCCCAGTAGGCGCGGAAGAGATCGCCGTCTTTTTCGAAGGCCCTCGTTTCGAGAACGAGTTCGCGACCCTCTCCGGCGAAGCGCGACAGGTCCACGCGAAGATTCACGTAGACCCGATGCTCGGGTTTGGAGATGGGATCGATGACCTCGGACAAAATGGTCTGGTTCTTGCCCTTCTCCATGACGCCGATGACGAACTCCACCGCACCCTTCGACTGGCGGTCCTCGGGGATTCCGGCGGCGATGTGGAGAACGCCCCCCCGCGGGATGTTCGTCTTCAGAACCAGCCTGGAGGGAGGAGAGGCGGGAAGGACCCGCAGGCCCACGTCGTCGATGTGGATCATGCGACCCTGGACATCGGCCGCGAACGCCTTGCCCTGGTCCACCACCCGGCCGTCCACCAGGCGGGCCGCGTACCCGCTGAGGTCGACACCCGATTCCTTGGTGCAGGCCGAGCCGGCCGACAGAGTCAGGACCACGGCGAGATTCCGAAGTCGCGCCTTCATAGGATGAAGAAGTCCCCGATCAACCGCGCCACTTCGTCTGGCCTTTCCTCCTGCGGCATGTGCCCGGTCTCCAGAACGATCTTGCGGGAGCCCCGTATCTCCGCGACAAAGACATCGGCCTGGGATTCGGGCAGCCATGGATCGAACCGTCCCCAGATCACCAGGGTCTTCGCTTGAATCAGGCGGAGATCGGGGAGAAACCGCTCGTCGACCCGGGACAGCAACAGAGACCGGGCCGAAGCCAGCGCCCCCGGCCGCAGGAGGGGCGCCGTCATCTCGTCGATCCGTTCCTCGGTCACCCTGGTTCTGTCATGGAACAACTGTCGCAGGGTGGCGGCGGTGAGCCAGCGTCTGACCGGCAGACCCTCGACGAAGGCGGCGGCGGCTTTCGAACCGAGCAGTTGAATGACGAAGGGCCGCTCCGCAGGCTTCATCTTCAAGCCGGCAGAGTCCAGGACGACCAGGCGGTCCACTCTCTCGGGCGTCCGCGCCGCCAGGAGAAGAGAAATGGCGCCGCCCAGGCTGTTGCCGGCCAGATGGGCCCTCGTCACCCCCAGCGCATCCATGAGCCCGATGACGGTGGTCGGGTAATCGTCGAAGGCCAGATCCAAAGGCTGGGAAGACGCGCCGAAGCCCGGAAGATCGAGAGCGATCACGTCGAATCTCTCGGCCAGGGGGAGGATGACATCGGACCAGGTGTAGATCGACGACCCGAGACCATGGATCAGGATGATCGTGGGTCCCTGGCCTTTCCGGACGTAGCGCACGTCCAGGCGCCCGATCCGGACGGTGCGACTTTCGAGTCCCGCGCGGACCAGCCACTGCCCGGTGGCCGGCATCCGCTCCGCGGGAAGGAGCAGGAAGATCGCGCCGACCACCAGGAGGACGACCAGAACAGGGCGCCTGAACCTTGTCAAACCGTTCCTCTAGGAGTCCGTGGTGAAACTCGGCCGCAGCACCGAGACGAGCGATGCGCCCGGATGGCAAGACAAGAGGAGCCCCAATATCGGGAATATTCGGGCGACGAGCAACGCAGCCAGCCGGGATGCAGCGTTCGTCGAATGCCGGCTGAGTTTCACCACGGGCTCCTAGGACTCGATGAGACGGTTGATCTCCGACAGCGCCGCGCGGGCGGCCTCGCGTCCGGCTTCGAAGAACGCGGGGATCTTGCGCGGCTGCATCCAGCCGGAGTCTCCCATGGCGGGTGCTATCACCAGGTCGGCCCCCGAAAGCTCGACCCGCGTTCTCGAGCGCAGGAGGGTCAAGCCCGCGCGCAGAGCGATGGCCACGAACGACTCGGCGGCCGGCCAGCGCGTGCCCCCGTTCACGTCCACCGCCACCACCACACCCTCGTCCCCGGCAAGTTCGCGGGCCAGCTTGACGGGCACGACATCGGTGACCCCGCCGTCGTACAGACGCCGGCCGCCCAGGAGGAAGGGGGGAAAGACCCCGGGGAAGCTGCACGAAGCGCGAACGGCATCCCGCACGTTGCCGGACTGGAAGACCACACCCTGGCCGGTGTCGATGTCGGTCGCGAGGACGGCCAGGGGCGCCGACAACTCCTCGAAAGTCTCCTTGGGCAGAAACTGGTCGATCAGGACGCCAAGCTTCGTGCCGGAGAGAAGACCTCCCCCCCAACCGCGGACCCAGAACCAGGGATGGAGGCGCGAGGCTTCTCCGACGAGGGCCTCCATGCTGGCGCCCCCCAGATAGGCGGCGGCCACCAGGGAACCGCCGGAAACACCCGCATAACCGGTGGGACGCACACCCTGGGCGGCGAGTTCCTCGATGACGCCCGCGTGAGCGGCGGCATGGGCGCCCCCGCCGGACAGGGCCAGCACCAGAGGCTTCCTGAGGGTCACGACGACAGGATCTCCTGAAGCGATTCCACCTCGAAGGAATCGGTGCGCAGGGCGCGGATGGCGTCGACGCTCGCGGCCGCTCCGGTCAGGGTGGTGAAGACGAGAACGCCCTGCTGGGTCGCCTGCTTGCGGATGGCGCCTTCATCCGCAAAGGACTTCTGGCCGAGCGGCGTGTTGATCACCAGTTGAATCTGACCTCCCCGGATCAGATCGACGCAATCCGGTTTGGCCTCGCCCACCTTGGCCACCGTCCTTGAAGGCACCCCGCCCTTCGTGAGAAATGCCGCGGTCCCCCGGGTGGCCAGAATCTTGAAACCGAACTCGTGGAGGGACCGGGCCATTTCGAGCACGCCCGCCTTGTCGTTGTCGTGCACGGAGACGAAGACACTGCCCGACGTGGGTATCGATGTCCCCGCCCCGGACTGCGCCTTGGCGAAAGCGACACCCACATCACGAGCGATACCCATCACCTCGCCGGTCGACTTCATCTCCGGTCCGAGCAGGATGTCGCTGCCCTGAAACTTCACGAAAGGCAGCACCGACTCCTTGACGAATACTCGCTTCACTTCGAGGTCCTTGACCAGACCCTGCTCCTCGAGGGTTCGGCCGGCCGCGATCTTCGCCGCGATTTTTGCCAAGGGGATGCCGGTGGCCTTGCTGACGAAGGGTGTCGTCCGGGACGCCCGCGGGTTCACCTCGAGGACGTAGACCCGGTCGTCCTTGATCGCGTACTGAACGTTCATGAGCCCGCGCACGTCGAGGGCGAGACCGAGGCGGCGGGTGTAGTCGCGAATGGTTTCGAGGTGTTCGGGCTTGACCTTGTAAGTCGGGAGCACCATGGCCGAATCGCCGCTGTGAATCCCGGCTTCCTCGATGTGCTCCAGGATTCCCCCGATGATCACGCGCGCTCCGTCGCCCAAGGCGTCGACGTCGACTTCGAAGGCGTCTTCGAGGAACCGGTCGACGAGGATCGGATGATCGGGCGAAGCCTTCACCGCCTCCCCTGCGAACATCTCGAGGTCGTCATCCGAATAGACGATGGCCATGGCCCGGCCGCCCAGCACGTAGGACGGGCGGACGAGCACGGGATAGCCGATGCGGCGGGCCACTTCGCGCGCCTCGGGGATGGACGACGCCGTCCCGCTCTCGGGCTGCGCGATCTTGAGTTCGTCGAGAAGCCGGGCGAAACGTTTTCGGTCTTCGGCCAGGTCGATCATGTCCGGCGAAGTCCCCCAGATCGGGACGCCGGCCCGCACCAGGGGGAGAGCCAGCTTCAACGGAGTCTGGCCTCCGAACTGGATGACCACCCCATCGGGCTTCTCGCGCTCGACGATGTTCATGACGTCTTCAAAGGTGAGGGGCTCGAAGTAGAGGCGGTCGGAGGTGTCGTAATCGGTCGACACCGTCTCCGGGTTGCAGTTGACCATGAGGGTCTCGCAACCCTCCTCCTGGAACGCGAAACTCGCGTGACAGCAGCAGTAGTCGAACTCGATGCCCTGGCCGATCCGGTTGGGCCCGCTGCCCAGGATCATGACCTTGCGCCTCGTGGTCGGATCCGCCTCGCACTCGCTCCCGTAGGTCGAATACAGGTATGGGGTATGGGACTCGAACTCGGCGGCGCAGGTGTCGACGCGTTTGTAGACGGGGATGACGCCCTGACCCTGGCGCCGCGTCCGCACCTCCGCTTCCGAAGCTCCGATGATTTCGCCGATGCGCGCGTCCGAGAAGCCAAGCTGTTTGGCCTGACGCCACGCTCCCGGCCCCGCGTCAAGGCCGCCCGTCGCGATCCCCTTCTCTCCGTCCACGATCTGCCGAAGCTGATCGAGGAACCACGGATCGATGGCGGTGACGGCGTGAATGTTCTCGAGACTGCGACCCTGGTCGAACGCGCTGCGGATATGGAAGAGGCGATCCGGGCTCGGCCGCGCCATCTCCGCATCCAGGGCCGCGCCGGTGAGGCCCGAATCGCTGACCCCCTCGAGGAAGAATCCCTTCGCTCCGATCTCGAGACCACGCAGCCCCTTCTGGAACGCTTCCTTGAATGTCCCGCCGATGGCCATCACTTCGCCCACCGACTTCATCTGCGTCCCGAGGGTGGACGACGCCCCCGGAAACTTCTCGAAGGCGAAGCGCGGAATCTTCACCACCACGTAGTCGATGGTGGGCTCGAACGACGCCGGGGTCACCCTGGTGATGTCGTTCTGGATCTCGTCGAGGGTGTAGCCGATGGCGAGCAGGGCCGCGATCTTGGCGATCGGAAAACCGGTGGCCTTGGAGGCGAGGGCCGAGGAGCGGGAGACGCGCGGATTCATCTCGATGACGATGAGCCGGCCGGTTTTCGGATCGGTGGCGAACTGAATGTTCGAACCGCCGGTTTCCACCCCGACTTCGCGGATGATGTCCCGGGCCGCGTTCCGCATCCGCTGATACTCAGGATCCGACAGAGTCTGCGCGGGAGCGACGGTGATGGAGTCGCCGGTGTGCACGCCCATCGGATCGAAGTTCTCGATCGAACAGATCACGACGAAATTGTCGGCTCGGTCGCGCATGACCTCGAGCTCGTACTCCTTCCAGCCGAGGATCGACTCCTCGATCAGCACCTCGTGCACCGGCGACATCATGAGACCGCGGGTGACGATGTCTTCGAACTCCGCGTCGGTGCGGGCGATGCCGCCCCCCGAGCCGCCCATGGTGAACGACGGCCGGATGATCGCGGGGATGCGGGTCTCCTTCACCGCGGCCCGCGCCTCCTCCATCGACTTCACCACGGCGCTTCGCGGGACGTCGAGGCCGATGCGATGCATCGCCTCCTTGAAGAGCTGGCGGTCCTCCCCCACTTCCACCGCGCGGCGCGACGCGCCGATCAGGCGGATGCCCAGGCGATCGAGGGTCCCCCGCTTGGCCAGCGCGACCGCGAGATTGAGCGCGGTCTGGCCGCCCACCGTGGGCAGAACCGCGTCGGGCCGCTCTTTCTCGAGAATCTTCTCGACGAACTCCGGAGTCAGCGGCTCCACGTAGGTGGCGTCCGCGTACTCGGGGTCGGTCATGATCGTGGCCGGGTTCGAGTTCACGAGGATCACGCGGAGGCCCTCGCGCTTCAGCGCCTTGATGGCCTGGGTGCCCGAGTAGTCGAACTCGCAGGCCTGGCCGATGACGATCGGTCCGGAACCGATGACCAGGACCGACTTGATGGTCGGATCCTTCACCGATCTCCCGTTCCCTTCTTCTTCTCCATCATCCGGACGAAGGTCGCGAAAAGATGCCGCGAGTCGTGCGGCCCCGGGCTCGCCTCCGGGTGGTACTGCACCGAGATCACGGGCAGATCGCGGTGGCGGAAACCTTCGACGGTGTCGTCGTTGAGGTTCACGTGGGTGAGCTCGAACTGCCTGTTCTCGAAGACACTGCGATCGAGGGCGAAGCCGTGGTTCTGCGAGGTGATCTCGACCTTCCCGGTCTGCAGATCCTTGACCGGATGGTTGGCGCCACGATGCCCGAACTTGAGCTTGTACGTCCGGCCGCCGCAAGCGAGGCCGAGGATCTGGTGACCGAGACAGATGCCGAAGAGCGGCGTGCCCGAATCCATGATCGCCTTCGCGGACTCGATCGCGTACGTGCAGGCGCCCGGATCTCCCGGACCATTCGAGAGGAACACGCCGTCGGGCTTGAGGGCCAGGGCCTCGGAGGCGGTGGTGGTCGCGGGGACGACCCGGACGTCGCAACCGGAAGCGGCGAGAAGCCTCAGGATGTTCCGCTTGATCCCGAAGTCGTAAGCCACCACCTTGAACCTCAGGACCACGGGACCCGCGACGCCCGCGGGATCCCTGAAGTCATAGGCCGCGGCCGTCGTCACCTCGCGCGCGAGGTCGAGGCCGTTCATATCGCGCGAAGCGCGAGCACGCTTCACCAGCGCGTCGATTCCGCCGGTGGCGGTGGAGATGACGCCCCGCTTCGCGCCCTGCGTGCGAAGATGACGAACCAGCGCCCGCGTATCGATGCCGCAGATTCCGACGATGCCCTGTTCAGCGAGCCAGGCCTCGAGAGAGCCCTCGGACCGATAGCTCGAATCGAGCGAAGCGATTTCGCGGACGACGAAACCCGTGACCTGAGCGCGGGCGGACTCCATATCGTGGGCGTGGACGCCGTAGTTGCCAATGTGGGGATAGGTCATCGTCACTATCTGGCCGGCGTACGAGGGATCAGTCAGGACTTCCTGATAGCCGGAAAGAGCCGTGTTGAACACCACTTCGCCGGTGGTGTCGCCGGCGCGGCCGAAGCTCAGGCCATGAAAGGCCGCCCCGTCCTCGAGAACGAGTGCGCACGACGACCGAACGCCCGCCGGGGGGCGATTCTGCCCCGCGACCCTGCTCACCGAACGCGGCCCGTTTTAGCGATGGGCCAGACACAAAAAGACGCCTTCCCGTAGATGTACTTCTCGGGGACGGGTCCGAAGGACCGGCTGTCCATGCTGCTCGATCGGTGATCGCCCATCACGAAGTAGTGGCCCCGCTCGACCGCGATTCCGGGCATGTCGTAGCGGTCGCGGTAGTCGGGCAGGAGATAGGGCTCGGCAATCGGCGCTCCATTCACGTACACCGCGCCGCCCCTCATTTCGACCAGGTCGCCGGGCAGGCCGATGACTCGTTTGATGTACGAGACCGAAGGGTCGCGTGGATAGTAGAACACCACGACGTCGCCTCGCTCGATGCCCTGAAAGCGATAGATGAACTTGTTGACCAGGATACGTTCGTTGTCCTCGATCCGCGGCTGCATCGACGCGCCCTGGACCCGCACCGGCTGGGCCACGAAAGTGACGATGAAGAAACAGAAGAGGACGGTGATCGAAACATCGTGGAGAAGGTCCCACGCGGCCGACCAGAAGGGGCGGCGGGGCGCCTTGGCGACCGAATCCGCGGCCGGCCCGTCCCCCTCGGGGGAAGGCCCGCCCAGGACATCACTCCGAGCCCCGGCAGGCCGCTCGTGGTTCGACTCGGGCGCGTCGGATGCGCTCACGGCCGACGCTCAACCACGCAGGTTCCCGCGAGACGATCGTGGAGGGTGTCCCCATCGATGAGAATCATCATGAAGCCCAGACCCAAGGTCAGAAGAGACAGGCAGAATCCCGCGAAGCGGACCAGGACCGGACGCAGGCCAAAAGGCTTCGTCGCGTCCTTCATGACGATGCCGAGGCCCAGGAGTTCCTTGCCGGGGGTCGCCCCCCGCGCCCACCAGAACCCGACGAAGTAAGCGGGGAACGAGAGGATCGGGAAGATCATCAGCCGGGCGGCGAGGGAACTGCCGTTGTCCATGTTCAGGTAGACACCGACGGGGGCCAGGAAGAACAGCGCAAAGAGCGCCCCCCCGGCCAGAAGGTCCACCAGGGCGGCGAGCATCCTCTTTTCCGCGGAGGCCGTGCGCGGAGGGGCATCAATCGCGCTCGTGGACGCCCTCTCGGCCCGATCGAGCCTTTTCTGGTAGGCGAGACTGCGTCCGGCGCGCGGCGCCAACGAATCGCCGCAGGCGTTGCAGAACCGGGCCGGGCCTACCACGCGCGCGTCGCAGGAGGCGCACCGGGTGACCGCCTGCTCGGTCTCGATGGTGGCGCCGCAGTGCCGACAGAAGACATCTCCCGCCTGGAAGCCCTGCTCACAGGCCGGGCACCGCATTCTCTGGGACGAGGGATGCTGGATCACCTTGGCGAGATTGCCTTCCGTGTCGGTTTCCGGGGCCCGGAAGAGCAAACGGGAGGCCCCCAGCCACAAGACATCGCCATCGGCGAGTTTGCGCTCCGAAACACGGTTTCCATTGAGCAGGGAACCATTCGACGATTCGCAGTCGTGGAAAAGGTACTCTTGGCCATCGAAGACAATGAGGGCGTGACGGCGGGACACCAGAGCGTCCGGAATCACCACATCGTTGGTGGGATCGCGGCCGATCGAAAGGTCGGCCCTCGGGAGGTCGATCTCCTTCCTCGAGGGCATCTGCGGATTGATGATCAGCTTGGCCAACTTACGGTCCTTCCGACTTTCCCCGCTGTCCGAAAGTGTACTTTCGCAGGACCCGCACCGGTACGGTCTTGCCGCCCTTCTGTCCGGGCTCATACCGCCACTTCCTTAGGCCTTCGAGGAAGAAGGCATCGATCTCGGGCGAGGCCGACCCGACGATTCTAGGGTCGTCGACCACACCCTCTGGAGTGACGATCCAGGAGACTGTGACTGAGACCACGCGCCCCGGTTCGAGCTTGGGCGCGGGCATGTCGTGGGAGAGCAGAAGGGGCGACTTCTCGACCTCCGCCTCCGGGTACACGGGAAGGTCGTTCCACATCTCCGCCGCCTTAGGCCCAGGTTTCCCAGGCCCTCGGGCGAACAGAACACCCAGAGCCAGGGCCAGAACGCTCAAGAAGGCCACTCCTCCCAACAGGATCTTGGGCGCCAGAAACGGACGAGGGACCGGCTGCGTCGGGGGCCGGACGGCCGAGGCCGTGGCGGGCGGCCGGGGTATCCCTGGACGTGTTGGAGGGAGCGGGGGAGGGGCCGCGGGCTTCGGCGCCGGCTTCGGTGTGACCGAACGGAACGGGAGCTGCCTGACCGAGTGGTCCTTGATCTTCGCCGCCCCCGCCTTCTCGGACTCGGTCATGATCATGGTCTTGTCGGCGGGTCGCTGCAAGGTTCCGGGATTGCTTACCGTCCCGCTGGGATCCTGCGGGCCGACCACGGTATCGGGGGCGCCCGCCTGTGCGGCGCCCGCCGACGCCTTGGACGGCAGTCTCGCCATTTCACGGGTGGGCGGAAGCAGGTCCTCGAGGGCGGACCTTGACCGGGACGTGGCCCTCTCGGCGTCGGGAGGGTTCTTCTTGAGTGCCGAGTTGAGGGACACGTCCGGGGACGAGGCCGCTCCCCGGGCGGAAGAGGATTTGGCGAGAAGACTCTCGACGGCCTGGCGCGACATTCGCGCGGTCGGGGGCAGGTCAAAATCTATGTCGGGCGTGACCATGGTCGCGTCGGCCGCGGCGTCGCTCTTCTTCGCGGTCAATCTCTGGTCGAATCCGATGGTCACGGGCAGATACGGTTCCCCCGCCGGGTCGTCCGGCGAACCCGAGGATGCGGGTTCCGGCCCGGTGTTCCAGACCGCGGTGGCCTCGGTCGATGAAACCCCTTTAACCCCACGGCCGCCTTCAGCCGCGACGGTGGCCCCGGAGTCGAACCTGTAGGGCGGCATCGGCGGCGGCGCCACCGGTGGAAGAATCGCCCGCCGCAAGTTAGGCGGGGGGTCCGGGATGGCGATGCGCGCGACGGGAAGCGGCTCTTCGCCGGGGACGGGAACCCCGAGGCAGGACTTCAGGGCCCGCGCGAAGGAGGCGCCATCCGCGAACCGGTGCGCCGGATCCTTCGCCAGGGCGCGCTCGAACACGAACATGAACTCCCGACTGGGAATGCCGAGGGTCCTCAATTCCTTGGGCTCGGTCGGGGGCGAATAGACCAGGGCCTCGAGAAGTTCCGCCTGCGTCTTCCCCTCGAAGGGTCGGTGTCCCGAGAGCATCTCGTAGGCGCACACACCGAGGGAGAACAAGTCGCTGCTGGCCGAAAGTTCCTGGCCGCGGATCTGCTCGGGAGACATGTAGGCGGGGGTGCCCAGGATCTCTCCATGCTGGGTCAACTGGGAGCCTTCTATGCGGGCAATTCCGAAGTCGGCGATGCGGACGCGCTTGTCGCCGGCCAGAATGATGTTGGCCGGCCGGATGTCCCGGTGAACGATCCCTCGCGCATGCGCGAAGTCGAGAGCGTCCGCGGCCTGTTCCACCACCCGGATCGTTTCCGCGGAGTCGAGCCGACCCGAGCGGGCCAGAGCGACGTCGAGAGTCGGACCCTCGACATGCTCCAACACCAGATAAGGCAGTCCGTCGACCTCGCCCACGTCGTACAGGGCCACGATGTTGGGGTGGGACAGTCCGCCCGAAATCCTCGCTTCGTGGTAGAAGCGCTGGAGGAAGCGGTCCCGTTGCGGGCCCGGTGAAAGATCCACCCGGAAGGTCTTGATGGCCAGGATTCGCCCGATGAGCGGATCGGTCGCGCGATAGACGGTTCCCGTGCTCCCCGAGCCCAGTTTTCCAAGAATCTCGTAACGCCCGATCTTGGCGGGAATCCCGCTCGGTTCAGGGTTCGGAACGGGTGGCTTCGGAACAGAATCAGACATGTTGTTTGAGAGCGCTCAGGGCACCGGGGTCGATAGGGGCGGTTTCAAAACCTGTGCTCATCCTGACCCCTTGGAACTATAAGACGAAACCCGATCCAGGCCCTCAATGAAAGATCGCGATGAGGGGGGCGTGATCGGAGGGCTTTTCGCCCTTGCGCTCGTCCCGATCCACGCGGACTTCGGTGCACGCCCCCGCCAAAGCCTGGGAAGCGAAGATGTGATCGATGCGCAAGCCATCGCCCTTCGGAAAAGCCAGCATCCGATAGTCCCACCAGGTGAAGGGCCCATCGCCGTGATGGTGCAGGCGCGCGGTGTCCACGAGACCGAGAGCCAGGAGATCCTGAAACGCCGCCGTCATCTCCGGATGGAAGAGGACGCTGTTCTTCCAGCGATCGGGCTTGGCCACGTCGCGGGCTTCGGGGGCGATGTTGATGTCCCCGCAAATTGCCACCTTCCCTCGCAGATCGAGCCTTTCCGAGGCGTAGGCGTGAAGTCTCTTCAGCCATGACTGCTTGTAGATCCACTTTTCCGAGCCCACCTCTCCCCCGTTGGGCACGTAGACGGACACCACCCGGACACCCATCACGTCGGCGGCGATCACTCTCGCCTGGGGGTCTTCTCGGCCATCCTCGAAGGTGCGGGAGATGTTCTTGAGGGGCAGGCCCCGCTTCGCGAGCAGGGCCACCCCGTTGTAGGTCTTTTGACCGAAGATCGCGAACTCATAGCCGGCGGCGCGCACCGCGTCTTTGGGAAAGTCGTCGTCCTCGACCTTCAATTCCTGCAGGCACAAGACATCGGGCTGCTCGCGGGCGAGGAACGCCGCCAGTCTCCCCTCGCGCACCCGAATCGAATTCACGTTCCAGGTGGCGATCTTCATTTCGGGTCGACCGGAGGCGGCCCGCCCGGCTCCGGAGCCTTCCGCCATTCGTCGATGAGGCTCGCCACCAGGCCCGTCCAGCCGGTCTGGTGCGACGCCCCCAGGCCTTCGCCGGTGTCTCCGTGGAAATACTCGTAGAAGAGGATGAGATCGCGCCAGAAGGGATCGGTCTGGAACTTCTCCCGGCTCCCATGACAGGGCCTTCGGCCGTCCTCATCGCGGGTGAAGATGCGGATCATGCGGTCGGCCATTTCCTTGGCCCCATCCCAGAGCGGCTTCTCTTCCCCGCCC
>JANODX010000098.1:0-2154 GCA_031412915.1 Vicinamibacteria bacterium | reverse complement strand
CGCCGAACGCCTTCATTCTCGGTCGCGGTGATTCTCACCTTTGGTCTCGGCATCGGTGCGTCCTCGTCGATGTTCAGCGTTTACGACGGCGTCCTCCTGAGGCCTCTGCCCTATCCCGAATCGGACCGGATCGTTCGCCTTTTTCAGCTCAATGAAGCGGGCGCACGTGGCAACATCTCGGAGCCGAACTATCTCGACTGGCAGCAGGGTACGCACAGCTTCTCCGGTATGGCGGAGATGGCGCGAAGCGAGGAGCCGGTGTCGGGCCGGGGCGAACCGATGGTCACGGTTGTCACCACGGTGTCACAGGGATTCTTCGAGGTGATGGGCGTGAAACCGGCGACCGGCCGAGCCTTCCTCCCTGATGAACAGCGCGAAGGCGCAGCGCCGGTGGTTGTGGTTTCGGCCGACTTCTGGCGCCGCACCCGCGAGGGCGAGACCCGCCCGCCCACGAATGACGACATCGTCTCGGTGGGGTCCGAGGGCTACACCATCGTGGGCGTCATGCCGCCTGGGTTCGACTACCCGGCGGGCACGAAGGTGTGGAGGGTCCGCGAGCGAATGCCGCCGCAGACTTCGCGATCCGCTCACAACTTTCAGGTCGTCGCGCGACTGAAGGATGGCGTCGGTCTGGGTGAGGCGCGGGCCGACCTCAGCGCCCTGTCGCGATCGCTGAAGAGCACCTACAAGGATCAGACGTGGATGTCCGATGCGACCGCGATTCCTATCCTCGAAGTCGCAACCGGTCGGTCCAGGCAAGGGCTCGACATGCTCTTCATCGCTTCCGTTCTCCTGCTGGTCGTAGCCGCCGCGAATGTCTCGAATCTGATGGTCGCGCGAGCGGCTTCGCGCCAAAAGGACTTCGCGGTGCAGTTGAGCCTCGGGGCGACCCCCGGGCGACTCCGCCTCCAGGCCCTCGCCGAGGCGCTCGTCCTGTGCGTGGGGGGCGGTCTGTTCGGGGTCGTGCTTGCCGCGGTTGTGGTGCCGCTCTTTGCAACTCTGGGACCGGCGAGCGCGCCGCGGCTCGAATCGGTGGGCGTCAACTGGAGGGGCGTCGGGTTCGCACTTTTCTCCGCGAGCGGGGGAGCCCTGGTGCTGAGCTTGATCACGGCCGCGTTCAACCGCGGGCCCGCGCTCGCGACCACCCTCACCGAGTCCTCGCGCGGCGGGACGGGCTCGCGAAAGCAGATGCGTGTTCGTCAGGCGTTGATTGTGACCGAGGTGGCGTTCACCCTCGTGCTGCTCGTCGGTGCGGGATTGCTGGCCAGGAGCCTGCGCGCGGTTCTCGCGGTGAATCCCGGATACAAGCTCGACAACGCTCTCGTCGCGGACGTCAGCCTGCCCAGGCTCGATGCCAGGTCTCCCCAGTCGACCTTCCCAGACTCTCTGCTTGAACGGGTGCGCGCGCTGCCGGGGGTTACCTCCGCCGGGCTCATCAACGACTTCCCGCTGGGCGGCGGTGAGTACAGCAATGGGATGTTCGTCGAAATGTCACGCGCCGATGAATTCACATCCTACGATTCGATCCAGGCTCTGAGCCAGGAAGAGTTGCTCGCGCGATCGGCGCTGGCAGGCTATCGCCTGGTGAGTCCCGGCTACTTCGAAACGATGGGAATTCCTCTGGTACGCGGACGATTCGTCGACGACGGCGACGGACGCGACACCCCCCAGGTCGCGGTGATCTCGCAGTTGCTCGCGAAGACGAAGTGGCCGGACCAGGATCCCATTGGCCGCTACGTTCAGTTCGGCAACATGGATGGCGACCTTCGCGGCATGCGAATCGTTGGCATTGTGGGCGATGTGCGCGAGTTGTCGCCGGAATCGCGCGCTCAGCCGATGGTGTATGGCGCAGCGAGGCAACGCCCGGTCAAGGCCTCATCGTTCTCATTGATCGCGCGGGGGCCGGAGCCGGACTCGATCAGCAGCGGCGTCCGCGCGATCGCCCGCGAGTTGAATCCGGAGGCGCCGGTTCGGATCCGCACGGTCGAGAGGGCGCTGGATGAGGCCCTGGGTAGCCGCCGCTTCAACCTGTGGCTGATCGGAGCCTTCAGCAGCGTCGCCTTTGCGCTCTCCACCCTCGGGGTCTACGGCCTGATCGCGTTCACGGTCTCGCAGCGCGCCCGCGAGATCGGCATTCGCATGGCCCTCGGCGCT
>JANODX010000097.1:0-9842 GCA_031412915.1 Vicinamibacteria bacterium | reverse complement strand
CCACATGCGCCCAGAATCCAACCTTGTGGTTGGGACGCAGCAGCGACCTGAACGGCTGGGGCATGTTTTCGACGAGGCGAAGATGAAATTTGTCCGCTGGATCAAACAGCACACTCGACCAGTTCATGTGCGAGCGCGGGCCGACGAGTCCGCAGACTTCGCACCTGCTTCCGTCTGGCAGTCCGCGAGTCTTGGGCCGGACATCCGAACCCGTCGGTGCAGGCGAATCGGCGCGAGCCGCAGCAGTTTGGATGTCTATCTCGTTGCTCACGTCGTTGGTAATTTGCGCGCCGATTCGCTGACCTCATCGTTCGAGCGCCGGGCGACGCGCTTGGGTTTCTTGTGGCGTTTCAGCCGAGCAGCCGCCAACTGCTCGGCACGGAATGTCCGCTGTTCCTCCGTCAGAGTTTTCGGCACGCCTTTGGCCAGCCTTCCAAGTGCTTGTGCGGCTTTATTCATTGGACGCCTCCACTTCTACACGCGCGAGATGAATGGCGAGCGATTGGTGTTCAGACCGTGGCTTGCCGCGCCGAATCGCGGAGAGGGCTTTTTGCCCCCAGTTGCCGCCGCGCTTTTGTGATTCGGCTTCGATGTTGGCGGCGATGGCGGCCAGGTGTTTCGGAACGAGCGCGGCGATGGCAGCGGCCTTGGCAGCGGCCTTTTCCTTTTCGACAGCGGTTGGCACGCGAGGATTCATCTCCCGGTTAGTCAGTTCAGTGCTGACGATGCTGGCCGTCATCGGCACTTCTGATTCTTCGACTCCCATTTCCCGACAGGCGGCGTAGCAGGCGTAGCCGTGGCCCATTGAGCCGGAGAGTAGGTTTGCACGATCCGCGATTTGTTCGATTGTTGCTTTCATATTCTGTTTTTCTTCGTCGGGTTACTTGCCCTTCGATGGTTAGAATATGACAGGAAAGCGGTTTCCTGTAAAGAGGAAAGTGAAACTATTTTCAGGAGGCCGGAAGCATTGATTTTATTGGGGTTTATGGCCGGACGCTCGAACCCAGCACTGGAGCGAATGCCCACCGCGTTGACGGTTTGCGTGAATCCGACACTCGCGGGCGCGGTGGTCATGCGCTCAGTTTGGCGTTCAGCATCTCTTGCGTTTGATGCCCAGCCATTCTCGGAATGGTATTCCACAGTCAGCGTCTAGCCATCGTTGGTAGCGCCTCTTGCTCGGTGTCATTCGTGGCGGGATTGGCTTGTGTAGCAGGACCACTGCGCGTCCTTCGTCGGTCACTTGATAGAGGTTGTCGCTGCCAGTGATTACGGCCGGGCCGTGGTCTATCATCCAGCCAGCAGCGACTAACTCTTGGCAGAGTAGCCCGTCTTTGTCTTTTGGACTGGTCACGAAATGGTTGCGGCGTTCATCCAGCGAACGGGCGTTTGGGTATCTGTCGCCGCCGTTATCGTCGTAGCCGATTGAGTGGCGGAGGATGTTGAGTTTTTCACGCGAGATGCTGAACCCGTCGCTGCTGCTGACGGCAGCCATGCCCCAACTCGCTGCTGAACCAGGTCGCGCAACAGGTACCGCGAAGCCAGGAACGCGAGGGTGGCGCCCAGACTGGACGCGAAGGACACCAGCAAGGCTCCTCGGCCGAGACCGAACAGAGCGCCGGCGGCGAGGGTGAGGAGGGCGGCGCCGGGGAGGGGTAGTGCTGCCACCACCACGTACAGGCCGAAGAAGAACGCCGTGAAGGCCCCGGGCGCGGAATTCCGCCTCGCGGCAAGGTCAGCCGAGGTCTCCTTCAATCTCTCCAGGGTGAGCAGATCGCCGGGTTGGAAGTAGGCGTAGAGGCCGGCGGTTCCAACCGCCAGCAGGACAACGAGGGCGACCCGCAGTCGCCCGCTCATGCGGGGCCCAAAGCAGCCGAGCCACTGCGCCCTCGAGGGGCGGTGCGACCGGAGCAGACGACGACGGAGAGCCTCAGCGGATGACGCATGTTGGACCCAGATCCTTTCACAGCAAAGCGATCCGTGCCATCCTCGCGAGGGCAATCCACCCTATTCGCTCCCGTATCGCCGCATGAGCCTCCGCCGGGAGCCTGCCGGGCCGAGTGCGGCAAGTTGTCGCAAGGGAGGAGCAGTCGACGGTGGAAGGGAAGTACGCGGGCATCGTCGAGTTCCAGGGCCTGCGTGAGCCTGGGAGGCTTGAGCGGCCCATGCGGGGCCGCTCTCGTTCCCGTTGCGCTTGGCCAGAGGAGCGAGGGCCGGATTTACTCCGGCCGGAGCGAAGGGGGTTTGGGGGGCGGGGCCGGTCACCGCCCCCCAACTCAGAACTGACCCCAGAGGTACTGGTTCGTCACCTCGTGGTGAAACTGGATCTCGGCCGTCTTGATCAGCGAACCGAGGGCCTTGGGGCAACGCTCGGCCGAGGCCATCTTCAACTCGGCATACTTGGACGCCACATCCTCGCCGAACAGCTTCTTGATGTAGTCGCTTCCCTTGTAGAGGCGGACCGCGTCGTAGATGTTGTCGGGCAGGAAGCGCGTGCGCTCCTTCCGGTCGTCGCCTTTCTCCGAAACCGGCCCCTCGAGGCCGGTGCGCAACATGGCGTAGATGGCCATGTAGGGGTTCGAGTCGGGAGCCACGGAGCGAACTTCCACCCGCTTGGACCGCTCGTTGCCGAGGGGAATCCGAATCATGGCCCCGCGGTTGATCGCGGAGGCCTTGATCTGATTGGGCGCTTCGTAATGGGGGTCGAGGCGGCGGTAGGAGTTGACCGACGAGTTGAGCATGAGGCAGATGTCGTTGGCGCTGGTCAGGATTCGATCGATGAAGTCCCAGCCCGCCTTCGAAAGCATGTCCGGCCCCTTGGCGTCGTAGAAGAGGTTCTTTCCTTTCCGGGCCACCGACAGATTCGTATGCATGCCATTGCCGTTCACCCCGGTCACCGGCTTGGGGAGAAAAGACGCGCTCATGTCGAAGTTCTGCGCCACTTGACGGCACAGCAGCTTGTAGAGCTGCACCTGATCGGAGGCGATGAGGGCCTCCGTGTACGAGTAGTTCATTTCGAACTGTGACGGGGCCACTTCAGGATGGTCTTTCTCGTTGGCGAAGCCCATGGCTCGCTGAACCTCAGCGGCGCGGTCGATGAACTGACGCAGGGCGTCTCCCGGGAGGGAGTGGTAGTAGCCGCCGGTGGAGATGAAATCGAACCGACCAACCTCATGGTAGCGGCGCTCCGCGTCACGGCCCTTGAACAGGAATCCCTCGATCTCGTTGGCGGCCTGGCAGACCGTGCCGTCCTTCTCGAAGAGCTTGTTGGTGTAGGCCTTGAGAGTCGCCCGCATGTCGCCCTCGTAGGCCCGTCCGTCGCGATCCAGAACCTCGCCGAAGACCAGGACCTTGCCCGGCCCGAAGACGTCCGCGGGGAGCCAGTAGAAAGCGGCCCAGTCGATGGCCAGCCTGAGATCGGACTCCTGCTGAGCGGTGAACCCCCGCACCGAGGACCCGTCGAAGGTCAGGTTGTCCGCCGAGGCGAGGAGGAACTTCTTGTCGTAGTCCAGCATGTGCAGCCGGCCTTCAAGATCCGTGAAGCAGACGGTGACGGCCTTGATTCGCTTCTCGTCCTTCAGGTAGCGAAGGCGCTTTTCGCGGATCTTGGCCGGAGAGACCCGGGTCAGTCTCTCCTCCTTGACCTCGAGGTTCATTTCCTCCAGCTGGTCATAGGGAATCTCAAGGAAGTCTCGAAGAGGTGTTGGGGTCATATTTGTCTCCTTAGCTGTAAAGTACCGATGTTAAATCATTAAGAGGTGAGATTAGTATCTATCCGCAAATCTTTTGATATTGAGCGAGATCAATTCGTGCGGAGGCGATGTCCCCTGGCCGGACCGTCGTCCGCAAAACGTTGACGCTACAAGGGTAGGTGCCTATCCTTGCCTCTGATTCCCCGCGCTTTTTCACCCGCCTCGGGCGGCGCGAGGTGGCAAAGACCGTAAAAGGCCGAGACCCACGAAGGCCAAGGCCGCACAAAAGAGCCCAAACCAAGGAGTGCGCGCTTCCATGTCCACAACCCGCCCCCCGGATACGTCTCGAGAGATCTCGTACCGCAAGCGGCTGATCGAAATCGCCCACGCCCTCAACACCGCAGCCAGCATTCAGGACATCCTGACCGAAGTTAAAGACAAGATCCTGGATCTGGTGGACGCGGATCGGGTGACGATTTTCGCCCTGGACACGAAGAACCAGGAACTCTTCTCGATGTTCAAGGCGGGCACCGACGTCAAGGAGATCCGGGTTCCCAAGACCTTCGGGTCGATCGCCGGGTTCACCGCTCTCTCCCGCAAGACCATCAATATTCGCAACGCCTACGACCCCGCCGAACTCGCGAAACTCCACCCCAACCTGAAGTTCGATGCCCGTTGGGACAAGACCACCGGCTATCGCACCACCCAGGTGCTCGCCTGCCCGATCGTCTTCGACAAGTACCTGCTGGGTGTCCTCCAACTGATCAACAAGAGAGGGGGCACGGGCTTTGGTCCTAAAGACGACGAGGCGGCCGAAGAACTGGCGAAGATCCTCGGCATCGCGTTCTACAACCAGCACCGCGCGGCCCGCAGTTCGAAACCCACGAAGTACGGGGCGCTCATCGACAAAGGCGTCGTCTCCGAAAAAGACATCGAGTCCGCGGTCACCAGAGCTCGGGTCAACCAGGTCGACGTCTCGAAGATCCTGATGGACGATTTCAAGGTTCCGAAAGAGGAACTGGGCAAGGCGATGTCGCAGTTCTTCAACTGCAAATTCTGGGCTCCGCCCGAGGGCTATCTGATGCCCGAGGACATCAAGGCGCGCATGACCATCGATTTCCTCAAGAAGAATGTTTCGGCTCCGATTGAGAAGCGCGAAGGCACGCTCTTCGTGGCGGTCGAGGATCCCTACGATCTGACCCGGTGCGATGCCATCAAGGCCATGAACCTGTCGCCGCGCCACGAATTCCTGGTCGCCCTCAAAGACGACATCATGCAGTACCTGGGCGCGAGCTACGGCGTCGGCCTTGCCCCGGGATCGGCGCCCACGATCGACGACACGGCCGATCTTGCCACCATCATCACCGAACTCGGCTCCGGAGAGGAGAGCGAGATCGAAGGCGAGGAAAGCGCTCCGGGTGAAGCGGACGCCAACGAAAGCGACACCGCGATCGTCAAACTCGCCAACAAGATCATCATCGAGGCCTACAACAGGGGTGCGTCTGATATCCACGTGGAGCCTTATGGGAAACAAGTCCCGACCCTGATCCGATTCCGGATCGACGGGGACTGCATCAAACACCTTGAAGTTCCCCCCGCCCATCGCCAGGCGCTGGTTCAGCGCTACAAGATCATGTCGAAGCTCGACATCTCCGAAAAACGCAAACCTCAGGACGGAAAGATCCGGTTCAAGGGACCCATGGGCGTCATCGAGCTCCGCGTGGCGACCATTCCGACGGCCGGAGGCAACGAAGACATCGTGATGCGTATCCTCGCGGCCAGCAAACCCCTTCCTCTTGAAAAGATGGGCTTCTCCGACCGCAACATCGCCGAGTTCAAGGCGATGCTCTCCAAGCCGTATGGAATTTGTCTCGTCGTGGGGCCGACCGGTTCCGGCAAGACCACGACCCTGCATTCCGGGCTCGGCTACATCAACACCGTGGACATGAAGATCTGGACCGCCGAGGATCCGGTGGAAATCACCCAGTATGGATTGCGCCAGGTTCAGGTCTTTCCGAAGATCGGTTTCACCTTCGCCACCGCCATGCGGGCCTTCCTGCGCGCCGATCCCGACGTGATCATGGTCGGTGAAATGCGCGATCACGAAACCGCGGCCACCGGCATCGAAGCCTCGCTCACCGGTCACTTGGTCCTGTCGACCCTGCACACGAACTCGGCCCCGGAGACCATCACCCGCCTCATCGACATGGACATCGATCCGTTCAACTTCGCGGACGCGCTTCTCGGGATCATGGCCCAGCGCCTGGTGCGCACCCTGTGCAAGGACTGCAAGGAGGCGTACTCTCCCGAGAAACTCGAGTACGACGACCTGGTGGAAACCTACGGGGCCGAGTTCTGGCCCGAGCTCAACGCCCCCTTCGGCCAGCTTCAGTTGTACCGGCCCAAGGGCTGCCCGAAGTGTGGGGGCACCGGCTACAAGGGCCGGCTCGGCATACACGAACTCCTGGTGGCGACCGACGAGATGAAGCGGCTCATCCAGAAGAAGGCGAGTGTCGAAACCATGCGCGAACAGGCCTTGAAGGATGGAATGCGCACGCTCCTGCAGGACGGCCTGGCCAAGGCGGTGAAGGGCATCACCGACCAGAAGCAGGTCCGCGCGGTCTGCATCAAGTAACGCCAGGCGACGATTCCTCGAGCGCCCTCGAACTCGAGCCCGCGCCGATTCGCCGCCGCGCCCCGAAATCCGGAAACCAAAATGCTGCCCTATCTCGCCGGTCCTCCTTCGACCTGACAGAAGGCGGTTGACCGCCTCGGGTGGGCGGCGGGATTCTCGGCCGCTTGCTATGGCGTGCGCATCGGCCTTCGCTCCACGTCCGATGCAGGCCTGGCCATGCTCCTGAGCTGGCTCCCTCGGACCCTGCGCCCCGGTCGAGCCCGGGTGGTTGACGCCCTCTACTCTCTGGTCGAGGGAGGGGAGGGGGGCAGGGTTGGGATGAAGCGCTTTCACGTCCTGTATCGGGACGCGACGCGTCTCGAACGCTCGCTCGACCCGGCCGAGCTCCGGCGGACCTTCAACCGCGACATTTCCATGTTGATCGGTGCTCTGGCCCGTCGCCGCGTGTTCGTCCATGCCGGCGTGGTTGGGATAGATGGCAAGGCGGTGCTGGTGCCCGGCCGGAGTTTCTCAGGAAAGACCACATTGGTTCAGGCGCTGGTTCAACAGGGCGCCGTCTACTATTCCGACGAATACGCCGTTCTCGATTCGCGGGGTCGGGTCTGGCCTTGGGCGGAGTCGCTATCGATTCGCGCGCATGGGCCCGCGAAGCCCGGGGACCTTCGTTCCCCGGAATCGTTGGGCGCGGTGGCGGGCAAACGCGCTCTGCCGGTGCGGCTCGTCGTGCTCACCTCTTTTGAGGAAGGCCGAAGCTTCAAACCGAGGACGGTGAGTCCGGCGGCGGGAACCCTGGGACTGCTCCAGCACACCCTCCCGGCGCGCCGTCGGCCACGCCGCTCTTTGCAGGCGCTGGCCTCCGTCGTCTCCGAGGCTCGGGTGGTTCGCGGCCGTCGTGGCGACGCGCATCAGGCCGCCCGCGTCATCGTCCGAATGCTCGCCAACTCGCGACGGCCCTGATGTCTTCGGGTGGTCGTGCGAAGCATCGCAAGCCGCGTTTCTCCGTGGTCATCGTCGTACGCAACGAGGCGGAGCGCCTTCCGCGTCTCCTGGCCTCGCTTGCCGATTTTCGCGACCGGGGAGGGGACGTGGTGGTGCTCGACACCGGCAGCAGTGACGGAACCGCCGGGATAGCGAGGAAGGAGGGTTGCCGCGTGGCCGTCGAGTCTCGGCGATTCAACGGCCAGCTGAGCGAGGAGCAGGCCCTCAGAATCAATGCGGCCTTCGCGCGCGAGGGCGAGGGTCCACTGGTAAACGCGGGTGAGCGGCTCTTCCACTTCGCCCGAGCGCGGAATTTCGCCTCGGCGCTCGCTCGCGAGGATTTCCAGCTCGTGGTCGACGGCGGAGACGTGGTGGAGGCCCTTGATACGACTTTTCTCGACGGCCTCATCCGGGAGGGGGACTCGCGGGGGTATCGGTTCGAGTGTCGGGTCCTCGGTCACGGGGGGTGGTCGGTAGAACTCCACGACTGTCTCTACGATCGGAGGTCCATGAAGTGGAAAGGGCGGGCCCACAACTATCTGGTCGAGACTTCGCCCCTGCCCGCCGTCAAACCCCTTCTCCCCCGCGACCGATTGCTGGTCAGTCACCACACCGATCTAACGAAGCCTCGGGGGTACCAGATCGCGGGCGTTGCCCTGGAGGCCCTCTTCCAACCCGGTTCGCCGCGATGGGCGTACTTCTTGGGCCGTGAACTTGCGTCACGCAGGCACTTCCGCTCCGCCCTGCCCATCCTTACCGCATTGGATAGACCTGGGGTAACGCCGGCCGTGCGGTCGGCGGGCCTGTGTTTCGCCGCGCACTGCCTTGCCGCAACCGGCGGGCTAACGGACGAGGTTCAGGAGCTTCTCTTTCGCGCGGTCCGCCGGGATTCGACGCGACGCGATCCCTGGGTTCAGTTGGCTCGCCTCAGTCTCGCCTTGGGGGATATGCAGGGGGCCGCCTCGTTCGCCGCGGCCGCGCTTGCAATTCCGGCCCAGGTGGGCATGTCGGAAGTGGAGGAGAACCTTCGGGCCGGGCCGCATGCGATTTCGTATTGGGCGCTTTTCTGGCTTGGACGGCGTGATGAAGCGCGGGTCCATTTCGAAACGTGCCAAGGGCTCGATCCGGACAACTCCGTCTATCTCGAGCATGCGAAGTTGTTCAAACCGGTGGCGCATCGCAGGCCTGTGTCTTGAAGACCCGCCGCCGCCGACGGGCCGTTCCCGCGTTTTCCGTCGTGACTATCCTGCGCAACGAGGCGGCTCGATTGCCGCGGCTCCTCGCGTCCATCGCCGAATTTCGATCCCGCGGCGGCGAAGTGGTTGTGCTCGACACCGGGAGCGACGATGGCACCCCAAGGATGGCCAAAGAGGCAGGTTGCCGCGTTGTCGTCGCGCCCCGCCGTTTCAGCGGCCGTCTGACGGAACGACAGGCCGAGCGAGTCCACAGAGTGTTCTCGCGCCGCGGGGAAGGCGCCTTCCTGTTCGCCGGTGAACGCACCTTCGATGAAGCGGCGGCCCGAAATCACGCCGCCTCGATGGCCAGGAACGACTTTCAACTCGCGGTTGATGGAAGCGACCTGGTTGAGGCGATGGATCTCGATTTCCTCGACCAGGCGGTGAGGGCCGGGAATTCCCAACTCTTGAGGTTTGAAACGCGTCGCCTTCACGAGAACCGCTGGTTCCTCGAGACCCGCGACTACTTTCACGATCGCCGAGCGTTTAGCTTTGCGGGACGTGCGCACAATTTCGTGACCCCCGCGCGCTCTGGTACTGCGCCGAAGGCCACCCTGCTGCCCCGTGCCTGCCTTCGGATCGCGCACCATACCGACAGCGCCAAGCCGCGCGGACACCAACTGGCGGGCGTCCTGCTGGACGCGCTCAGGTGGCCCCGCTCGCCTTCCCGAGGCTTCCTGGTGGGTCGTGAACTGGCCATTCGCGGGCACTATCAATCGGCCCTGGCCGCGTTCCTCGCTCAGGATCGTCCGGAGGCTCCGCCGCCCCTGCGGTCGGCGGCTCTTTGCATGGCGGCGGCCTGCCTGGCGGAAACCGTCGGTGCAGGCTCGCAGGACGCCGTGGCCGCGTTACTCTTCAAAGCCGCCCGGCGGGACCCTGGTCGCCGTGATCCTTGGATCCAACTGGCGCGCCAGTGCATAGCCGCAGGAGATTTTCAGGCCGCGGTGTCGTTCGCGACGGCAGCGCTCGCCATTCCCCCGCAGCTGAGCTTCGCCGAACTCGAGGAGAACCTTCGCGACGGACCTCACGCCATCCTGTATTGGGCGCTCTTTTGGCTGGGGAAAAGGAGAGAGGCGGCCAAACACCTCGAAATATGTCTGGATCTCGAGCCTCTGAACCCCGTGTACCGGGAGCACGCCCGTCTGGTCCGGCCGGGTCTCTCAGGCTAGTCATCTGTTCCATAGTTGTCCAGACTTATTGACTCGACATACGTCTCAATCTCTGAAGAGGAGAATGAGACGAGATGCGGATTGCCCCCCGAGTTGAACTGACGGAAGAGCAGAAGGCGACACTGGAGCGCTGGGC
>JANODX010000096.1:0-83112 GCA_031412915.1 Vicinamibacteria bacterium | reverse complement strand
GCCGGATCGGGTGGTCTCTGGCGATTCGATCCTCCAGGCTCCCCGTCATCAACATCGACCGCTGTTCTCGGTTCTGTCCGCGCATCCTCAATGTTAATTGAGGACTCGCGAATTCGATCCCTTTTTCAGCACCCTGCTAGGTGTGAATTCTCAATAGGTTGTTCACCTGGGCCGCATCAACGGAGTCGGTCACCGGATCACCGGCGACCGGCGCCATCGTGGTCATGGCGGATGGGAGTACGTCTTCGTGGCGGTGGACGACGCCTCCCGTCTGGCCTTCGCGGAAACCTTTCGAGACGAGAAGGCACCCTCGGCGAGTACCTTCCTCCAGAAGGCGGTCAACCCCGTGGCGGCGGAAGAACGTGCCGTACGAGGCGTCCTCACCGACAACGGCAAGGTCTTTCTGTGTCGGGACTTCCAACTCTGGTGCCAAAGGCTGGGAATCAAGCGGCACCGGACCAAGCCGTATCGCCCTCAGACCAACGGCAAAGCCGAGCGATTCATCCAGACCCTCGCTCGGGAA
Organism: Vicinamibacteria bacterium; assembly: GCA_031412915.1. Taxonomy (GTDB): domain Bacteria; phylum Acidobacteriota; class Vicinamibacteria; order Fen-336; family JAGNNV01; genus JAGNNV01. Next base: position 82,589 of record JANODX010000096.1, on the reverse strand, counting down.
TGGTCCTATGGGCGCCCCTTCACCTCGTCTGCCCAGAGGCGGCGAGCTCTCGATCCCTGGCTTCGCTACTACAATTCCCGACGACCACACGGCGGACTCAAGGGGGCCCGCACACTCTTACGAAACCGTCACGGCTGGCCCGCCCCGAAAGGGCGGGCCACTGTCCCTTATTCAGCCAGCTTCCTTCCTGCCGCGCAGGGACTTCCAGCTAGAACAGGTAGAACATCCGTACGAACACGGTGCTGCCCGTATAGGGGCGGTTGCCGTACCCCGTGTTGAGCGCACCCAGCCAGTCGATGCGGGGTGTCTCGGTCTGCGCACCCAACTCGGGACGGGGCAAGGTCTGTGGGCCGGCGGTGTTGATGGTCGAGAAGTCGGCGACGTTGAGCTTCTCGTACCAGTAGGTCAGGCCGAGACCCACCTTCTTCGACGCGTTGTACTTGAGGTCGACCGTGACGTGGTGCCACTTGAGGGTGACATTCGGCAGGGGGACGAAGCAGGACGTCAGCGGGGCCGTGCAGGGGCGAGCGTCCCTGGGGTCCCCGGCCGTGGCGGTCTTGAGGGCGTTGATGCGCGGGCCGCCATGCAGGAAGCCCTGATCGGAGTCACTGTATTCATAGGTCGACCGGATTTCGGTCTTGCTCAGCACATCGACGAGGTTGAGATACGCTGTGAGTGTCTTCACCTTCTCGTCGTTGGTCAGGTTCCAGTCGCGGTTGGGATCGGCCCAGCTCTGGTAAACCCCGGGAACGCCAGAGTCCGGGTTGGCGGTGCGAGACGCCTGGAAGGCCTCGAAGTCCTCGTAACCATAGTCGGCGCCAAGACTGACCTTGGCGCTCGGCACGTAGCTCACGCCCGCGGTGTAGGTCTTGTTCGTGTTGTCGAGCAGACCGAACTTCTGGGTGGAGTCCCCTTCCCTGTAGTCGTCCTTGCCGTAGACGTAAGAGAAGTTGAAGCCGACCGAGGAAGTGGGTGTGAAGTCGACCATGAAGGTGGCGCGATCGCTCTTGCGGGCCGCCTCGTCGTAGTAACGCGCGGCCGGCTGCATGGCCTGCTCGATGAGTATCTCCTGCTCGAACCCGATGGTCTCTCGATCGGTGCGGGCGAACTGTGCGCGCACCGTCACGTATTCGTTGCCAATAGTGTCGAAGGACACGCGGGTGGTCTTGTCCTTGACCCCGGTGGTCACGCGGTCGAGGTGCTCCAGCTTGTCCTCTCCATACGCGACCTTGATCGCGCTCTTGGGGATGCCCATGAACTTGGCGCTCACCTCGGTCGAGTTGCGATCGATGCTCCAGGGTTCGGAATTCCCGCCCGTCTCCTCGGGCACCGCGTCCAGCCGGACGTACTCGACCGCGTGGAACGGCCGCCGGAAGTCGCTGCGTCCGTTGTAGCGATAGCGGGCGGCCAGGGTGAGGTCCTTGTGCGGCCTGGAACTGATGTTCGCGGTCGCGGTCTGGTAGTTCACGTGCAGATCGGCGGTGTCGCGCGGAAGGGTGCGGAGTTCCGGGAACGTGGCATACACCGTCGGATTGGCGATCACCGGGTTGGTGGTCCACCCGATGAGGGCCGCGTCCTGACGGTTGCTCCCGGCCGAGAAGCTCGCATTCGCGGTGGTCTTCCCCGGCAGCTTGACCATGGCCATCCAACTGAAGGTGTTCAGGGAATTCGTGGGTCCCATGGCGCTCAAGCCGTCATTGGGCCCGTTGCCGTTGGTGTAGCCGCTCGGGTCGTAGCAGGTGCCCGGAGCCTGACCGGCGAGGCCGGTGCGGCAGAAGTCGGTGGCGCGCCAGGGATTGTCCCAACGGAACGTGGGAATGTTCTGGTCGAACTTCGAGCGCTCATAGCTCGCCTTGAACATGCCCTGGTGGCTCGCCCACTCGACGCCCAGCGACACTTCGGTAGCCCGGTTATCGAGGACAAGCGGTACCTCCTGAAGGTTGTTGAACGCGAAAGCGTAGCTCCACGGCATGGTTCCCGACTTCTTGTAGGTGTTGAAGGCCAGAAGGAGGTCGAAGTTGTCGGTGGCGGAGATCCGCGCGTCGGCTCGGACCGTGTCGCGGCGGGCCTGCATGTCGAACGGCTTGGCGATAGTGTTGTAGATCGAGCCGGTCAACAACTGGGCGGTGTTCTGGGGCAGGCCGATGGCCGTCCCGGCCTCAACGCGCTGGCGCAGGCCAAGATCGAGCGAACAGTCGCCCGCGGTGCAGACATACGGCGTCTTCGAGTAGTAGGCGTAGTTGATCGGGGTCTGGTCGAAGTACACGAAGGCCTTCAATCGCCGGCTGTTGAAGTTGAGGGTGTATCTCTGGTCGCGGTAGCCGATGTTCGTCGCCTTGATGTCGAAGGCCCACTTCTCCGTCTCCTTGCTGTAGAGGAGATTGGCGTTTACGCCGTCCCGCAGGTCGCGGTACCGCTCGTATTGGGCCTCGTCACCGGTGGTTGTGGTGAAGCGCCCGCCGATATCGAGTCTCCCGTTCGAGGGAGTCGGGGTCGGACTCGGCTGGGGCTTGGTCTGGGCCCAGGCAATCGTGGTCGAGGCAAGAAGCAGCGCCGCGGCGCTCATCGTCAGTAGTTTGTTTCTCATGGCTATTCTCCTCACCTACCGCAGGAACGCCTTGCCCGAGGGGGCATTGGACCCATGGATGGACTGATGACAACCCCCACAGGACCGACCGAAAATCTTGTCGGCGTTGGTGGAGTTGTTCAGCATGAAGCCCTCGTAGATGGTGGGGGGATGTCTTGAGGTCACATGGCAGCGCTGGCAGAGGAAGGGTTCTTTGGCCACCAGCAGCCGCATGTTGTTTGTCCCGTGCGCGTCGTGGCAGGTGGAGCAGCTCTCGGTGACCGGCGCATGCTCCCAGAGCATCGGGCCGCGTTTCTCGGCGTGGCAGGAGACGCACGACTCGGTGACGCTGCCGCCAACCTTGAGCAACTTCACGTTGGACGCCCCGTGGACATTGTGGCAGTTGGCGCAGGTGAGCTTGCCCTCGCGCACCGCCATGTGGTTGAACTTGAGTTGCTTGTTGACGATGGCCCGGTGACAGCTCGCGCAGAGTTCCATCTCGGAGGACGCCTTCAACTGCTTGTCGCCCTTCGGGCTGTGGACGCTGTGGCAGCTGGTGCAGCCAACGTTGCGCTGGTCGTGCTGGCTACCCGCCCAGAGGGCATGCTTCGTCTTGAAGTGGCAGCTCGAGCAGACAGCGCTCTGGTCCGGCATCGGGAGCGCGGCGATCGACTTGATCTTGGTCTTGTCGCCGTCCGCGTCGACATGCGCCTTGCCCGGACCGTGGCAGGCCTCGCAGCCGAGGTTGGCCTTCGTGTCCGCGTGGCACTTCTGGCAGCCGAAGGGCGCCACCGGCGAACCGGCCTTGAAGGCGCGCGAGTGCGCGCCCGTCTTGAGCGCGGCTCCCTGATCCTCATGGCAGGCCAGGCATTTCTCCGTGCCCGCGTACTCGCCGTGAGGGACCTGGATGGGCGCGGGCTTTGCAGCCTGCGCCGCCGAGGCCGAACTGCCCGCGGTGAGCCACGCCAGCGTCAGCGCGATTCCTCCCGCCATCGCCAAGGTCTTTCTAGTTGAATCCATCGCTTGCTCCTTCGGTGCCCGTCGAATGCTGATCTGCTCGGTCCTGAGTGAAGTTCCTGGTCGGTCGCTGCAAGTACTCACGTTGGAGCCAGTAGACACTCTCGCTTCGAGGGGAGCAATGGTTCATTTGACCCAGTGCATATGACCTATGGCCCATGTGCGGGGGTCTGGGGCGCGCCCGGGGGCGGGGACGCCGGCCCTAGAAGCTTCCGCTCGCTGAAGAGCATCCGCCGGGCCACCAGGTATCCCACGGAGGTCATGAAGAGCAGCATGGCGTACGGCTCGAGCGGGAGGGCGCCCCCGAACGTCTGGTAAGCGGCCACTCCCATGAAAATGAGCCCCCCCGCGGCGGCGAGCCGAAACTCCGCTGACCACGACTCCCGGCGCCAGAACGCGAGCACATGGCCCACGACGGCAACACCCGCCACCAGGACCACCGGCCCGTTCAGCCAGTGCGCGGTCTCCCCCGGCCGGCCCCGGACCAGATCGAGGATCAGGGCGAGAGGGGCATAAACAACGATGGCCTGCCAGATCCGCCGCACCGACGAGCGCCAGCCCGGGCCAAACAGGGATTCCAGAAACAGAGCCAGGGGCGCCACGATGATGTACGTGACGAAGGCCCCGAGGTAACGCCAGACGATTTCCGGAAGGGCGAGCTGGAAGAGTTGCGACTGCCCGGCCAGACGCAGTCCATAGAGGCCGGCGAAAACCGCGAACCAGACCGCGGAGCGATCACCCGACTTCCAGCGGCCGCCCCGAGGGCGAGGGCCACCAGGCCCATCGCGGCGATGAGCGCGGCGACGATGGCTTCGGCAATCTCGGTCGCCGCGACCATGGATTGCGAGGCTACTTGATCGGTGGCTACCCCACGGCCGCGCGGATCGCTTCGGCGTTCTTTTCCGCATGTTCCGACGGCTGCAGCGTGGCTGCGGCCTCGAGGGCTTCGATCGGAAAGACGCGGAGTTCCTTCAATGCGTGGGCGATGCAGTAGAGCGCAGTGCTGCCCTTGCCCAGGCGGCTCGGGATCTTCGCGGGGTCGATGACATGCACGGTGGCGCTGGTCTTTACGTCTGCCACTTCCGGCAGCGCGAACACCCGGTCTTCCGGCTTCATGGTCGCGAGCTGCGAGCCGACCTTCGCGACGCCCTCGCGGCTGAGCAGGATCATCGCGTCCGGGCGCGTGATCGCGGTGTAGTCGATCTCGCGCGGGCTGAGCACGATCTCGGCGATGCTGTGCCCGGTCATGACCGTGATCGGATAGTCGTCGCGCTGGGCCGCCCACAGCCCCGAGAGCAACGCCGCCTCTCCGACCAGGCGGGCCGCCGACTTGACCTGCCGCCCGCGGATCCCGCGACCACGAGCCGGAATGTGCCGGAGAGGGGCGACTTAAAACGCGGGGCGATCGGCCGTGGCGCGGGCAACGGCTTCCCACTTTGCGAAAGAGCGGCCTTGCGGTAGGCGGTCGCGTACTCCGGGAAGTTCGCCCGGTGCAGGAGTCCCGCCTTCAACCCCAGGTCGTCGAGGATCGTGGTGAGCGTCTTCTTCGAGGCCTGGTTGTTCGGAACGAAGTAGGCCGTGCACAGTTCCCAGATGTCGAGCAGGGCGAAGCAATCGGACCACACCGCCTCGCTGATACGCCCGGAGAGGTCCTTGTCGAAGCTCGTTCCCCGCCAGACGTAGCCGGCTCCGTTCGCGGCCACGGTGGCGCAGATGTCGAGCGGTCTCTCCAGGTTTCCACCGGGCGTGGTGCTGGTGAACGCACCGCTCGGGGTGGTCGTCGAATGCTGGCCGCCGGTCATGCCGAAGTTGAAGTTGTTGAAGACCAGCACGGTGAGGCCGATGTTGCGGCGCGCGGCATTGAGCAGGTGCGCGCCCCCGATGCCGGTGCCTCCGTCGCCCATGACCACGATCACCTTGAGATCCGGCCGCGCGAGTTTGATCCCGGTCGCGTAGGTGATGCTGCGGCCGTGCAGGCCGTGGAAGGCGCTGGTGACGAAGTACTGATCCGAGAGACCCGAGCAGCCGATGTCGCTGACCAGCACCACCTTGGTCGGGTCGATGTGCAGTTCATTCAACGCCGCGCTGAGCTGATCGAGGATCGAGTGGTGACCGCAGCCGGGGCAGAAGGGATAGGGCGTCTGGTTGCGATAGGTGGAGAGTGCCGTGACCGTGGTGGGGGAGTTCATCGCACCGCCTCCACAAATGACTCGGGGGCTATCAACTCGCCGTCCACGCGGTGGAGGCCCACCACTTCGATGCCCTGGGCGAGGCGTTCGATCTCGCGCCGATACTGTCCATGGTTCAGTTCGGCGACCACGATGCGCGTGATTCCGGCGAGGGCCTCGCGTATCGCGCGCTCGGGAACCGGCCACAGGCTCTGCACGGTAAGCCCCGACACCGCCTTGCCCGCGGCGCGGATCTGCGCCACCGCGTCGCGCATCCCGCCCGCGGTGGTGCCGTAGCTGATGAAGAGAGTGGTAGCGCCCGGTTGAAGGTCCTTCACCACCAGTTCGATCTCGGCGGCGTTGTCCTCGATCTTGGCGCGCAGGTGCTCGTTCAACTGGGCAACCTTCGCGGGGGCTTTCGTGATGAGGGCGCGCTCGTCGTGGGTCGACCCGGTGAAACGCACCGCTCCGGGGCCTCCGTACTGCGCGAGGGGCGGTACGTCCGCCGCCGGAACGTAGCGATACGGCAGCTCGTTCGAAGGCAGCGCGGCCCGTGCGCGCACCCCGGGCTTGTCGTACTCGTCCACTTCCACCGTGGTGGTGGTCATGTTCAGTTCCTTGTCGGTGAGCAGGAACACGGGGCAGCGGAAGCGCTCGGCCAGGTCGAAGGCGCGGCGGGTCAGCGAATAGCACTCCGAGACCGAAGATGGCGCGAGGGCGATGATCGGATAGCCGCCCGCGGTTCCCCAGCGCACGAACTGCACGTCGCCCTGTCCGACCGTGGTGGCGCCGCCCGTGGCCGGACCGAGCCGCTGCACGTCCACGATGACCAGCGGCACCTCGCCGATGATGGCCAGACCGATGTTTTCGCTGTAGAGCGAAAGGCCCGGCCCGCTGGTTGCGGTCATGGCGCGGGCGCCGGCGAGGGTGGCCCCGATGCACATCCCGATCGATGCGATCTCGTCTTCGCCCTGCACCGCGACGCCGCCCTTCTTCGGCAACTCGCCCATCATCTGCATCAGAATCGGCGAGGCCGGGGTAATGGGATAGCCGGCAAAGAAGGTGCAGCCGGCGTCAAGCGCGCCGCGCACGATAGCGCTCGACCCGTCGGTGAACTCGCGCATGGACCCTCCAGGGGCACTCTCCGCCATTCCACCCCGGGCGGGAATAGTGCAAACAGCCCATTCACAGTTCTGCTTCGCCGGGGTCAGGCGCGCCGCGCGATCGCTTTGCGCATCTCCTCAAACGCCAGCATGACCAGGGGGAAGGGAAGAATGAAGAGCCACACCGACGACCCGAGCGGAGCGGTGCCGAACATGAGGTGGCCCCACGGCGCGTAGACAATGGCGGAAAGCAGCAATAGCTCGGAAGCGATGCCGCCGAGGAGAAGCCGGTTCCCAAAAGGGTTTCCCGAGAACGCCGACCGAAGCGGATCGCGGCAGATGAACACGTTCGCGACCTGCATCAGGATGATGGCGGCGAGGCTTGCGGTGGTGGCCTGGAGATACAGCGGAGCGTGCGCGGCGATGGGAACGCCGAATTCCCAGCCGGAGGACCGCAGGGTGAAGAAGAAGGCGGCCATGGCCGCCGCCGCTTCGAGCGGGCCCAGGAAGAGATACGCCCGCGCGAGCACGCGCCAGGACAGGAGCCTCTGCGAGCGCGGACGAGGACGACGCGACATGACATCGGGCGCGGGTCTCTCGGCGCCGAGGGCGAGGGCGGGCAGCATGTCGGTGCCGAGGTCGACGGCGAGGATCTGGATGATGGTGAGGCCGAGCGGAACCTTGAACAGCACGAAGGCAAGGTAGGGAATCAGTTCGGGTACGTTCGAAGTGAGGATGTAGGTCAGGAACTTGCGGATGTTGTCGTAGACCGCGCGGCCTTCTTCGATGGCGCCCACGATGCTCGCGAAGTTGTCGTCGAGCAGGATGAGGTCGCTGGCCTCGCGCGCGACGTCGGTGCCGGACGCGCCCATACTGATGCCGATGTCCGCGTGCTTGAGCGCCGGCGCGTCGTTCACGCCGTCGCCGGTGACGGCCACGATCTCGTTCTTGCCGCGGAGCGCTTTGACCACCTGGAGCTTCTGGTCGGCGGCCATGCGCGCGAAGATGATCTCCTCGGTGTCGAGGGCCAGTTGAAGCTGAGTCGGCGACAGCATCCGCAGCTCGTCGCCGGTGACCACGCGGGGGTGTGCGGACTTCGCGAGGCCGATCTCTCGCGCGATCGCCCTCGCGGTTTCAGGATGGTCGCCCGTGCACATGATTACGCGGATGCCCGCCTCCCGGCAGCGTCGCATCGCCTCGGGCACCTCGGCCCGGGGCGGATCTTCCAACCCGACGAGGCCGCACAGGACGAGGTCGCGCTCCCACTGGTCCTGCGTCTCTCCGTCATCGATCCTGCGCCAGGCGAGAGCAAGCACGCGGAGGCCGCGCTCACCCAGCCGGTTCTCGGCGGCCAGGAAGTCCTCACGGTGCGCGCTCGTGAGCGGAACGATGCCTTTCGCGGTGTGCACCGACGCGCACAACGGCAGCATCCGTTCGAGCGCCCCCTTGGCATAGAGCAACCGGCCTTCCGGGGTCTTGTAGAGGACCGACATCCGCTTCCGGTCCGCGTCGAAGGGAATCTCGTCCTTGCGCTCGGCCGAAGCGGTTCCGCCGTGGGCCCGGCGGCCCATCTCGACCAGGGCGATTTCCATCGGATCGCCGGACAGGTGAACCTGGCCGTTGCGCGCCACCTCCCTCACGCTGTGGCAGCGAAGGGCGACCTCGAAGAACCGTTGCCGCGACGTCGCGAGGGCCGTGGCCCCGAACGCATCGGCGGGACGGTCGCCTTCCGCGAAGTGCACGGCGCGCACGGTCATGTGGTTCACGGTCAGGGTGCCGGTCTTGTCGGTCACGATGACGCTCGCCGCACCGAGTGTCTCCACCGCGGGCAGATGACGCACGAGGGCGTTCCGCTTCGCCATCCTTTGCGCCGCCATGGCGAGCGACAGGGTCACCGTGGGCAGCAGACCTTCCGGCACATTGGCCACGATGATGCCGATCGCAAAGATGAAGTTCTCCCAGAACGAAAGCCCCACCGACCGGCCTATGAAGAAGAAGATCAAGCCCAGCGAGGTGGCGAGGACCGCGATCAGCCGGGTCAGGCGCCGGATCTCGATGTGCAGCGGAGAGGGAGGCGTGCGGCCGGACTGGGTGAGGTGCGCGATCTGGCCGAACTCCGTGCGCATGCCGGTGGCGACCACGAGCGCTTTCGCCTGGCCCGAGATGATCGCGGTGCCCGCGAGCAGCATGTTCTTCGCCTGGAGCATGGCCTCCTCGGCGCTCCGGTCGGCGGTCCGGGCCTTCGGCAGCGACTCTCCGGTGATCGTCGCGGTGTTCACGCGCAGCGCGTGCGCTTCGATCACGCGCGCATCGGCGGGGACGTCGTCGCCCTCCTCCAGGAGCAGCACGTCGCCCGGCACCAGGGCTTCGACGGGCAGCGCCGAGACGACGCTGTCGCGGAGGGCTTTGACCTCGCGGGGAAGGAGTTTCCGCAACGCGGCCAGGGCCCGCTCCGCGCGGTACTCCTGGAAGAAGGAGAAGAGGCCGTTGACGATGATGACGCCGACGATGGCGATGCCCATCGTGCCCATGCCTTCGCCAGGCTGGTGAAATTCCGCGTAGAAGGCGAGGCCGGCCGCGACCCAGAGGATCAATGCGAAGAAGTGGACGAACTCCCCGGCGAAGCGAAGAATCAGGGGAGCCCCGCGGATTTCCTCCATCCGGTTGGGACCGAATTCGGAGAGACGGCGGAGAGCCTCCGCGCCGGCCAGGCCGGACGCCCGGCTTTCCAGGCTCGTTAGAGCCTGATCGACCGTGAGTTGATGGACCTTCATGAAACCCCGCAGCGACGGTCGGAGTGTACGACTCTGCCTGAGTGACTCGGGAAGGCCGAGCGAGTCTCATGCACTCGCTCACGGCCCTGGCGCCGGAGGGCGGGGGCGAGCCCTTACCGTGACCTGGAAAGAGGTGCGGCCTCTGGCCCCTAACGACGCAGGTGGAAGGGGACGCTCGTCACCACTACGTTCGGCCGGAACAGCAGCGCTCCCTTGATCAGCAGGGCTTGCTGGTTGTGCAGCAGATGGTGCCACAGCCGCTTCGGGATGAATTCCGGCAGGAGCACGGTGATGAAGTCGTTCGGCCGGGCCGTCTCGACCTGTTCGATGTATTCGAGGAGCGGCTCCAGAAGGGACCGGTAGGGCGACTCCAGGGTGACCAGTTCCGCCCCGTCGCCCCACTCGATCCAGTCGCGGCGGACCGCTTCGGTCGCCTTCGCCTCCACATCGACGTAGATGGCGCGCACGTCGGTGGCGATGGAGCGCGCGTAATCGAGGGCCTCCACCACCGCGCGATGAACCCCGCCGATGGGCACGATGACGATGTTCCGGCGGGGCGGCTGCGGTCGCCAGCGCTTGAGGGACAGCTGAAGCGCCACCATGGCGTAGTGTCGGCGGATCGAATGGAAGTGCCAGACCAGCACGGGGATGACCGCCACGATCATCCAGGCGCCTTCCGTGAACTTGGTCATGGTCACGAACACGAGAACGACCGTGGTGAGCAGGGCTCCGAACGCGTTGAGCGCCGCCTGGGCCGGAGAGCCTTCGCCCCCTTCGCGCTTCCACTTCATGACCATGCCCGCCTGCGACAGCGTGAACGAAATGAAGACGCCGATCATGTACAGGGGGATGAGAGCGTGAGCGTCGCCGCCGAAGACCACGAGCAGGACTCCGGCAAAGAGGCTCAGCACGACGATCCCGTTGGAGAAGGCCAGACGATCGCCCTGGTTCATGAACTGTCGCGGCAGGAAGCGGTCGCGCGCGAGGATGGAGGCGAGGCGGGGAAAGGCCGAATAGGCGGTGTTCGCGGCGAGGACGAGGATCAGCATGGTCGCGGCCTGCACGAGGTAGTAGGGCAGGCCACGTCCGCCGAACACCGCGCGGGCCAGCATCGAAATCACGGTCTCGTCGGTCTGGGGAATCACCCCAAAGGCATGGGCCAGCACGGTGATGCCCATGAACATGGTCGCCGCGAGGACGGCCATGACCAGGAGGGTCTGCGCGGCGTTCTTCTCTTCGGGCGGCTCGAAGGCGGGCACCCCGGTCGAGATCGCCTCGACCCCGGTGAGGGCGGTGCAGCCGTTCGAGAAGGCGCGCAGCACCAGGAAAGTGGTGAGGGCGCCGGCCTGCGTGGGATTCACCGGAGAGTCTCCGGCCTCGAGGGGCGAAGCCGGTCCCGTCAGCAACTTGAAGAAACCGACCGCGAGCAGCGACAGAATCGAGAGGATGAAGAAGTACGTGGGTGCGGCGAAGATCCTGCCCGATTCGCGGATGCCTCGCAGGTTGCCGATGGCGAGGAGACCGAGAAAGAGGAGCGACATCTCCACACGATTCACATGCAGGTTCGGCAGGGCCGAGGTCACCGCGGCCACCCCGGCAGCGATGCTCACGGCCACGGTGAGGATGTAGTCGGTGAGGAGCGCGGCCGCCGCCACCAGGCCGGCATTGACTCCGATGTTCTCGCGAGCCACCACGTAGGCCCCCCCTCCCCCGGGGTAGGCGTGAATGGTCTGCCGGTAGGAAAACGCGATGACCAGCAGAAGTGCGGTGATCACCGCGCCGATCGGGGTGACCAGCCAAAGGCTGGCCGAGCCTGCGATCAGGAGCGTGCGCAGTATCTCCTCGGTCGCGTAAGCCACCGACGAAAGCGCGTCCGAAGACAGGATGGCGAGTCCGGTGGTCTTGGACAGACGCTCGTGGTGAGCGAGATGGGAAGGAATAGGCTTCCCGACAACGACGCGCTTCAGCGCGCTCAATGCGAGCCCTTCGGGCATGGTCGTCTCAAAGGCCGACGAGGTTAGCTGACGGGCTCGGGGTTGAAACTCCCCTACCGGCGTGCGGCCGGATTCGCCCCTGTGACGCACCATGCGCCCTTGGGTCCCCCGTGCCGCTCTGCGGGAGCGGCTTTGGCGTGGGGGCGATTGTAGTCCCGCGTGGGCTCGACTACAACCTCAGGAAGTTTCGGATTTACTCCTCGTCCGCGGGGCCCCCGCCGGACTTGGCCACGTCTTCCTGCTTCACGCGATCGACGTTGAACTTCGCGGCGCTCGCGATGATCTTGTCGAGCGTCTCGTCGAAATCGAAGGACGTCGCTTTCGAGAACCTCGTGAAGTTGACCCGCGACACGACGAACGGCTTCAGATACGGACTGGTGAGGCCCTTCGCTTTCAGCTTTTCGACCGCGAGGCTCACCGCATCGTCCAGCTTCAGGATCTTCCTTCCTCGCCGCTCGCGCTCTTTGATGGCCTGCGAGATCGGCTCGTCGAGGAAGGCATCCACGCGCCGCAGAATCGACTGGTAGGCGCCCCCGGACAGGCGCGGGCGCTCTTCGTAGCACTTGCCTAAGGTCAGAAACGCCGGCTGCTCGAACTCGAAGGCGAAAGCCGTTTCCGGCCGGTCGAAGCCGCTCATCTTCGCGAGGGCTCTCGCCATCCGGATGGTCTCGAGGGATTTCTCGCGCAGGTTGTGGGCCTTCTCCGTGTTGAGGGCCAGGATCTTGAAGGCCACCGTCGCGTCTGGAACCAGAAGGGCGGTGACCGTCTTCACGCCGAGCTTCTTCAGCGCCTGCAGCCGGTGGTTGCCGTTCGGGGTCAGGTACTCCCCGCCCTCGTGCACCGCGACGATCGGGTCGAGGAAGCGGCCGATCTTCTCGATGACGCCCATCAGGCGCTTGACATGCGGGTCCGAGGGGTCGCGCTGGTATGGGGTCGGCTCGACGCGATCTATGGGCAGCGCCACCAGGAGGAGCGGCGTCCCCCCGAACGGCTCACGGTAGCGCGCGAGCACGGCGCCTCCGTCGGTCTCCACCTCCCCGGCCAGGCGATCGAGCTCGGCCCCCTCTGCGGTGCGGGTTTCCGCCGGGGTCAGACCGACGGACGAGGGCGAGACCTTCTTGCGACGGACGGGTTTTTTTCGTGGTGTCGGCACCGCTCGATGATATCGCCGCTATCGCCGAGGCTAGGACTTCCGGGTTGGCGGGTCGACCAGGTTTTTGTACCTGGCAAGTTCCAGGCGGGCGATGACGCCTCGGTGGACGGCATCCGGCCCATCCGCGATGCGCAACGAGCGAGCCAGGGAGAAGAGCGCGGTCAGGGGGAAGTCGTGGGACACCCCGGCCCCCCCGTGCATCTGGATGGCCTCATCGACCACGCGCTGCAGGACGTTGGGCGCCACCACCTTGATGGCCGAGATCTCGGTCATCGCACCCGACACTCCCGCCTGGTCGATCTTCCAGGCGGCGTAGAGAGTCAGGAGGCGCGCCTGATCGATGGCGATCCGCAGATCGGCGATCCGCTCGCGGTTGCCGCCCAGACTCAGGAGCGGCTTCCCGAACGCCGCCCGGGTGAGTCCGCGCGTGATCATGAGCGCTAGGGCTCGCTCGGCGGCGCCGATCGCGCGCATGCAGTGGTGAATGCGGCCGGGGCCCAGGCGCATCTGGGCGATCTCGAATCCCCGTCCCGATCCGAGCAGCAGGTTTGTCTTCGGAACCCGGACGTTCTCGAACCACACCTCGCCGTGCCCGCACGGCTCCTCATACTCGCCGAATGCGGGGAGCATTCGCTTGATGGTGACGCCGGGCGCGTTCAGCGGCGCCAGCACCATGCTGTGCCGGTGATGGCGGTCGGCGCTTCGGTCCGAAACGCCCATGAAGATCGCGATCCGGCAGCGGGGATGACCGACGCCGGTGGCCCACCACTTCTTTCCGTTCAGCACCAGATCCCCGCCGTCCTCCTCGATCGTGGCTTCGATGTTGGTCGCGTCGCTCGAGGCCGCATCCGGCTCGGTCATGCAGAAGGCGGAGCGGATTTCGCCCGCGAGGAGCGGGGTCAGCCATGTTTCCTTCTGCTCCGGCGTGCCGCAATGCCACAGCACTTCCATATTGCCGGTGTCCGGCGCGCTGCAGTTGAAGACCTCGGGTGCGATCAGGCTGTGGCCCGTCGCCTCGGCCACCGGCGCGTAGTCCAGGGTCCTGAGCCCGGCCCCGAGGGTCGGGTCCGGGAGGAAGAGATTCCACAGCCCGGCTGCGCGAGCCTTCGCCTTGAGGTCCTCGATCAGGGGCGAGGTCCGCCATCGCGTCCAGTCGCCGCCGTGGTTCATGGCCCGCAGGTCGTTGAAATGCGCCTCTTCGACCGGCAGGATGTGCTCCTGCATGAAGTCCCGAACCCGCGCGAGGCAGGCGAGCGATCCCGGCGAGGGGGCGAAGTCCACAGGGGCGGATCATAAAAGCCGCGTTCGACCATCACAACACGTTCAGAACTAAAGACCTGCTTGCCCGAACCCAGGCGGCTCAGCAGTATGCTCCCGCTTGAGCGCACCCCCGTCCCAGGCCACAAACCAAGCGGCGCCCGTCTGAACCCCTGGTCCAGGCGGCTCCGCCAAAGCCCGAGCCCCATCTCCCTTGCAGGATTTCATCCCTCCACCCTCCGCTCAAAGACTTGCCTCGTTCCTAGGGCGGAGTCATTGCGCCTGGATGGGATCGCCCAGCATGGCCTTGTTCTCGGCGCTGGTGGCCGCGACCGGACGTCCCCTGCGACTGCTCCTGCAGGAAGGCGTTCCCTCATTCGTTTCCAACATCGGCCGGATCGCGGGCGCCCTGCCCGTTCACGTTCCCCCCGAGGAGGTCGCGAGCGTTCTTCACGAGGTTCTCGTGACCGAAGGTGTCGGCCCCGACCACGCCTGGGGTGTGGCCATTCATCGCGCTGGCCAGGTCTCCTCGCCTGAGTGGCTCTCCGAGTGTGGATCCAGGGGCCTGCCGACGATCGAACTGTGCCTGGGAAGCCTGGGCGCGCTGGCCGGGCGCGGGCCCTCCCCGGCGACGTTCACGATCGTCGACCTCAATGCGGAAGGTGCTTTTGAGGGGGTTCAGCTCACCGCCCTGCTGACGGACGACAGCGCCATGGCCGAAAGGGTGCGAGCGTTGTGCCTTCCCGGCCCCGAGGACCGCGACTACGTCCTCGACGCCGCCCCTCGCGGCCTCGACCACGACGAGCCCCTGCTCGCAAGAGTGGTGGAACGGGCCATTTCACAATTCGAAACCGGAGGCGCCCGGATGGGCGGCGAGGGGTCGCTTGCCGCCATCGATCGGTCGCCCTTCGGTCTCGCCTGGAACCGTCGCTTCGGGTTGTCCGCCCAGGCCGCTCTTTCCTCCGCCCCTGAAAGCGAAAGCCTCTGGCGCGCGGGTCAGGCCGAGGTAGCGGGCCCGGCGTCCTCGACTCCGGCGTCGCTTCAACACCGCCTGGATCAGCTGAAGATCATTGCCGAGGACTGGCAGACTTCTCAGGCGGAGGAGATTGCGGCGGCTCGATCCGAGAGCCGGAGAAGGATCGACGAACTGCAGGCGGCACTCGAACAATCCGAGTCTCGCGCGAGCGCCCTCGAAGCCGAGGCCTCGATCGAGGCTTCGAGGGTGCGTGCTCTGCTCGCCCTTCAACAGGAACGAACGGATGCCCTGGAGGTCTCGATCGCCGCCGCCGAGGCGCGTGAGGCCGACCTCCAGGCGCAGAAGGTAGAAATCGAAGGGGCCCTTCTGGCCGTTCGGGATGAGGGCGAGACTCTGGTCAGGACACTGGCCCGCACCGAGAGGGAGCGCGATCTGGCGGTCCTCGATGCGGCCAATCGCGAGGAGTCTGAGCGACGGAGCCTTGCGGAACACCGCCTTCGGGTCGAAGAACTCGAAAAAACCATCGCCGCGGCCGCCGAACGCGAGGCGAGTCTGGCCGCGACCTCCGAAGCGGCCCGCGCTGACTTGTCAGCTCGGATCGTTCGCCTGGAAGCCGACGCGGTGGTCTTCGGCAAGGCTCGGGCCGATCTGCTGTCGCAGAAGGCGGAACTCGAAGCGACTCTGCTCGCCGTTCGTGGAGAGGGTGAGGCCCTGGCCGGGAAGCTGGCTCGACTCGAGAAGGAGCGCGATCTCATAGCCGTTGAAGCGGTTAAGCGCGAGGAGTCGGACCGCCTCCGTCTTGCGGAACACCGCCTTCAGGTGGAAGAGCTCGAAAAGGCGATCGCGGCGTCGGCGGAGCGCGAGGCCAGCCTGGCCGCGACCTCCGAAGCGGCCCGCGCTGATTTGTCGGCTCGGATCGTTCGCCTGGAAGCCGATGCGGTTGTCGGCGGCAAGGCTCGGACCGATCTGCTGGCGCAGAAGGCGGAACTCGAAGCGACGCTTCTGGAGGTTCGGGGTGAGAGCGAGACTCTGGGGAAGACCCTGACCCAGGTCGAGGGCGAGCGCGAGGCCGCCGCCCGCGAGGTGGCCGATCTGCAGGTGCAGAAGACCGAACTCGAAGGGACGCTTCTCGATGTTCGGCGCGAGGGCGGGACTCTGGCGAGCAAACTGGCCGAGGCCGAGGGCGCGCGCGAGGCTGCCGCCCGCGAGGTGGCCGATCTGCGAACCCGGCAGTCGGAGCTTGAAGGCACGCTTCTAACCGTTCGAGAGGAGAGCGAAACTCTGGGCAAGAAACTGGCCCGGGTCGAGAGGGAGCGTGATCTCGCCGTCCGCGATGCCGCCAATCGCGAGGAGTCGGAGCGCCGCGGCGTCGCCGCCCACCGTCTTCAGGTGGAACAGCTTGAGGATGCGATCGCCGCTTCGACCGAACACGAGGCCAGCCAGGCGCGAGAATGGGACGCAGCGCGCGCTGATCTGTCGGAGCGGATTGCCCGATTGGCGGCGGACGCGGTCCTGGCGGAGAAGGCGCAGGCTGCGTTCCTGGCCGAACAGGCCGCCGCGCGAGCGGCCATCGCCGCCCTCGAGACCGAGGGAGAAACCCGGCTGGAGAAACTCGGAGAGGTCGAACGCGATCGCGACCAGGCCATGGCGGAGGCGGCCAGGCGGGACCTGGCCCTGCGCTCCCATCTGGGCGAGGAGCGTCAGCGCGCGGATCAATTGGGCAAGGAGATCGCCGAACTGAAGAGCGGCGAGGCCCGCCTGACCGCGGAGCTCGAGGCCAGGAGCGTCTCGCTCGGCGAGGCCCTGGAACGAGCCGCCCGGCTGGACACAGGCCTGAGGGCGAGCGTCGAGCGGGAGGCAAAACAAAGCCGCGAGAGGGAGATCTCGGAAGCGGACATGTCCGAGCGCATCAAGCACCTGGAGGCGGCGCGCCTCGCCGCCGAGAGTGCACATCGAGAAGTCGCGGCTCTCAAGGACCAGGGCGACCGGGCGCTTTCGTCCCTGCAAGCCCAGAGCGAAGGTCTGGTGCGGAAGCTGACGGAGGCCGAGAACGCGCGCGCCGCGGTGCTCGCCAAGGCGGCGAGACAAGAGGAGGTCCACCAGGAGGTCAACCGAGCGGATCGTGACGGGTTGAAGCGTCGCGTGGAGGAGCTTCAGAACGAGCGGAATGACCTCGCCGATCGGATCGCCCGGATCGAGAAAGCCGCCGTGGTCGCCGAGAACGTACGCGCCGATCTCCTGGGCCAGAAGGTGGAGTCCGAACGGACGCTCGCGGCGACGCGCGCCGAGCTCGAGGCTCTGGCCCGGAAACTCTCCGAGGCGGAAAGCGATCGCGATCGCGCTCGCGCCAAAATCGCCAAGAGCGAAGAAGCTCTGCGCGCGGCCTTCGAAGAAGAGAAACTCCAGGCGGAGCAGAAGCTCCAGACCGCGCTCCAGGATCGCGAAGCGCAATTGAGCGGCGAGTGGACGGTCTCTCGCTCCGAGATGTCGAACCGCATCGCGCGGCTCGAAGCCGCCGCGGCGATGGCCGAAAGCGAGCGTCTTGATCTGCTCGGCCGGAAGGCGGAATCCGAACAGGCGCTTCTGGCGGTTCGGGCCGAAGCCGAGGCTCTGACCGGGAAACTGGCCGAGGCGGAACGCGATCGAGATCGCGCCCGCGCCGACGTCGCCCGGAACGAAGAGGTGGTGCTCGCCGCCTTTGAGGAGCAAAGGCAGCGGGCGGCGCAGTTCGAGAAGCACGAAGCCGAGCTCAAGGATCAGTTGAGCGGAGACTGGGTGGTCTCGCGCGCCGGTCTGTCCGACCGCATCAACAGTCTGGAGGCGGCCGTCGCGGAGGCGGAGAAGGCGCGCGCCGATCTCCTCGCCGAGAAGGCGCAGGTCGCGCAGGATCTGGCGGCGGCGGTCCAGGATCGTGACCAGTTTCGAGCCGCCGCCGAGCGCGTCGCGGCGCTTCCGGGGACAACGAGCTCGGCCGACGGAGCGAGCGCGATCCAACTCGCCGCCTCGGCCGAGTCTTCGGCCAGACTCGCGGTCATGGAAGCTGAACGGCAGGCCCTCGTCGCTCGGCTCGCCGAGGCGGAAGAACGGCGCGACCAGGCCCTGGCGGAATCGGCCCGGCGGGAGGAGACTCGGAAGGCTCAGGCCGAGGTGCAAAGACAGCGGGCGGCGGAACTCGACAGCCGGATTGCGGCCGCCATTGAGCGCGAGGCGAAGCAAACCGAAAGGTGGAGGGCCGCGCAGGCCGAGCTGTCAGCTCGAATTGCCCGCCTGGAAGCCAACGAAGCCATGGCCGACCGGGCGCGCACCGAGCTGCTGAATCGAAAGAAGGAGTCCGAACGAGCCCTGGCCGCGCTCCAGAACCAGAAAGATGCGTTGGCGAAGAGACTCGATGCGGTCGAATCGGCCCGGGACCAGGCTCGCGCCACCGTCGCCAGGTACGAAGCGGCCCACGAGGAACTCCTCGCCAGCGGCGCGCCTTTGGAACGGTGGCGCGCGCGGTTCAAACCCGCCCTGCCCGAGGCGGAAGGCCGCAACCCGAGAAACACCGGGCCCCTGAGCACGCTGGTGAAGGGATGGGCCACCGCGGCGACCCAGGGACCGAACCGACGAAACCTGCCGATCACGGACCCCGTCGCCGGGGGCCAGGGCGGGGATGGCGATATCGACCACACCGCCGTTCTTGACGAGATCGCGGCGTCCAGCGCTCCTCCTGCCCCGGACACGCCCGCGCCGGTTGATGCCGCGTTGGCGGAGGGTAAGGGAGAGGCCCCGCCCCAGATCGTTCGCCCGAGCAGCATCGAACGCCTGCATCCCAGCCCGCCCGCACCGAGGGTCAAAGTAGCTCCCAAAAAGGAGGATGAGGCGGACCGATCAGGCCGATGGCTCAGCGGACTCGCCAATCGAATCCGCCGCGGACCCAAGGACCCATCCTGAAGACGCACCTCACATCACGAAGCCTCGCCCTTCTCAAGAGCGTGGTCAGGATCGCCCTCGGAGTCCTCATCGGTGCGACACTCTTTCTGGTGATCTTCGAGAAGCGACTCATCTACTATCCGGCGGCCGATCTGGACGTCACGCCACGAGCGCTCGGGCTGCCCTTCGAGGAAGTCCTCATCGACGTGGAGCCCGGAGTGAAGGTCCACGGCTGGTTCATCAAGGCCGCGAGCGAGCAAAGCGTCGCCACCGTCTTGTTCTCGCACGGGAACGCGGGCAACATCGCGGATCGACTCGATCGCGTCCTGCGTCTGCGCGGGCTGGGTGCCGACTTCCTTCTCTACGACTATCGCGGCTATGGCCGGAGCACGGGCAGCCCCGATGAAGAGGGCACGTATCGCGACGGCCGCGCCGCCTACGACTACCTGGTCGAGCGTCGGCGCATCGACCCCGCTCATATCGTGTTGATGGGGGAGTCGCTCGGCTGCGCGGTGTCGATACAACTGGCGATCGAGCGCAAGGCGGCCGGTCTGGTGCTCGAAGCTCCCTTCGCCTCGGTCGCGCACATGGCAGGCGCCATCTATCCGTTCCTGCCTCTCGGTTCGTTCATCCGGACCCGCTACGAAAACCTGAAGAAGATTCCGCAACTCACGATGCCGCTCCTCGTCGTTCAGGGCACGCGGGATGAAGTCATACCCGTCGCCCAGGGCAAGATGGTCTTCGATGCCGCCCCGGAACCGAAGAGATACCTCGCCGTCGAAGGCGCCCATCACAACGACGTGTACGTGGTCGGCGGGGAGGGGTATGGTCGCGCGCTCTCCGAGTTCATGGTGCGCGTGGCGGCGCCCGTCGTCCCGACGCCGGTCAAACCCTGATCGAGCGCCGAGCCTGAGGCCGCCACGAGGCCTTTGGTAGCAGCGCGCCGTGTGCGAATTCTCACTCGATTCCGATCATCTTCTCTGGAGTCAGGAGGTTGTGGGATCAGGCACGAAACCTGCATTCCTC
The DNA here is from genome assembly GCA_031412915.1 of Vicinamibacteria bacterium. Taxonomy (GTDB): domain Bacteria; phylum Acidobacteriota; class Vicinamibacteria; order Fen-336; family JAGNNV01; genus JAGNNV01. Next base: position 62,643 of record JANODX010000096.1, on the reverse strand, counting down.
GAAGCCCGGGGGAGAAACAAACCATGAAACTCAGAGTCCAGCCCGGGCCCTTACCTATGAAGCCGCCTTACTTCGAATGGGAAGACGAGGACTTCGAGCACGATGCCATCGAAGGCGATGATGAGATCGACCTGACCGATCTTTTTGATCTCCCCAAGCCCGTCGAACGCACGGACATGAACTAGGACGAGGGAGCGGCTAATCCAGGCGTTTTCTGAACCGCGCCGATGCGAAGGTCAACCAAGCGACACCCGTGAACGCCAGGGTCAAGGCCTCCGGCCAGAGCACATCGATGCCCGAGCCCTTCAGAAAAACGCCGCGCAGGATGATGGCGTAGTAACGAACGGGAATGCCGTAACTGCCGATCTGGAAGAGCGTCGGCATGTTCTCGATGGGGAAGATGAGCCCCGACAGGTAGATCATCGGGACCATCATGACGAAGGTGGAGAACATCATGGCCTGCTGTTGAGTGGCGACCATGGTCGAGGCCAGGAGTCCGAGGCCCAGGGTGTTCAGAAGGAACAGGAAGGTCAGGAAGAGGAGAAGCAGCAGCGACCCGCGCAGGGGGACACCGAAGACCACCTGCGCGAGAACCACGATCACCAGGGTGTCGAGCAAACCGATGATGGCGAACGGCGTCAGTTTTCCCAGGATGAGCTGCCACGGCCGAAGCGGGGTCACGCTGATCTGCTCCAGCGTGCCGATCTCCCTCTCTCGCACCACCGCCATCGAGGGCAGCATCATGGTGACCAGCATCAGCACCATGGCCAGCACCGCGGGGACATAGAACCAGCGGGTCTTCAGATCGGGGTTGTAGAAAATACGCGGCATGATTTCGATCCGGCCGACGGAGGGCGGCCTGGCCAGGGGCGCCCCCAGGTGTCGTGCGGCTTCGGCGCTTCTTCGATTCAAGGTGTCGAGGCGGGTTTGCTGAAGAGATCCGCCCATCAAGGCGATGATCCTCGACGCGTAACCGAGACCGACGACCGCGGAGTTGGCGTCGGTTCCATCGGCGAGGACCTGAAGCCGGGGCGATTGTCCCGCCGCCAGTTCGTTACCGTACCCCTCGGGGATCACCAGGACGACCTGGGCCAGACCCTCGACCAGCCACGGCTCGGCCTCTTCGGCGGTCGGGACCGAGCCCTTGATTTCAAAATATCCTGAAGCGTCGAAACGCTCGATCAGGTCGCGGCTGGCCACGGTGTGATCGCCATCGACGAGGAGCAGGGGGACGTGGGTCACATCGAGATTCGCCGCGTAACCCAGAGCGATGAGCTGGACCAGCGGTCCGATGATGAGCGCGGGAATGATCTTGCGATCCTGCCGAAGTTGCAGGAATTCCTTGAGAATGACCTGAAGCAGAGCACCCACGAGGCCTAACCCTCCCGGCGGCGCAGACGCGTGTAGGCCAGAGTGAGAACGACCGAGGCGTAGAGAACCAGGAACGCGACATCCCGCCAGTAGGGGGCAAGACCGGCGCCTTTCAGAATGATTCCGCGGACGATCACCAGGAAATACCGCGCGGGAACCGCGTAGGTCAGAAGCTGAATCGGAGCGGGCATCGACCGGATGGGAAAGATGAACCCCGAGAGAAAGATGGCGGGCAGCATCGAGGTCACGAGGCCAATCTGAAAGGCCAGAGCCTGGGTCTCGGCGATGCTCGACACCATGAGGCCCCAGCCGAGCGCGCCGATGAGATAGATGAGGGTGGCCACGAAGAGGTCGAAGTAAGGGCCGCGGACGACCACCCCGAACAGCACCCGCGCCGCGATCAGGATGATCACGGTGGCCATCAGGGAGATCGCGAGGTAAGGCAGGGTCTTGCCCATCAGGAGTTCACCGGGGGTGAGCGACGTGACCCGCAGCTGCTCCATGGTCCCGCGTTCCTTCTCGCGAACCACGGAGAGAGCGGTGGAGAGCACGGCCGTCAGCATCAGGATGAAACCGATGAGGCCGGGGACCAGGAACTGAGTGGTGCGCAGTTCGGGGTTGTAGAACACCCGCGGCTCGTAGCCCACGGGGATGACCTCGATGCCCGAATGCTCCGAGAACCGACGCAGGTTAGCGTCGGCGGCGAGGGCGGTGGCGTAGCTCAAGACGGTGGTGGCGGTGTTGGCGTCGGCGCCGTCGAGGAGAAGCTGGACGGTGGCGGTGCGGCCCTTTGAGAGAGTGCGCGCGAAGCCTTCCGGGATGGCCAGCACCGCCTTGGCCACCCGCCTTTCCATGATGAGATCCAGGTCGGCGCCGGCTTCCACCTCCGCCACTTGATCGAAATAGGTCGAGTTCACGAACGAGGAGACGAGGCTCCGCGACTCTTCCGACTTGTCCAGGTCGCGCACGGCCAGGCGCACGTGGCGGACGTCGAAGTTGATGGCGTAGCCGTACATCAGGAGCATGATGGTGGGCAGGCCGAGGAGCATGGCCAGGCTCAGAGGATCGCGCGAGACCTGTCGCGATTCCTTCCTCGCGATGGCCCACACCTTTCGCGGATTCATGCCCCCACCCCGCGCGCGGTCCGCGCCGCCTCTTCGGCCTCGATGCAGTGGATGAAGACATCCTCGAGGGAAGGCACGATGCGTTCGATCGATATGGGTGCGAAGTTCTCCCGCGCGAGGGCATCGCCCACCACTTTGCGGCCGCCTCCCTCGTCGGTGACCACCACGTGCAGGCGGGTTCCGAACACGGAGGCCTCCAGGATGCCCGGCTCTTTCTCCAGGAGGAACTGCGCATCCAGCGGCCGCGCGCACGCCACTTCCAGCAGCACGCGGCCGGCGAAGACTTCCTTCAGCTCGGCCACCGAACCATGCGCCACCAGTCGGCCCGCGTGCATCAGAGCTATCCGGTCGCAGCGCTCGGCCTCGTCAAGATAGTGAGTGGTGACGATCAGGGTGATCCCTTCGCCCGCCATCTGATCGATCAGGGTCCAGAAGCGCCGGCGCGAAATGGGATCGACGCCTCCCGTGGGTTCATCGAGGAAGACCACGCGCGGTCCGTGGAGGACCGCGCAGGCGAGAGCGAGCCGCTGTTTCCATCCCCCGGGGAGCGAGCGGGTGATGAGATCTTCCTTGCCCTGCAGGCCCGCGGTTTGAACCGCCCACGCCTCGCGCTCGCGCATCGCCGCCCCGGCCAGGCCGTAGACCCCGCCGAAGAAGCGCAGATTCTGAATGACGGTCAGATCGTCATACAGACTGAAGCGCTGGGTCATGTAACCGATCCGGTGTTTCAAGGCCTCGGGATCCTTGGCGACGTCGATGCCGAGCACGCGCGCGCTTCCGGAAGTGGGAGCGAGGAGACCGCACAGCACCCGGATGGCCGTGGTCTTGCCCGCGCCATTCGAGCCGAGCAGGCCGAACACCTCGCCCTCCCGCACGGAGAGCGACAGGTCGTCCACGGAGGTGAACGCGCCGAACCGTTTGACCAGATGGTCGACCACGATCACCGCGGGCCCGCGGGCCGCGTCGCCGCCGTCTTGGGCGCTTGCCATCTCAGCGGCCCACCGCCCGGGTCAGATTCGCCATCGCGATCTGAATCCGCGCCTCGGTCAGCGTGGCGTCAAGCTCCGCCCGGAGGAGGCGCGTCTCGGCGTCCAGCAATTCGGAGGATGAGAGGACGCCTTCTAGGTAGCGGTCCCGGGCCACCCGAAGTCCGTCACGGCCCGCTTCGATACCGCGCTGGGCCACCACCTTTCCGGCGAGTGCGGTGTCGAGATCGAGACGCCTGGTGGTGACGTCGAGGCGGATGCGCGATTCAAGATCCGAAAGCTGAGCGCGCAGCGCATCGGCCTGGGCCTGGGCCTGGGCCGCCGAGGCGCGGGCCCGCCCTCCGTCGAGGACCTTCCAGCTGACCAGGGCGCCGACGCTCCAGGTGGACCGAAACTCCGCCTCCCAGGGAACGAAGCGCAGGTTGGGGTTGGTGTAGTCCCAACCCGCCTCGATTCCGGCCTGCGGGCGGGACGCGGAGCGCGCCACCTTCTCTGTGGCCCCGAGCGAGCGGATCCGCGCGCGCAGAGCCTCGAGTTCAGGCCGGCCCAGAGCGGCGACCCTCACCAGATCCTCCAACTCGCCCGGGCTCGAAGCCGAAGGCGCCGGGTCGAGATCGACCGCGGTTCCCGCGGGGAGGCCCACGAGACGCAGCAGATTCGCCATGGCTACCTCAGCCCCGTTCTTGGATTGAAGCCGGGCCAGTTCCGCCTGCTCGCGTTCCACGGTCACCGCGAGCGTCTCGTTGCTCGCGGCGAGGCCCACGTCTTGCCGGTTGCGCGCGTCCTTGAGATGGGCCTCGTAGGAAGCCACCGCCTCCTTGAGAACGCGAGCGTTTTCGCGTGCGAAGAGCACGTTCACATAGGCGACATGCGTCTCCGCGTCCAGATCGTTCTGGGCGGCGGCCCGGTCGGACGTCGCTGCGCGTTCGACCTCGGTGGCCGCGGTGACCTGGGAACCGACCCGTCCGCCGGTATAAAGGGGAAAGGTGGCTCCGGCATGGGTGCGCCAGCTGTCGGGAAGGTTGGGGAAGAGGGTACGGGGCGGCGAGCCTGGGATCGCGAGCACGAGTTCGGGCACATTGGAGTTCCGCGTGTAGGACGCGGAAAGATCCAGCTCGGGCCGCCGGCCTGCGCTCGCGCCGCGGACTCCTTCCGAAGCGGCGCGGGTCAGGGCGCTGAACGAGGCGAGCCGCGCCGAAGTCGCGCGCGCGCGGGCCATGGCGTCTTCGAGGGTCAGCCTTTGGGCGAGAGGCGACGCCGGCGACGACACCGAGTCGGTCGCGAGGAGCGGCGGGCTCATGGTCATGAGAAGGGTGAAGAAGAACCGGCGTTTCAAAGCGAGCCTCCAATCCGGGCCGCTTCGGCCTCGCGGGCCTGAATGCGGGAAATGAAAACGTCCTCGAGGGAAGGCGGGATCGCGCGCGCGGAGACGACTTCGAGGCCAAGGCTCCGCAGATCGGCGGCCATGCCTTCGGTCCACGCCGCCGCGGCCCGGGCGTCGAAGCCGGGCAAGGTGATGTGGACCCGCTCGCCGAAGGCCTCCACGTCACGCACCTCCGGGCGAACGCCGATGACCTCCATGGCCCGGCGCCTGGGATGGGCGAGGATCTCGACCATCGCTCCGTCCGCCTCCGCCCGCAACGCGTCGGGCGTACTCACACTCAGAATGCGCGAGCGGTCCATCAAGGCCACGCGCTGACAGCGCTCGGCTTCGTCGAGGTACGGCGTCGTCACGAGCAGGGTCAGGCCCTCGCGCTGCAGGCGGGCCAGGATCTTCCAGAAATCGCGGCGTGAAACCGGGTCGACGCCGGTGGTGGGCTCGTCGAGGACGAGAAGCTGCGGGGTGTGGATGAGGGTGCAGGCGAGGGCCAGCTTCTGCTTCATGCCGCCGGAGAGACGGTCGGCCAGCCGTTTTCGAAACGGGCTCATACGCAGCATGTCGAGGAGCTCCTCGCCGCGCGCCCTGGAGTGGCGCACACCGTGCATGTCGGCGAAGAAGGCGACGTTCTCGTCCACGGTCAGATCGCCATAGAGGGAGAAGCGCTGCGAGAGATAGCCGATGCGTTTCGACAGTTCGTCCTTGTCGCTCCACGGGTCGAGACCGCAGGTGCGGACACGTCCGCCATGGGGAGCGAGGAGGCCGAGGATCACGCGCAGCGTCGTGGTCTTGCCGGCCCCGTCCGGACCGATGAGGCCGAACATCTCTCCGCGCTTCACCGTGAACGACACATCGTTCGCGGCGACCAGATCGCCGTATTTCCGGACAAGGCCCGCGACTTCAACCACCGGGGCTTCGAGAGCGTCGCTCATTGCGCGGGACCCGTGGGCTCGAAGGTCGCCTCGGCCGGCATGCCGGGCTTGAAGAAGCCGTCGGCGTTGTCGAGGCCCACCTTCACCCGATAGACGAGTTTGATCCGTTCATCACGGGTCTGAACATTCTTCGGGGTGAACTCGGCCTTCGATGCGATGTAGGTCAGGCGACCCTTGCGGGTTTGCCCGCCATCGGTCTTCACCACCGCTTCCTGGCCGATGCGGATCCGGGCCAGGTCGACGTCGGTGACGTAAACGGTGAGCCAGGCTTCCGTCAATTGGGTGATGACGCAGATGGGCGAGCCGGCCTGAAGCTGTTCACCCGGCTCCGCCACCCGGGAGGTGAGCACGCCGTCCACCGGGCTCATGACCGTTGCGTCGCTGATCTGCTGTTGGAGCTGGGCGATGCGCGCGTCGATGGACTCCACCCGGGCCCGGGCCGCCTCGATCTCCTCGGGGCGCGAGCCCGATTGAAGTCGCGCCAGGGTCTGTCTCTGGGCGCCCAGACGCGCTTCCAGGATTGTGCGCCTGGTCCTCGCGTCGTCGCGGGCCTTGGTCGTACCGGAGCCGCGATCGAGCAGGCCCTGCATGCGGTCGAGATCGAGCTTTGCGCCCGCGAGGTCCGCTTCGGTGGCGCGGATCTGCGCCTCCATTTCCGCGATGTCTTCCTTGCGCGCTCCGGCGAGCCGCAGCCGCAGCTCCGCCGCCGCCTGCGCGCGGTCGGCGCCGGCCTGGCGAACCACGATCTTCACATCGGTGGTGTCGAGGCGCGCGACGACGGCGCCCGCCTTCACCACATCGCCTTCCCGGAGCGGCGCTTCCATGAGGCGTCCCCCGACTTTGGCCGAGATGTGGACGTCGGTCGCCTCGACGTGACCGGCGGCCACGATGTTCGTGCTTCTGGCCGAAGCGCCGCAAGAGGCGACGGTGAACCCGGCCAGGATCAGCAAGGGAAGAGAGCGTTTCATTTGGTTTTCCTCGGTCGACGACGTGGAGCGGAAGACCCTGCGTTTTGGGGAAGGATCGAGCGATCCAGAACCCCGAGCAGATGGGCGAGCATTTCCCGATCGCTGGGCTGAGCCAGGCCGGGCATCTCCCGCGGGAGATGCCACTCGCGAAAAGCCGCGCCGGCGAATTGAAGCATGAGCGGCCCCAGCATGGTCAGGTGAAGGAGAAGGGGATTGATCCTCCGGAACGCGCCGGTTCGGGTCCCTTCGCGGAGGGTCTCACTCACGAAGGAGACGATGGTGAAGAGCGCGCGCGACGCCTCCGCGTCCATGCTCCTCCCCCCCGCCAGAATCTCCCGCAGCATGATGGGAGGCAGAGCCTTCTTCCTGGAGAAGTGTGAGGCGATGAGGGTGTAGAGGGCTCGCAGTTTTTCCCCGGGAGGCGCCTCGCTCGACTTGAGTCTCTCGATCTCGGCGAACACGTCTCCGAACAGCTCCAGGAGGACCGTCTTGTAAAGGCCCCGCTTCGAACCGAAGTGGTAGTAGATCATCGCCTTGTTGGCGTGGGCGCGCCGGGCGATCTCGTCCACCCGGGCCCCGCTGAAGCCGACTTCCATGAAGACGTCGGCGGCCGAATCGAGGATCGACCGCCGGCTCGGGGCCGAGCCTGCGACCGGTGCGGTCGGTTGACTGAACATTTGGTTTAACAAGAAGGTTAATGAATCTGGAAGGTCGCGGTCAAGCGTCCAGCGGAAAGTTCCTTTCGGCCTGACCCTTCCCGATGAACGAATTTGTCTCGATCTTTGACCGCCATTTGCGCATGTGCTTGAATGGTGCTTCCCGGGAAGAACGCATCCCCAAAATGAAGACAAAGAGCGGCCCTCGCGCATGACCAGTTCCTCCCATCCATCGGTGGTCGTGGTGAGCGGGGCCGCGAGCGGCACGACTCTGAGCATTGACGAGGTCCTGGCCGACTTCACCATCGGATCGGACGATGGGTGCCACCTGGTTCTTTCGGGCGATGCGATTTCGCCCGCGCATGCCGCCCTTTTCCTCGACGACGAAGGCCAGGTTTCGGTCTCCGACACCAAGAGCCGCGATGGCGTTTTCGTGAACGGAGCCAGGATCACCGAAAAGATCCTCGTGGACGGGGATGAGATCTCGATTGGTCCACCGGACGATCCGGGGAGCGCTCGACTCCGGTTCGACGCGCAGGGGTCGCAGGCGCCTCTGGTAGATCTCTCCGAGCCCGAAGCCGCGGAGATGAGCGGCCTCGACGACCTTGCAAGTCTCGATCTGCTCGAGAACAACGAGCCCGAGTTCGCCGTCGACTCGGCGGAATTCCCGGATCCCGGGCATCCCGATTCGACGTCTCTGTCTCTCCCGGACGCCCCCTCTTTGCCCTTCGAGGAGTTTCCGCCGCTCGAAATGGACAGCGTACCGGAACTCGAGCCGTCCTTCGTTGAGGCGCCGCCCGCGGAGGTGCTGCCCGCGGAGGTGCCGCCCGTTTCCGCTCCCGCGCCGCCCCCCGCGGCCGAGCCGCCTCCCGTCGCCGCTCCGAAACCACCCGTACAGAGGACCGAGGCCATTCCGGGTGCTGGACCTCAACCCGTAAGCGCCCAGAAGTCAACCACCAAGAGGATCGTGTCCGCGGACTCGGACGACCCACTGGCTGGGCTAGCCGAATCGCTCGGCTCGACGGGAAGGCAAAAGGCCCCGTCCCCCTCACCGAAGCCTCGGGCGCCCGCGGCCACGGGACCCGGGGCCACGGGAAAGGTCAGGAAGATCCAGGCCTCGCTTGCCCTGAAAGCCACAAGACTCGGGATCATTGCCGTAGTCCTGAGCGGTCTCGCCTGGTTCGGCTATCGACAGTATGCGGTTTCGATCGTGCCACCCGTGATCGACACCTATCAGCCGAATCCGGCCGAGCCGGGGCAGACGCTCACGATCAACGGCTCCGGGTTCGGGGGCGGCCCCCGTCCGAGCGTCGTGAAGGTGACCCTCGGGCCCGCCGAGGCCCAGGTCCTCGATTCGAGCCCCACCCGGATCAATGTCGTGATACCCGAAACCCTGGCGGAATCAGGGTCTCAAAGTCTGACCCTGACCGTCGCGACGGGACCCAGTGCCTCCACTTCAAGACTGCTCAAAATCGCGGTGACGCCCAGGATCTCTTCTCTCACCCCGCGCGTCGCCTTGTCGGGCGACGAGGTTTCGATCGCCGGGAAATGGCTTGCGAGCCCGCAGGGGAAACCCAGGGTCACGGTGGCCGGCAACGAAGCGGACGTGCTGGAGGCGACGGCCTCCCTGATCCGGATCAAGGTCCCCGCGGTGGCCGCGAGTGAAGGCCAGAAGGTGGCCTTGAGAGTCGTCGTCGGCTCGGACCTGAGCAAGGAGTCGCCCCTCTACTTCGGCCGCCTTCCTTTCGTCGAATCCGTGACGCCCCTGCGCGCGAGGCCGGGCGAGATCGCCACCATCGCCGGGCTGGGCCTGCTCGGCCCCGATCTCTTCGTGGTGGTGGGAGGGAAGTCGGCCGCGGTGGTGTCCGTCACCGACGCCGAGATCAAGATGTCGGTTCCCGGCCTACGCCTTTCTGAGGGTGCGGGGCGGCGGGATGTGATCGTCCGCGTCAATCAGAAAGAGTCCCTCGCTCACTCGATCGAGATTCTCCATCAGTCCTCGGCCCTTTACTCCCCGCGGTTCTTCGTGGAAATGATCCAGGGCTCGCGGGTCGCCATCGCTTGCGAACTTGGCCCCGTCATGGTTCTCGGCGGCGACGTTCCTTCGAGAAAGCGCGCGCACGATGCGGCGACCCGACTGAACGAGCTCGCGAGCCAGGGCCGGGCCTCCCGGGTTCAGTTCACCGCGAGCGACACGCTCATCAGCGCCTCCGGCGGACCTGTGCTCGCGGTCGCGGCGGGAGATGGCTCGGGCAATCCCCGCGGCCTCGCCTCGCTGTGGGCCGCCCATCTGACCGACATCTTCGACCTCTTCTTCCAGGGCCGCCGCCCTGGTCGCACGGTCGAACTCTCGCCGGACGGCAAGGTCTTTCTGGACATTTTCGCGTCGGCGCGTCGGCGATCCGCGGAGCCGGGGGTGGCCCAGGGCATCCTCTTCTCGCCCGATCCGTCCTGGCTTCGTTCCTTCGCCTCCCTCGCGGCCGCTCCGACGATGAGCGGGTCGCAAGCGCTGGCCCTCCTCGATGGCTATTGGTCGGGTGTGATCGAGGTGCCCGGAGCCATTCAGCCGCGGAAGCTCGAGATCAGCCTTACGGCGACGTCGTCGGGCCTGATCGGGCAGCAGACCTCCCGGCAGGGGCGTCTGTCCACGGACGTGACCCTTCGAAACCTCAGCTACGCGCGCCGTGAACTGCGTTTCTCCTTCGTCGAAACCGGCGAGACCCTGACCTATCAGGGCCGCCTCGACGGCGATGTCATCGAAGGCAATGTGACGAAGGCTTCCGGGGCGAAAGTGGGGAGACTGGCGCTCAAGCTGACCCGGTAGGGTCGGCTTCCCCAGGGCATCGAGGTCCAATCCTCTTGAAGCAGGTAAGCACCGGGCTCCAGGAACTCCTGGCCCGCCCCTCGCGAATCCGTGGGAAGCGCCTGGGTCTGCTCGCAAATCCCACCGCGGTCACTCCCGACCTGACCCATGCCGCCCTTCATCTCAAGAATCTGAAGGGCGCGAAACTGATGGCACTCTTCGGTCCGGAGCACGGCGTTTTCGCGAATGCCCAGGATCTCGAAGAAGTGGGCGACCTCAAGGACCCGAGGACCGGTCTGCGTGTCTTCAGCCTCTACGGCGAGACCCGCGTTCCCACCCCGGAAATGCTGGCCGGGATCGACGTCCTGATCTTCGACATTCAGGACGTCGGCTCGCGTTACTACACGTTCATCTACACGATGTTGCACGCCATCCGGGCCTGTGCCATGCACGGCGTCCGCCTGATCGTGCTGGACCGTCCGAACCCCATCGGCGGCCTGGGGGTCCAGGGGAATGTTCTCGATCCCCGGTACCTCTCATTCGTCGGCATGCATCCCCTCGCCGTCCGTCACGGCATGACCGTGGGCGAACTTGCTCTGATGTTCGCTCACGAGCTGGACCTCTCGCCGGACATGGAAATCGTCCCCATGAAAGGCTATCGGCGCGCCATGTCGTTCGAAGACACCGCTCTGCCCTGGGTCCTGCCTTCGCCCAACATGCCCACCGTAGATACCGCTCACGTGTATCCGGGGGGATGCCTCATCGAAGGCACCAATCTCTCCGAAGGTCGAGGCACCACCCGCCCGTTTCATCTGGTGGGGGCCCCGTGGCTTGATCCCTGGAAGCTCGCACGTGATCTCAATCGCGCGGACCTGGCAGGCTTCGGCTTCCGGCCCTGCTACTTCACTCCGACCTTTCAGAAGCACGCCGGTGTTCTGTGCGGCGGTGTCGAAGTCCATGTCACGGACCGGAAGAGGATCGACGCGTTCTTCGCCTATCTGACCTTGATCGAGAAGGCCCGAGCCCAGAACCCGCGCAAGTTCGCCTGGCGGAAGCCGCCCTACGAATACGAGCTCATCAAGCCGCCCATCGACATTCTGTGCGGCACCTCCGACGTTCGTCTGGCCATCGAGGCGGGCCGCCCGGTTCGAAGGTTCAAATCGCAGTTCGAATCGGAAGCCCGCGCGTTCGCGGTGATTCGGAAGCCGTATCTGATGTACCGCTGAGGAAGGCCCTGGTTTCTCCTCTGCGTCTCGGACGTTGTCCTTCCGTGAGGATCTGCTACTGGTCCTCGGCCTGGGTGGCTTCGGCGGGGGGTGAGGAACCGGGGATGGTCGTGACGAACACCGCGGCCAGGATCAGGAGGCCGCCCAGCATCGTTCGGCTGGACAGAGTTTCCGAGAAGAACAGGCGCCCGAAGATCACGGCCACCAGGGGGTTCACGTAGGCGTAGGTGCCGACGACGTGGGACGGCAGGGTATGACGTGTGTAGGAGAAGGCGGTGAAGCCGATGATCGATCCAAAGACGACCAGGAACACGATCCCGCCCCAGGCGCTCCAGGGGGATCGAAGGACGCGGCCCCAGTCCTCCCGATAGACGATCGATTGAAGGAGCAGGAAGAAACCACCCGCGGCCATCTCCAGCCCCGAGCCCATGACCAGGGGAAGCCGCTCCTTCAGCGACTTCGCCTTGAGATAGCCGATGGTCCAGCAGATGGAAGCGGTCTGCACCGCAATAAGAGCTATCACCGGCGTGCCCGCTCCCGCGAACGAAACATCGCCCTTCGCCGAGGCGATCAGGAAGACGCCGAGCAGGCCCACCAGAGCGCCCGAGATTACGGGGACACGAAGAGAGGCGCCCCGGCTGAGCAGGGCCTCGGCCAGAGTCAGCCAGAGGGGGAAAGTAGCCACGAGAAGCGCCGTGGTCCCGCTGGGAATGCTCTGTTGGGCCCACATGATGAGCCCGTTGCCGATTCCCATGAGGAGAATGCCCACGATCGAGGCGTTCCACCACTGCTCGCGCGTCGGCTTCTTCCACTTCCCGGTGGCCAGGGTGAAGGCGAGCAGCGCACTGCCGGCGAGCAGAAACCGGATGGCCGCGGCAATGAACGGCGGCATGTGGGCGATGACCGTGCGGATGCCGACGTAGGTCGATCCCCAGACGATGTAGACGACCCCCAGGCAGGTGTAGGCGAGAGTCCTTTCCTGGGAGGGGGATAACGCGTGGGGCATGGCCAACTCCCGACTTTATTCCACTAGGTCCGCGCAGACCCCGTAAACTCGGCCTTTCAAGCCCCCCGGAGGTCGCTGGTCTATCTTGGCAATGTCAAAGAAGAACGTTCGCGTGAAGGCGTTGCAGCCATCTCTCTTCGATGCGGACGGGGGTGAAGCGGACAGGGGAGTTGAGGCCCCGGTGATGGTCGAGGCCCCGCCCGAACTCCCACCTTTGGAGGAGGACGATTCCGAAGGATCGGTAGCACAGCCGGTGCGCAAGGTCCCCGCCCGTCGCGCCACCGCCGAGAGCCTGGCCGAGAAGCAGCGCGAAATCTCCGTCTCCGAGTTCTTCGTCAAGAACCGGCATCTCCTCGGTTTCGACAACAAGCAGAAGGCTCTCCTTACCGCGGTGCGCGAATGCGTCGACAACTCCCTCGACGCCTGCGAGGAGGCGGGAATCCTCCCCGAACTGCGGGTGGAGATTCGGGAGCTTGCCGAAGAGCGGTTTCGGATCGCGGTCGAAGACAACGGCCCCGGCATCGTGAAGGCCCAGATTCCCCGGGTGTTCGGGAAGCTGCTCTACGGTTCGAAGTTCCACCGCCTCAAGCAGCAGCGCGGCCAGCAAGGCATCGGCGTGTCGGCCGCGGGCATGTACGGCCAACTCACGACCGGCAAGCCGGTCACCATCATTTCCCGCACTTCGCCGCAGTCGGCGCCTCATCTCTTCGAGGTCACGGTCGACACCCGCAAGAACCAGCCCCTGGTCCTCAAGGAAGAAAAGACCGAATGGGACAAGCAGCACGGCACGAGGGTCGAGATCGAGCTCGAGGCGAGCTACAAGAAGGGCCGGCGCAGCGTCGACGACTATGTCGAGCAGACCGCCCTTTCAAATCCGCACTGCCGCCTCCTCTATTCGCCGCCGGGTTCGGAAACCATCACCTACGAGCGCGCCATCCACGAACTTCCCGAAGAAGCCAAGGAGATCAAGCCGCATCCTTACGGGGTCGAGGTCGGGCATCTCATGCGCATGTTCCAGGACACCACGGAACGCCACATCGCCACCGCCCTCAAGAACGACTTCTCGCGCCTCACTCCCAAGGTGGTGGCCGAAGTCCTGAAGATCGCCGACGTGTCGCCGAAGGCCCGGCCTCGCGATCTCGACACTCCGGCCATCGAACGGATCCACAAAGCCTTCACGAAGGTCAGGATCATGGCCCCGCCCACCGCCTGCCTTTCCCCGGTCGGTCAGGAGGCCCTGCTGAAGGGGCTCCGGTCGCGATTCAAGGCGGAGTTCTACGACGCGGTGACTCGCCCGCCCGCGGTGTATCGCGGCAATCCCTTTCAGGTCGAAGTAGCACTCGCCCACGGCGGTTCGCTGCCCGGCGATGAGCTGATCGAGCTGTTCCGTTTCGCGAACCGCGTGCCCCTGCAGTACCAGGCCTCGGCGTGCGCGATCACCAAGGCGGTCATGAGCATCGACTGGCGCAGCTACGGAATGCAGATGTCGAAAGGGGCCTTGCCCTCAGGCCCCATGGTCCTGATGGTCCACATCGCCTCGGTGTGGGTGCCGTTTACGTCGGAGTCGAAGGAAGCGATCGCCCACTACACCGAGATCGTGAAGGAGTTGCGCCTGGCCCTCATGGAAGTGGGCCGAAGGCTGGGCATGCACATCCGCCGGGGCCGGCGCGAGCAGGCCGAGGCCAAGAAGCGCGGCTACATCGACAAGTTCATCCCCCACATCGGCATCGCGCTCACGGAGATCCTGAACCTCAAGCAGAAGGAAACCGACCGCGTGGTCGCGAATCTGAGAACGGTCCTGGAACGCAGTCGCGAGAACATGGTCTAGAAGACCGCCACAGCTCGCGTGAAGGTACGGACCCGGGACCGGAGCAGAGCAACGGTGGCTGAGCGTGTCGAAGCCACCGCAGTCCGCGTCGCGACGTCCCTTCGGCCAGCTCAGGGACCGGAGCAGCAACGGTGGCTGAGCGTGTCGAAGCCACCGCAGTCTGCGTCGCGACGTCCCTTCGACCAGCTCAGGGACCGCCCTTCGACCAGCTCAGGGGCCACCCTTCGGCAAGCTCAGCGCGCAGTTCCGGAGCCCTTACCTGATGGCTCCCGATACGGTTGTTTGCGGCGGTAGAGGGCAAGGCGCTTCGCGATGTCTTCCGCCATGGCGGGGGAGCGAGCCGAGGCCAGGGCAACCGCCGCCTCGGCCGTGGTCGAAGCACGGTCCCAATCGCCCGCCGCGGCACAGGCCGCGGCCAGGGCATCGAGCGCGACGGCGTCCCGGCGAGCCGTCAGTTCCGCGGCGCGTTCCGCCAGGCGCACCGCCTCGACGGGGTTTCGCACCCTGGGATCGGTATGGGTGGCCAGGATCCACGCGATCTCGGTCATGGGCGCCGACCAGTCCGGGCGGCGCGCGAGAGCCGCCCGGAAGTGCTTGAGGGCCTGGTCGCGCTCGCCCATCATCCGCAAGGCCAGGCCCAGGTTGTTATGGGCCTCGTCGTAGTCCGCCTGTACCCGGAGCGCCGCGCGGAACTCCTGGACGGCCTCCCTGAGGCGCTCCTGGGACCCGAGGGCGCTCCCCAGATTGTTGTGGGCTGCGGCCAGACGGGGATTGATGGCGATGGCGCGACGATAGTGCTGCACCGCTTCGTCGAGGTTTCCTTTTTGTTTGAGCGCGCGGCCGAGGTTGAGATGGGCCACGGCGAGTGCTGGATCGAGCCGGACCGCCTCACGAAACTGGACGAGGGCATCGTCCGGCCGTCCCTTCTCTCGAAGGGCGGTGCCGAGCCAATCGTGCAACTCCGCGCTCTCGGGCCGGGCGCGCAGCGCCTCCTCGAAGTGCCCGATGGCCTCGTCCAGATTGCCCTGGGTCGCGAGAGCCGAGCCCAGATAGGCGTGAGCGTCGGCGGAACCGGGGTCGAGGGCGACGGCCTTTCGGTAGCTCTCGATGGCCTCCGGCAATTTTCCCTGCCTGGCCAGGGCGAAGCCCATCTGCGTCCGGGCCGTGGCACTTTCAGGCTGGGCGGCCACAGCGGAGCGAAGCGTGCTCACCGCTTCGTCGAAGCGGCCTTTCTCCGCGAGAGCGCGGCCGAGCAGAGTCCGCGCATCGAGCGAGTCGGGCTGGCTCTTGAGGACCTCCCGGTATTGAGCGATCGCGCCGTCGAGGTCGCCCCGGCCTTGCAGGAGGCTCGCGAGGTGCAGCCGCGCCTTTTCGTTTCCGGGAGACAGATTGACGGCCTTCTTAGCACTTTCATAGGCCGCCGCCAGGTTGCCCTCTTCGGCCGCCATTCGGGACATCTGCAGATGGCAGTCGGCGAAACCGGGCCTTTCCCGAAGCATCTGGTCGCACAAGGCTCTGGCTTCTGCGTACTTCTTGCCCTCGGCCAGCTTCGACAGTTTCTGGTCGGTGCGGAAGAATCCGATCAGGTCCTTGGGGTCTTCCCTGGTCCGGTCGAAGGCGATTGAGGGCGAGCCCCCGCCCCGGCTCAGATATCCGAGCGCCTCCAGGCGCTCTCGCGCGGCCGGGTCGAGGGCGGCGTCATTGTTGGATCCTTGGGGTCTTGGGGCGGTCGCGATGATCCCCTTGATTTCTCTGCCCATCGCATCGGCGCGGGCGGGCTCTTTTTGAAAGAGATTGACGGATTCTAAGGGGTCGCTCCGGAGGTCGTAGAGCTCGGGGCGCGAAGTCTCGATGTACTTCCAGCGGTCCACGATCACGCCGAGGAGGGAACTCGCGCCATAGTAGGTCGTGGGGGCGATGGTCTCCGCGTAGAGCGGCCGTCCTCCGAGGCCGGGGCGATCGCTCTCGAGCCAGGGCGAAAGGTCCAGGCCCGCCACCTGCTTCTGGGCCGGGGCCCCCAGAAGCGAGGCGATGGTGGGCATGATGTCGATCAGGCTCACGGGCTGATCGACCTGTCGGGCCGCCGCCTTCCGCCCCGGCGCCCGGAGGATGAGAGGCACCTTGAGAGCGCTTTCGTAGATGAAGAAACCGTGATTCATTTCGCCGTGCTCTCCGAGCATCTCCCCGTGATCGCCGGTGATGACGATGAGGGTCGAGTCGTAGAGCCCGAGGGCCTTGAGCTTCTCGATGACTTCGCCCACGCAGTGATCCGCGAAAGCCACTTCGCCGGAGTAGGGGTCGGCGGCCCATTTCGAAGCGAAGGGCTCGGGCGGCTCGAAGGGGTCGTGCGGGTCGTAGTAATGGACGAAGAGGAAGAACGGATCGCGGCCGTGTGCGGTCAGCCACTGGGTCGCGAGCCGGGTGGTCTCGTCGCCCTTGCGCTCGTTGAAGTCGCCGATCTTGTGGACCGCCTGAAAGCGATCGTCATAGCTGTCGAAGCCCTGGCTGAGGTTGAAGCGACGATCGAGCACGAAGCTGCTGACCACCGCGGCGGTGGTGAAGCCCCTCGACTTCAGGATCTCGGCCAGGGTCGTGGCCGAGTCCGGGAGCCGCTTGTGGAGGTTGTCGCGGATTCCGTGAGAGGGCGGGAAGGTGCCCGTGAGCATGGAGGCATGAGCGGGTAGGGTCACGGGAACGGGCGAATAGACGTTTCGGAACAGCACGCCCTCGCGTGCGACTGCGTCGATGTGCGGGGTGGTCGGGTGTTTGAAGCCATAACTGCCCAGGTGGTCTGCGCGGAGGGTGTCGATGCTGATCAGAATGACGTTGCGGATGGCGGGCCGTCGGGTGCTGCAGGAGGGCGCAAGCCACCCGCCCAGGCCGAGCACGGCGAGCAGCAGCGCCACGGTCCCTGAGCCTGCTTGCCGTGAGCCCTGTCGAACGGTCGAAGGGACCGCCGGTGGCTTCGACGCTTCGACCAGGCTCAGCGCGGGCAAGCTCAGCCACCGTTGCACCAGGAGTGCCCGGAATGGGCCGTTCTTGAACGTGTTTCTCAGCAGCCGTGTCGCGCCCATCCGAGCCGCTCTCACTTGGCCCCAGCGACGGCCCGCCGGGCCTCGTCGAGCCCGTTCACGTCCGGATCCGCGTGGCTCCAGTTCGAAAGGAGTTGACGGTAGCTCCTTCGCGCGGCCACCCGGTCGCCCGCGGCCGCCGAGGCGCGAGCCAGCCCCAGCAGGGAGGCCGAGCGGTTCGGCCAGCGGGCGAGTGCGTGCTCGAAGGCAAGGGCGGCGTCCCGGGCCCGACCCGCCTCCAGGAGAATCTCCCCATACAGCTCCAGGGCTGGTTTCACGGGCCGGGGTGGACCGAGCGGGGGCGGGAGCTTTTTTTCGATAGCCACCGCTTCTTCCGCGAGTGCGACCGCGCGGTCCTTCCGCCCTTGCCGGAGTTCCAGAGTGGCGGCGAGCTCCTTCTCCATGACCGCGGCGTCGAGCTTCCCGCCCTGGGACCGCCTCTTGAGTTCGTTCATGGCGAGGACGCCCACCTGGGGACGCCCCGCTTCCGCGCCGCTCATGCCGATCGCGAACAACTCCGCGGCGGTGCTGAAGTCCGCTTGATCGCGGAGCATCTCCCACGAGCGCGTATCGATGACGTACTGGGCGCGCATGGCCGATTCAATGGCCTTGAGGCGTTGCGCGCCCGTGTCGGCGATACCGGCCCGGATCAGTTCCAGGGTCTCCCTCGCCCGGCGAAACCGCCCCTGCTGGAGGACCTCGTAGCAGAGCCAGGAAAGGCTGTGGTAATCGCGCATGCCGATCCTGAACCCGTGCCGGTTCACCCAGGCGATCGATTGCGCGAACGAAGCCTCGTCCGTGGCCGCGGCCTCCGCCCAGTTGCCGAGCTGCACGAAGATGTGGGCCGGCATGTGCAGCGCGTGCGACGAGTCGGGTGCTGCCTTGGCGTACCGGCGCGCGGCGGGAAGGGCGAGCCTGGCGTGCTCGGGGTCATCGTGGTTGTGGATGGAGTAGTGGAGGGCTCCTGGATGGCCGGGATTTGCCTTCAGGACCTTGTCGAGGATTGCCGCCACCTGATCCTGGGTTTCGCTTCCCACGAGCGCGTGCTGATGGACCTCCTCGTTCGCCTCGGAGTAGAGGGCCGGGCTGCGCATGGCGGTGGCGAGAAGGGCCAGCGCATAGAAGCACGCCACCTCATGATCGCCCGGATAGCGCAGGTACAGCCGCTCCATGGCCTTCGCGTAGGCGAGGTCGCGCGCGGCCTTGTCTCCAGGTCCGAACAGCACGTCGATGGCGGCGAGGAAACCTCTCTCCTTCTCCGACCCGGCTTTTTTCGCGCGCGCTTCCTTCGTGGGGCCCAAGCGCTTCAGGATGCCCCGTGCGGCCTCGGGGTCCTGATTGAGCCAGAGCGTCTGGTTGTAGGCCATGGCCTCTCCCCAGTAGGCCATGGCGAACGTGGGATCGATCCGCTCGGCTTTCTGGAATTCGAGGACGGCCTCCTCGTACGCGAAGTTGTGCAGCGCCGCCACCCCACGGAGAAATGGAGGCTGAGCCTCGGCTGCTCCCGAGGTTCCAAAGCTCAATTTGCCCAGCCCCCCGGTGTCGGTCTGAGGCGGGGCTGGGGCGAGGCCCAGGCCCAGGACTCCGAGGACGGGAAGGAGGCCCTTCCAGAGGGACACTAGACCTCGTCCACCCGGACGCCACGAATGTAGTAGTAGAGATCGAGACGTCGAGTAGGGATGGACCGATCGCCGAAGCGGAGCAGGATCTGGTAGTACCCGGGCGTGCGCGGTCTCCACTCGTATGACCACAGACTCCAGGTGTCGTTGGTGGTTGGTTTGGGGCACACCTCCACCGGCACATACGAGTCGTCCGAGCCGAAGCCGATCTGCAGGGTGTCGGTGATCCGGTCGCCGCCCCACACGATCCCCACCACGCGGTAGCGGATCGACCCATTCACCAGCCACTTCTCGACGCGCACGGGCATGGCCGCCTGGTCGATGCTCGCGGCCTTGAAGTCGCTCGCCCGCATCGGTATTCCGTCCTGGTGGGTGCGCCTCGCGAACTCGCGCATGTGCGGGGTCGAAGCGGCATCCTCGTCGACGAACTCGATACCGGTGACCCATTTGATGCTGGCGCAGCCGTACCAGCGAGGCACGATCAGGCGCACGGGCGCGCCGTGCACCCTCGGAAGAGGCGCACCGTTCATCTCGGTGGCCAGGAATGGCCGCGCGCGCTCGATCTGGTCCAGCGTGAAGATCCAGCTCGCACCGGGCAGCGACGTGCGTGAACGGCCGGGTTGCGCATCCATCCCCGAAACCAGCACGCGGGTGGCCCGGGGCAGCGGATGGGCCCGCTCGAGCACGCGCTCGAGCGGGATGCCGGCCCAGCTCGCGGCTCCCATCAGGCCGAAGTTGGCCGGGTTGTTGTTGCCCGCGCACTCCATCAGGTGGACGCCCATCGGGCGTGCGAGGGGCGTCAGTGAATGGAGACCAAGATCGAGAGCGGCCGGGACCAGGCCACGAACGTTGATCGTCCAGGGCCCCCGCGCGTCGAGATCCGGGGGAGTGCTCGTGCGTACGAAGAAGCGGTCGCTCGGCGTGACCAGGGTGTCCGGAGTCAGGGTCGACAAATCGGTCGCGAGTCTCGCGTCCAGCCCTTCGCCCAGCATCGTTCCGAGCGGGTGCTCGAAAGCACCTCGCCCCGACAGGGGCAGGGTGCCGAGCAGGCGCCCGTCCCTGAACGGGTCGGGACATGGCGCTGCGCTGGAGGCAGCCGCCTGAGGAAACCCGAACTCGCGCGGGCCCGCCAGGGCGCCACCGCTCACGGCCAGGGTGGCCCCCAGGAACCCCCGGCGGGTGACACCTGGGCGATCCACCGACCTTGCGCGCCTCGGTTGCTGCAAGCTCACGAGGCGGATCCTAGCCTAGCCCACCGACCGAGACGATGATGTTTCGAGGCCGGAACTAAAACGGGCGGCCCCCGAAGGAGCCGCCCGGTGAGATTTGGTCGAAACGACCGCCCGGTTACCCGGGTGCTCGCTAGAACCCGAGCCGTACCATGACTTGCATCAGGCGCGGGAAACCTCGTAGACCGGTGATTCTCCCGAAGCTCGAGGAACCGAAGCTCGTGTTCGGCCCGCTGAACTGCGAGTCGTTGAGGATGTTGATCATCTCCAACCGGAACATCAGGTTCTTGCCGCCTGAGCCCAAAGGCTCGGTCTTCTGGAACGCGATGTCCGTCTGGGTCTTGAACGGCGTCCGCATACGGCTGTCCGTGCGCGGGGCGTTGCCGAACGTGAAAGGCGCAGCGGCCGACCACGCGGCCGGGTTGAACCAGTTCGCGATGCAACCGCAGCTCGCGTTATATCGATCCTCGGTGCTGCCCGAGGTCGCGGGGTCGGTGCCCGTCACGTTCGGTCGCTGAATTCTCCCGAACACGCCGGAGTTGTTGGAGGCCTGGGTGACGACCACCGGGAAACCGCTTTGGAAGTACCCGACCCCCGTGATCGACCAGCCGCCGAACAGGACACGGGCCAGACCCGGCTCCGACAAGTGCTTCTTGCCCTTGCCGAAAGGCAGTTCGAAGGTAATAGCGTAGTTGAGCCGATGCGGCTGCTCCGTCACCGAGGGTGCGTACTCGGCATCGAGGTCGTAGCTGTTGACCGGCCGGGACTGGGCGCCGCCGTTGTTGCTGAACGCGTTCCGCTCGCCGAAGACGTTGCTCTCGTTGGAACTCCAGGTGTAGTTGATGCGGCCACCCCAGCCGCCCCGCATTGGCCGCTCCATCCTCACGATCAGCGAGTGATAGCGCGCCTTGCCGGCACTCACCTGGTGGGCGAGGACGTCGCCGAACTGTGGGTAGGGACGCAGGAGTTGCCCGCGGGAGATGGTGGGTGAGGTCGAGAAGGAGCCGAAGGTCGCGTTGCCGAAGAACGGGTTTGGCACCTGCTGCGCCAGGGCCGCGCCCAGGGCCTGATATTTCGGATCGAGCTGGTTGATATTGACAGTCGCGGAATCGTTGCCGCCGACCCCGATCCTCTCGGTGCGGGACCCGATGTAGCCGAGCCCCAACGTGATTCTGCCGCCGATCTCACGCTGGAAGTCGAGGGAGTACTGTTGCACATAGGGAGACTGGCGGAACTGGTCCACGAATTCCACCGTGCCGCCAGCACCCGTCGCCAGACCGTTCTTGCTGCCGGTGGGCTGCTGGAATCCTCTCGGGAACGGATTCACGATGTTGCAAGTCGCGCAAGGGGTCAGGCCTCCGTCGGTGCTCGCCACGTAGTCGGTCACCTGGGTGAAGCCGCGTGCCCCGAGGTTGGTCTCGCTCGGGAACGCGTACTGGTAGGGAGCCCAGAACAGGCCAAAGCCTCCGCGCAACACCGTCTTCGAGTCGATCGACCACGCGAAGCCCGCGCGCGGCGCGAACTTCGTCTTGGAGGGGTCGCTCTGGTGTGTCGGATACCCATCCACTCCCGCGTATTGCAGACCGCCTTTGAGATTCAGGCCCCCGACCTGCACGGGGAAGGCGCGGTCACGGTCGAAGCCGACCGTGAAGGCGTTGTTCTTCTCCTGCAAGCCCTGCTCGAACTCGTAACGGACGCCCGCGTTCACGGTCAGGTTGGAGTTGATCCGGATGTCGTCCTGGACATACCCCGCGTAGTAGTTGATGAAGAAGTCGTTCGGCGTAGCCACGACCATGCTACCGGTCGACGGGTAGCCGAGCAGAAATGCCGAGAGCGCATACGGGTCGTTGTTCGTGGGGCTCAGCGGGTTGGCGCTCGTGAACTGGCCGTTGAAGGTGAATTCACCGCTGGACTGGGCGGCGGTGGTATTCGTGAACCCGATCTGCCGGTAGGACGCTCCGAACTTGACGGTGTGCTTACCCATCAGTTTGGACATCGAGGCATTGGCGTCCCACGAGTAGTAGCCGGTGTCCTGGATACCACGGTCCCCGAATAGCCGGCCGTTGTAGTCCGTGCCGTAATCCCCGACGGCGAAGGCCGGGAACTTCTTCCGAGGGACTGCCGATGCATAGGACGAAGCGAACCCAAGTGTGCCGGGGTCGAATTCCACGGGCACGCAGTCGTCAGCGAAGCTCGTATACCCGAACCGCACGTGCGCGACGGTGCTGGCGTTGGGAGTGATCGTGTTGTTGATGGCTATGGCGTGGACCGTGCGGTAGAGCGCGCCGTCACCGGGGTCGGCAGGGTTCTGGCCGATGTCCCCACCGTAGGAGCGAACCGCAGGCTCCGTCGAGTCATAGTAGCCATACATCGCCGACGAGCGCACCTTTTCGTTCCATATCTGATCGAGCTTGAGCGTTCCGGTGATCGACTTGTCCACCAGGGAAGCGTCGAAGGCTCCGGGCTTAGGCCAGAATTTCCGGAGCCCAGCGGCCACCGGGCTGATGCGATTGGCCGGGATCACGTTGCCCGGGAAGGGAGTGCGGATGTACTGCCCCGGCCGGTTCGGATCCGGCCGCGTGGTCAGGGGGTCGTAGATCGTGACCCCGCTCTGGGAGAAGTCTCCGTTCAACTCGCGATCGGTCGGTGTGATCACGACCTGACTGCTTCGGGTGTTCGTATCGTAGCCCTCGAACGTTCCCCAGAAGAAGGTCTTGTTCTTCACGATCGGGCCGCCGATCGAGCCCCCGTACAGATAGAAGTAGGTATCGGACTTCTCGCAGGCGCTGGCATCCGCGTCGCAGGCCTTCTGAGAGAAGAAATCCCGGGCCCTCATCGAACTCGGCCGGGTCTGGCCCAGGGCAGCGCCATGCCAGGCATTGCTTCCCGACTTGCCCGTCATGTTGAAGACGCCCCCGCCGGTGCGCCCCATCTCGGAGTCGTACGTGCTGACCTGGATCTTGACCTCTTCCACCGCCTCGAGCGAAGGGATGATGGTGGCGCGGTTGCGGATGTCCACGACCGAAACGCCGTCGAGGGTGTAGTTGTTGCCGCGCCGCGGTCCGCCCCCGAGGGAGAGAAGCGAGGAGTTGGTCTGGTCCTGCTGGCGAACGAACTGCGGGTCGCCGGTGTGGGTCACCCCGGGGGTTATGGTGGCCAGGAAGAACGGGTTGCGGCCGGCGGTGGGAAGGGTCTGCAGCGTGGCGGAGTCGAGCGTGCTGCTCACCGAGGCGTTCGAGGTTTCGAGCAACTGGGCCGTACCTTCGACCACGACGGTCTCGGCCAGGGTGCCGATCTCGAGGGTGAAGTCCATGGTGCGGAACTGCTGTGTGCCGATTCTCAATCCCTTGGTATCAATGGTTTTGAAGCCCTGGATCCCAACCTTGAGGGCGTAACTTCCCGGATCCACCTGGGCGAAAACGTACTCTCCCAGAGTGTTCGTCTGGGTGGTTCGGACCGCATTGGTCCCCTCGTTGGTCAACGCGACAGAGACTCCGGGTACAACGGCGCCCGCTTCGCGGACGATTCCGCGCAGGCCTCCGTGATAGGTCTGGGCCAGGGTCGCGGTTGCGCCGGCGAGTAGCACAATGCCGCACGCGAGCCAATTTCTCAACTGTTTCATCGAAAGCTCCAAAGGGAAAACGCCAGAGAAAACGCCCGAACTGCCCCGGACTTTCCCAACCCGTCCAGCACAAAGGCTGGGCCTGATGAGCCCGGAGGTCCTGACGGTGAACCTAAAGTGTTTGAATCGTAATCCCGCTTTGTTCCGAAAAGCAAGTTGGTTTTCGATTTCATAGAAAATTTCAGCGCAAAAAATGCAGCGCCCAGACTCCCCGGCGCCGCACGCAATTTGCCTGCGGCCTTGCTGCCTGCCCCGTGGCGGCGCGTCGAAGTCGCGCAATTCAGCGCGCATGTCCCGAGGGGGCGCTTCTCCGTCGCCCCTCGCCCTTCTCGATTTGAGCGACAACCGGGGTTCTTCTATTTCCCAGCCGCTCCGCCGTCGGACACGCGCCGATCGACCCCACCCTCCAGGATGTTCTGCTTCTGGTTGAGGACGATCACCTGTGCGGCGCCCTGGCCGCCCTCTTCGATCACCGTGTGGCCCATCGCCCGCAGGGCTTTGATGGTGTCGGCCGAGAATCCGTAGCGTTCGACGGTGAGCCGGTCGGGCAGCCACTGGTGGTGCATGCGGCCCGCATCGACCGCCTCCTGGGCGTTCATCCCGAAATCCACCACATTGAGAATGGTGGTCAGAACCGTGTTGATGATGGTGCGGCCGCCCGGCGACCCGGTGATCATGAAGAGCTTGCCGTCCCTGGCCAGGATCGTGGGCGACATGCTCGACAGCATTCGCTTGCCGGCTTCCGTGAGGTTCGGCGCCGTGCCGATGAGACCGCGCTCGTCCGTCAGCCCCGCCCCGGCGTTGAAGTCGCCCATCTCGTTGTTCAGCAGGAACCCGGCCCCGGGCACGACGATGCGCGAGCCGTAATAGTCCTCGATGGTGTAGGTCAGGGACACGGCGTTGCGCCTGCCGTCGACGATCGACAGGTGAGTCGTTTCCCGGGATTCGGCGGGCCAGGTGAACGAACCGGGTGACGACTTGGAGGCCTTGTTGGGATCGATCGTCATGCGCAGGACGCCCGCATGTTCCTTCGAGATCAAACGCGCGATCGGCATGCCCGTCACGAAGTCGGGGTCGCCGATGAACTGGGCCCGGTCGGCGAACGCCCGACGCATCGACTCGGTGATGAGGTGCAGGTTTAGGGCCGAGCCGTAGCCGTTCGCCTTGAGATCGTAGGGCTCGAGCAGGTTCAGCATCTCCACGACTGCGATACCGCCCGAGCTGGGCGGGGCCATGCCGATGATGTCGTAGCCGCGGTAGACGCCCTTGATGACGTCGCGCTTCTTCGCCTGGTACGCCTTCAGATCCTCGCGCGTAATGAGGCCGCCATGGGCCTTCATCTCTTTCTCGATGAGCATCGCCGTCTCGCCCTCGTAGAAGCCTTTCGGTCCCTGTTCGGCGATCCGGGTCAGGGTGCGCGCCAGGTCGGCCTGCTTGAGGATCTCGCCCGCCCGGTAGGGCTCGCCTTCTTTCGAGAACTGAGCCAGCGACGCCGGGTATTTCTTGAACTCCGGGATCATCTCCTCGAGCGACAGGGCGAGGCCATGCGAGATAAGGAAGCCGTCCCTGGCCAGAGCCATTGCGGGCCTCAGGAGATCGTTCCACGGCTTCGAGCCATGTTCCTTCCACGCCAGGTGGAGACCGGAAACAGTGCCCGGCACCCCCACCGCCCGGTGAGAGTAGTGATGGAGATCGGAGTCGTACTTGCCGTCCTTGATCCACATCCCGGCCGAGGACCCTGCGGGTGCTCGCTCCCGGAAATCGTAGGACGTGGGCTCGCCGCTCTCCGGTCGGTACACGAGAAACCCGCCCCCTCCGATATTGCCTGCGGCGGGATGGGTGACGGCCATCGCGAAAGCCGTCGCCACCGCGGCGTCGATCGCATTCCCTCCGCTCTTGATGACCTCGAAACCGACCTCGGACGCGATATCACTCTCGGTGATCACCATGCCCAGCCTGGCGCGAGCGGGCGCCGACTGCGCGTGAGCTTGGGGCGGTGACAGAGCGAGTGCGGCGACGACGAGCAGAAACGCACGACGAATCATGGTGACAGGCCTCCGACCCGGATCATAGTGGCCAACCGCGCCAGAAGTGCCAAGAGGCGACGCCTGAGGCGTCACGCTTTCACGTTTTCGAGAATCTCCTTACGAGCCGGGTGCGGACCCGCACTCCAACGGTCCCTGAGCCGGTCGAAGGGACCGCCTGCGGCTTCGACGCTTCGACCGTTCGACAGGCTCACGGCAGGCATGCTTACGGTGGGCAAGCTCAGCCACCGTTTCAGCAGAAGTGCCTGGAATGGGGCCGTTCCTATCTATCCGCCTGCCGAATTGTTCACCGAAGCGGGGCAGGGGCGGACTGGCAATCCAACGGTCCCTGAGCCGGTCGAAGGGACCGCCGGTGGCTTCGACGCTTCGACCAGGCTCAGCGCGGGCAAGCTCAGCCACCGTTTCACCAGGAGTGCCGAAATGGGCCGTGCCTAGTCATCCGCCTGCCGCCGCGGACGGACCGGGCCTAGAATCTCGCATCAATACTTGATAGTGAATAAGGAGGCGCCGTGAAAACTCCCTTCCAAGGGCGAAGACTGATGCTGGCCTGGGGCCTTTCCGCGATTGCGATGACTGCGCGCGGGGGCGTGGCCCCGGCTACCCCTGCGGCCGACCTGCTTCTGTTGAACGGGCGTGTCTATACCTTCGCGTGGGACGAGCCCGGGAACGACGGGACGCCCGCGAAGAACGCGCCGCGCACGAAGGACGGGTTCCGGCCCGACGCCGAAGCGGTCGCAATCCGCGGCGGCAGGATCGTCTTCGTGGGCACGACGCGCGATGCCGAGGCTCATCGCGGCGCGGCTACCCGGGTGCTCGACCTGCATGGCGGCACGGTGCTTCCGGGTCTCGTCGACTCCCACGTCCACGTCGCTGAGCTCGGAGAAGCGGCGAGCCGGGTGGACCTGGTGGACGTCCAGACCGAAGAGGAAGCGGTGGCGCGGGTCGTGGCGCGTGCGCGCAGCGTGCCCAAAGGACAGTGGATCATAGGAGGCGGCTGGGACGAAGGTGCCTGGGCCAATCACTATCCCGACCTGCGCCTGCTGAGCGAGAAGGTCCCCGATCACCCCGTCTATCTGGCCAGCCTTCATGGCTTCGCGGGCTGGGGTAACCGCCTGGCTCTGGAGCGAGCCGCAATCACTGCCCAGACGAAGGCCCCCGAAGGAGGCGAGATCCGGAAAGATGCGAGCGGCAACCCCACGGGTCTATTCCTCAACCGCGCGGTGCCCCTGCTCTCTTCGGCGCTTCCTGCGCCCACCGAAGAGCAGTTCAAGTCCTACGTTCTGGCCGGGCTGAAGATCATGGCCAGGGACGGCTACGTCGCGATTCACGAAGCAGGTGCCGGTGCTCGGCACATGCGGGCGTTCGAAGCGCTTGAGGCGGAGGGGCAGCTTCCCGTGCGTGTGTACGCGATGCTCTCGGCCCGCGAAGAGGAGTTGTGCCGGAAGTGGCTGGCCCGCGGCCCCGACAAGACGAACGACCGCATGCTGGTCACCCGTTCGGTGAAGGCCTACTACGACGGGGCCCTCGGTTCGAGGGGCGCACGGCTGCTCCAGGACTATTCTGACCGGCCGGGCCACCGCGGGGTGAGCGGCGGTCAGTACGGCTTCGACCAGAAACTCGTGGCCGAAATGATGAAGGCCGGCTTCCAGGTGGGCATCCACGCCATCGGCGATGCCGGCAACCGTGAGACCCTGGACTTCATAGAGTCGGTGCTGGCCCAGAAACCGGAAGGGCGAGGGCTCCGCCACCGTATTGAGCACGCCCAGGTCGTGCATCCGGACGACATCCCCCGCTTCGCCCGCCTCGGCGTCATCGCCTCGATGGAGCCTCCCCACGCCGTCGAGGACAAGACCTGGGCCGAGGATCGGCTGGGTGCGCAGCGAATCAAGGGAGCCTACGCCTGGCGCTCCCTGCGCAAGGCGGGGGCGCGCCTCGCCTTCAACTCCGACCTGACCGGCTCCGATCACAACATCTTCTATGGACTGCACGCCGCGATGACGCGCCGGGACAAGAAGCAGGAGCCCGCCTCGGGCTGGTACAAGGAACAGAGCCTCACTCCGGAAGAAGCGGTGCGTGGGTACACGACCTGGAACGCCTACGCCGCTTCCTGGGAGAAGGAATCGGGCGTCCTCGCTCGCGGCCGCTGGGCGGACGTCACGGTCATGGACACGGACCCGCTCGTGGTCGGAGCGACCGACCCAGGGAAGCTGCTGCAGGGCCGCATCGTTGCCACCATCGTGGGCGGCAAACTGGTCTACGAAGCGCGGCCAGGGGAAGCGGGCGAGAAGCAGGGAGGCAAGCAGTGAAGAAGACGAACAGCATGGACGGGAATGCTTCGGTGAATGGCGCCCTCGAGTCGGGTGTGCGCGCGGCCGAGGGGGCCCGACCCATGAGACAACTGGATCGGCGCACCTTTCTCGAGGCGGCGGGCGTGCAGGCGGGTGTCCTCGCCGTGGCCTCGCGGGCACGCGCGCAGACCAGCCCCGAGGTTGTCGTGATCGGAGCGGGTGCTTTCGGGGGATGGACGGCCCTCGCCCTGCGCGAGCGGGGCGCCTCGGTGACGCTGGTCGACGCCTACGGGCCCGGGAATTCGCGGAGCAGTTCGGGAGGAGAGACGCGTCAGATCCGCGCCGGCTACGCGGACCGCGAGCTCTACACGCGTTGGGTGTTGGAGGCCTTCGGCCTGTGGCGGGCCCGGGAGCAGGAGTGGGGCAAGCGGCTTCTCTTCGAGACCGGTCGCATTCTGCTCGCCCCGGAATGGAACGAGAGCCTGAAGGTGACCCAGGCGGTGCTGGACAGGTACAAGGTCCCGAACGAGAGGCTTTCCCCGGAAGAGGTGAGGCGGCGCTACCCGCAGATGACCGCCGAGGGGGTCGGGGTGGCGCTCTTCGAGCCGACCACCGGCGTTCTCAAGGCGCGCGAAGGCTGTATGGCCGTCTCCGATGCGTTTCAGAAGAAGGGCGGCCGGTTCCGCATCGCCCGTGCCCAACCCGGCCGTCAGTCCGGCTCGCGGCTGCTCGACGTGTCCCTGTCCTCCGGCGCCCCTCTCGCCGCGGCGACCTATGTCTTCGCCTGCGGCCCCTGGCTGCGCAAGGTGTTCCCCGATCTCATGCAGAAGAAGCTCTTCACGCCCCGGCGCGACGTCTTCTTCTTCGGCACCCCCTCCGGTGACGATCGCTTCAGCTACCCGAACTTCCCGAATTTCGCGGAGGAAGACTCGAGCAACTCCGGCTACTACGGCTTCCCCAGTTTCGACCATCGCGGCTTCAAAGTCTGCCCGGCGGGCGAATTGACCGCCTTCGATCCCGACACCGACGAGCGGATCGTCTCGGCCTATCAGGTGAAGCGGGCGCGTGACTACCTCGCGATGCGCTTTCCCGCCCTGGCGAATCAACCCCTGGTGGAAAGCCGGGTCTGCCAGCTGGAGATGAGTGTCGACGAACACTTCATCATCGACCGGCACCCGGGCCTCGAGAACGTCTGGCTCGTGGGCGGCGGCTCCGGCCACGGCTACAAGCACGCCCCGGTGGTGGGCGAATATGTTGCGGACCGCGTCCTCGGCAAGGACCGCAATCCTGAACTGGAGTCGGTCTTCCGGCTCAAAGCCCAGACGTTCTAGGGACGAGGGAAAGCGCTCGTCCGATTTGGAGGATAGCCCGATGGAAGAAGACCTTCTGGGCCGATTTGCCCGAGCCCTCGTTACGGGTGCTATCCGGGTGATCGATCTGAGCCAGCCCCTCGAAACCGAAACCGCGGTGATTCAACTCCCCCCGGAGTTTGGAAAATCGAAGCCTTTCCGTCTGGAGGAAATCTCCAGGTACGACGAGAGAGGACCGGCCTGGTACTGGAACAACTTCTCCTGCGGGGAGCACACGGGCACGCATTTCGACGCGCCCGTTCACTGGGTATCGGGAAAGGACTATCCGAAGAACGCAACCGACACCATCGAGGCGGCCCGATTCATTGCACCTGCTTGCGTCATCGACGCCTCCCGCGAGGTCGCGGCCGATCCCGATTTTCTGCTGACTGCGCAGCACGTCGAAGCATGGGAGAAGGAGCATGGCCGCATCGAGTCCGGCTCCTGGGTACTGATGCGGACCGATTGGTCCAGGCGCACGGATCCGGATGCTTTCCTGAATATCAAGGAAGATGGGGCGCACGTTCCCGGTCCGCATCCCGATCTGGTGCCGTTTCTGGCGCGGGAACGGGATGTCGTCGGCTGGGGGTCGGAAGGAGTTGGGACCGACGCGGGACAGGCGTTCCGGTTCGAACCGCCCTTTCCGTGTCACAGCGGCATGCACGGCAGCAACAGGTTCGGTCTCGCGAGTTTGACGAATCTGGATCTGCTGCCTCCCAAAGGGGCGATCCTGATCACGCCCCCGTTGAAAATCGTCCACGGGTCCGGCAGTCCGTGCCGCGTGCTTGCCCTGGTGGCCGGGAGATAGCGCCGACCTGGACCTCAGGTGTCGAAGAGATGGCGGAACGGTTCTTTAAGAAGGAAGTCCAGAAGCTCTACCTGGGCCACGGCGAAGAATTCCGGGGGGAGGGAATCCTCGCGGTCACCAAGGCTCTGCTGCAGTCCGGGGTGTCGTACGTGGCCGGCTACCAGGGTGCGCCGATCTCGCACCTGATGGACGTGCTGACGGATGCGAACGACATCCTGAATGAGCTGGGCGTCCACTTCGAGCACAGCGCCTCGGAAGCGACCGCCGCCGCCACCCTCGCCGCCTCCGTCAACTATCCCCTCCGCGGGGCCGTGACCTTCAAATCGACGGTCGGCACCAACGTCGCCTCCGACGCCCTGGCGAACCTCGCTTCGGGCGGGGTGATCGGCGGAGCGCTCATCATCGTCGGGGAGGACTACGGCGAAGGGTCCAGCATCATGCAGGAGCGTTCGCACGCGTTCGCCATGAAGTCGCAGATGTGGCTGCTGGATCCCCGCCCGAATCTTCCCTCCATTGTGAACGCGGTCGAACAGGGTTTCGCGTTGTCGGAGGCGACCAATACTCCCGTGATGCTCGAATTGCGAATTCGAGCGTGCCACGTTCACGGGAGCTTCATCGCGAAAGACAACGTCCGGCCCGCGTTCACCTTGAAGGACGCGATCGAAAAGCCGGTTCGGGACGTCAACCGGATCGTCTTGCCTCCGGGGAGCTTCCTGCATGAGGAAGAGAAGATCCACACTCGCTGGCCGGCCGCCCAAAGGTTCATTCAGGAACACCGCCTCAACGAATTCGTCGCCGAAGATGCCCAGGATTTCGGGATCATTCTGCAGGGAGGCATGTACAACACCACGATCCGATCGCTGGAACTCCTGGGGTTGTCCGATGCCTTTGGAAACAGCGCCATTCCGCTTTCCATCCTGAACGTGACCTATCCCCTGGTGGATGCGGAGATCGTTCGCTTCTGCGCGGGAAAGCGCGCGGTGCTCATGGTCGAAGAAGGCCAGCCCGACTTTCTCGAACAGAATCTGAACGTGATCCTGCGCAAGGCAGGGGCGCCGGCAAGAATCCACGGCAAGGACATGCTGCCGATGGCCGGCGAATACACGCCGGCCGCGGTCATCCGGGGCATCCTGAAGTTTGTCGACACCTATGCCCCCCGGTTGATCGACCGGGAACACCTGCCCACGGTGGTCCGCCCGGCCGAGCCTAAGCCTCAGGCCATCCAAGCCGCGGAGAGTCTGGTCCATCCCCGCCCGCCTTCATTCTGCACGGGCTGCCCGGAACGCCCCATCTTTACCGCGATCAAACTGGTGGAGCGCGAAATCGGCCCGCATCACATGAGTTGCGACATCGGTTGCCACCTCTTTTCCATCCTTCCCCCATTCAATCTTGGTGCGACCACGATGGGCTACGGACTGGGTTGGGCGGGTGCGGCCGCTTTCAACAGCACGCAGACCGACAAGCGGACGCTCAGCATCATGGGCGACGGAGGCTTCTGGCACAACGGCCTGACCAGCGGGGTCGGAAACGCGGTGTTCAACAAGAGCGACAGCGTCCTGGTCGTGGTGGACAACGCTTACACCGCGGCGACGGGGGGGCAGGACATCCTTTCCTCCGCGGCCGCCAATCCGATTCGCACGACCCGGCTCTCGATCGCCAACGCGGTTCGGGGCGTTGGTGTGAAATGGGTTCGGGAAGTCACTCGTACCTACGACCTCGCTCGAATGCGGGACGTGCTGAAGGAGGCGCTCATCACCAGGGAGAAGGGCCCCAAAGTCATCGTCGCCCAGAGCGAGTGTGCGCTGAACCGCGAACGTCGCGTGAAGCCCCTCATGCTCAAGTTGGCGAAAGAGGGAAAGAGGGTGGTGCGCGAGAGGTTTGGAGTCGATGAGGACACGTGCACGGGTGATCATTCCTGCATTCGGCTCTCCGGGTGTCCCTCCCTGACCGTGCGCCCCAATCCGGATCCACTCCGACAGGATCCGGTAGCCACGGTGATCGACAGTTGCATCGGCTGCGGCCTGTGTGGCGAGGTGGCGCATGCGGCGAAGCTGTGTCCATCGTTTTTCCGCATGGACATTGTCTCCAATCCGACCGGGTGGGAAGGCCTCAAGTCGCGGGTTCGCAGAGGCGTCATCAGCTTCCTGCAGCGTCGCACCGACCGACGACTCGCGGGCTTTGCCGCCTGAGCTCGGGAATTGGGAATTGGGAATTGGGAGTCTGGAATGACCACGAGTCCCCTGGCCCCATCCGCTGCCAACGCCACGACGCCCAGGCCCCGCGCGATCACCATCGCGATCCTGGCCATGGGAGGAGAAGGGGGAGGCGTCCTGGCGGATTGGATCGGCGATCTTGCCGAGCATGCAGGCTACTGCGCCCAGACCACCTCCGTTCCCGGCGTCGCCCAGCGCACGGGGTCGACCATCTACTACGTCGAGATCTTCCCGGAGGAGCCGGCGCGCGCCGCGGGCAGGAGCCCGGTCCTGGCCCTCATGCCGGTTCCCGGAGAAGTGGATGTCGTGCTGGCGTCCGAATTGATGGAGGCGGGACGTGCCATAGCGCGCGGGCTGGTGACGCCGGATCGAACGACCCTGATTGCGTCCACCCATCGCGTCTATTCGATGACCGAGAAGACGGCCATCGGTGATGGCAAAGTCGATGCAGGAAAGCTGATCGAGGCGTGCCGTGCGGCTTCGAAGACACTGGTTCAGGATGATTTCGAAAGTATCGCAGACGCCCAGCGCAGCGTGATCAGCGCCGTCTTGTTTGGCGCTCTCGCAGGCTCCGCCGCCCTGCCTTTTCGCCGCGAGGAGTTCGAGGACGCCGTCCGCCGTGGCGAAGTTGGCGTCGACTCGAGCCTGGCCGCCTTTGCCGCGGGCTTCCGGTCCGCGACCTCGCCCGCAGAGCCGAAATTGCCAAAGGCCCAGCCACCCCATCGCGAGACCGGCCCTCGGTTGCGCAGTCTCGCCGACCGGATCCTCAGGAGTTTCCCTCATCAGTGTCACGACATACTGTTTCCCGGGATGGAACGCCTGGCCGACTATCAGGACGAGGCGTATGTGGCCGACTACCTCGACCGTTTGGACGTCCTGAGAAGCCTGGATGCCGCCCACGGCGACGGCGAATTCCGGCTGCTGCGCGAAGCGGGCCGCCACCTGGCGCTATGGATGAGCTACGAGGACGCAATTCGCGTGGCCGATCTCAAGACCCGAAGCGCCCGCTTCGAACGCGTCCAGCGCGAATCGCGAGCTTCCGCCGCCCAACTCGTCAACATCAGTGAGTTCCTGCACCCCGGTCTCGAGGAGATCTCCGACATACTTCCGGCCGGGTTCGGCCGCTGGCTCATGAACCGCGGCTGGCTGAACAACTGGATCACGAAGTTCGCGAGCCGGGGCATGATTTTGCAGACCACGTCGTTGCGGGGCTTTCTGCAGCTGTACGCGCTGGCGGGCTTGCGCCGCTTCCGGAGGCGATCGCTGCGTTTTCAGGATGAGCATCGCCGGATCGGCGAGTGGCTGGCCCTGTTCCCCGGTGTCGCTTCGGAAGACTATGGGTTGGCGCTCGAACTGGCGGAGCTTCCGCGAGTCGTGAAGGGCTATGGGGACACCCACCAGCGCGGGCGCCGCAGTTTCGACGAGATCATGAGAGTGCTCCCGACCCTCCGCCAGAAAGACGGGGCTTCTGCGGTGGTCAGAGAGTTGCGCGATGCCGCCATGGCGGATGAAAGCGGACAACAGTTTGCCGAGGCACTAAAGCGCCTCTCTTGAGTTCAATCGGCGCCCACGCCTCGGAGAAACGGCCTATCGCACTTTCCCATCCAGCAGATCGTAGGCGCGGTAGAGACCGTGGTCGAGGACACCCACCGTGGTCAGGGTCGGATAGTCCGCCGCATGCGATCGCATGTCGACCAGCCTGGCCGCTTCCTCGGGCTTCACCCCCGCGGCGTGGAGCTTCTGGGCCTGGCTCCAGAAATCGCGGAGGTACGACTGAAAGTGGTCGATCTTCGCCTTGCCTTGAAAGGCCGCGCCGTGGCCGGGCAGGACCGTGTCGAACTCGATGTTCTTCAACCGGTCGAGGGTGGCGATCCACTCCTCGGGGTAGCCATCGCCCAGGTAGGCGGGTCCGGCGGTCAGGAGGTCGCCGCTCACGAGCACGCGTTCCTTCGGCAGGAAGACGACGATGTCGCCGCCGGTGTGGCCGCGGCCGAGAAAGAGCAGGCGAATCTCGCGGCCCCCTAGGAACAGCGTCATCGACTCCGAGAAGGTCACGGCGGGCGGCGTCACCGTGATGGCGTTCGTGGCCTTCAGGTAATTCTCCTGGGCTATGAGTTGCGCCTTCAGTTTGTCGCGGTCCGGGCCCTCGGCGGTTGTGGTCACCTGTTGCCGCAGCGTCTCGATCTGCCTGGGCAGCGTACCCACGAACATATCCCACGATCGTCCGCGCTTCGACTCGCCCATAAGAAGCATCCGCCGCGTGAACTCGTGGCCGATCACCTGCGCCGGGGGCGCGTAGACCTGGTTGCCGTGCGCGTGGTCCCAGTGCCAGTGCGTGTTCACCACATAGCCCACGGGCTTGGTCGTGACGGCCTTCAGTTCCTCGGTCAGCGCGAGGGCCGCCGCGGGATTGCTGTTCGAGTCCACGATCAGGACATCGTTCTCGTTCACGATGACCGAGGCGTTGCACCCGACCGACAAGGCGCCCGTGCCCACGGCGTGATAGATGCCATCCTGAATCTTGTTGATGGTGAAGGCGGGGCCGGTGAAGTCGGATCCCGGGGGCCTGGTCCCCTGGGCTGCGCCGGGCAGGGCAAACGGGGTGGAGAGGCCCGCGAGGACGAGGGCGGAAAGGAGATAGAAGCGATTGGACATGGGCTTCATCATAGAGAGGTCAGCCCTCCTTCGCCCGCGGGTCATTTCGCCTTCTGGCTGACCAGCCACTGCTGAATTTCGGCGAGCTGCGCCTTCACCGCATCGGGGTTGGTCGACTGCGGCGTCTTCTTGGCGCGCACGGAGGACTGCGCCGTGACCGCTTTCATCACGTCTTCTCCAAACGCCGGGTGGTAGGCCTTCCACTCCGCGGGGGTGAGGGCTTCGAACTCCCTGCTCTCGGCCAGCATCTTGCGGACCATGCCGCCCACCACCTCGTGAGCGGTGCGGAAGGCGACACCCTTGCTCACCAGGTAGTCGGCCACGTCGGTGGAGAGAAGAAACCCGGACGCGCCTCTGGTTGTGCGCGCGCGATCCAGGGTGAGCGTCCTCACCACCGCGGAGGCAGCACCCGCTGAGCCCATGAGAGTGTCTTCGCTGTCGAACAGCACTTCCTTGTCTTCCTGCAGGTCCTTGTTGTACCCGCTCGGCAAGCCCTTCATCGTGGAGAGCCAGCCCGCAAGGTTACCGATGGCGCGCCCGGCCTTGCCACGCACCAGCTCCATCGGGTCGGGGTTCTTCTTCTGCGGCATCAGGCTGCTGCCCGTGGCCACCGCATCGGAGAGCACGAAGAAGCCGAACTCTTCGCCGGTGAAGAACACCACGTCCTCGGCCAGGCGGCTCAGGTGCACCATGGCGAGCGACGAGGCATGGAGGAAGCTGCTCACGTAGTCCCGGTCGGAGGTGGCGTCGATGCTGTTGGCCACCACCTTCGAAAAGCCGAGCTTCGCGGCGAGGAACGCGGTATCCACGGCGTAGTTGGTTCCGGCGATGGCGCCGGCACCCAGCGGCATGCCGTCGGCTTCGGCGCTTACTGCGGCGAAGCGGTCCACGTCACGGCGCAGGGCGGCTCCATGGGCCAGCAGATAGTGCGCCACGAGCACGGGCTGCGCGCGGCGCACGTGGGTGTAGGAGGGCATGACGGCGTCCCCGGCCGAGACGGCCTGGGCCACGAGTGCGTCGATCACGGCGAGGAGGGACCGCTGGATATCGGGGACGCGCCTTCGTACGTAGAGCCGCATGTCGACGCCCACCTGGTCGTTGCGCGAGCGACCGGTGTGGAGCCGTCGGCCCGGCTCGCCGATGCGCTCGATCAGGACGCGCTCGACAAACGAATGGACGTCTTCGTCGGCGCCTTTGAGAAACGACGGATCGGCGCGGCCCTGTTCGAGGATGGCGGAGAGACCGCGTTGAATGGCCTGCGCTTCTTGTGGGGTCAGCACGTTGGCCCGGCCGAGTGCTTCGGCCCAGGCCATGCTGCCGGCGACGTCGTCTTCGAAGAGCCGCCGGTCGAATCCGAACGACGCGCCCCAGGCGAGAAGCGCTTTGTTGGGCTCCACGTCGAAGCGACCCGACCAAAGAGGCTTGGCCGTCTCCTGCGCGGCGGCCGGGAGCGCCGGGAGTGCGGCGAGTCCGGCCCACGCGAGGGCGAGGGAGGCGAAGAGGAGGGGACGTCGAGCCGGGCCGGTTTTCATGCGGTTTCCTTTGCGGGCAATGGCGATAAGGGCGGGTGAGCCGCTGATCTTACCCGGCGGCCGAGAGGGTCCCCTGGGAAAGCTACGCGTGGATCACATCACCTCGTCCAGGCCCTGGATCAGTCGATCGATCTCCTCGACCGTGTTGTAGTGCACCATCGACACCCGCACCGCGCCGTGGTGGCGAGACAGATCGAGATGTTCGATGAGCCGCCTCGAGTGGAAATCACCGAAGCGGATGCCGATCTGCAGGGTGTCGATGTGCCGGACGATCGTCTCCGAGTCGAGACCGTCGACCACGAAGCTGATGGTTGGCACGCGAACCGCCTTGGCCGCGGTGGTGGCCCCGATCACGCGAACCTTGGGCTTGGTGGATAGATAGTTCAATAATCGATCCGCGAGGACTTCCTCATGGTCCGCGATCGCGGCAAACGCCTGTTCCATCTGCGCGCGCGGCGAGGCGTCGGCCTTCGCCCCCGTTCTCACTCCGAGCTCGGCCAGGTAGTCCGCGATGCCGATCGCCCCGTACGACAGCTCGTAGTTGGGATTGCCGGGCTGCAGCTTGTAGGGAATGCGATCGTTCGCGATGAAGTAGTGATAGAGATTTTCGAGTTCGAGGAGGTGCGCGTACTTGCCGTAGAGCAGCGCGTGATGCGGACCGTAGACCTTGTAGAGGCTGAGCACGTAGTAGTCGACGTCCCACGCGCGCACGTCGACCGCGCGGTGGGGGGCGTAGGCCACACCGTCGACACACACCTTCGCGCCGCGTTCATGGACGAACCGCGTGATCTCGGCCACCGGGTGGATGGTGCCGAAGATGTTCGATGCATGTGTGAAGGCCACGAGTTTCGTCCGCTTGGACATGACCCGGCCGAGGTCGTCGAGGTCCAGGGTCTGGGTTTCGGGGTTCAGCTCCCAGAAGCGCGGAATCACCCCGATCGATTCGAGGCGCACCCAGGCCCCGATGTTCGACTCGTGATCCGCGCGGGTGACCACCACTTCGTCCCCCGGCGTGAACTGGTGCGCCATGGCCCGGGCCAGCAACTGCACGAGCAGGGTCGAGGTCGGGCCCATCACCACTTCTTCCGGGCGAAGGGCATTGACGAACTCGGCGGTGCGGCGCTGGGCCTCCTGCAGACGCTCGCCCGCGCGCTGCGAGATGGCGTAGCTCGCGCCGAGCTGAACGTTGCTCGTCTTCAGGTAGTCGCTGATGCGATCGACCACGCGTCCGAGGATCTGCGACCCGCCGGCGTTGTCGAGGAACACCCAGTCGCCCGCGAGGGCGGGGAACTGGGATCGAACGAAGGCCAGGTCGAGGGGCGGCGTCCGGTGCGCGGTCATAAACAAGCCAGATTATCAGTATGGCCTTCCCGACCGGTGTTAGCGTAGGCGGCACATCCGACCGTCGCGCGGTTTTGGAGAGGGTATCAATGGGCTGGCTGACGTCCCTGACAACAACCAAATCGATCGAACAGCTGACCCAGGAAGCCTCGTCGTCGGGCGGGCATTCGCTGAAGCGTGTCCTCGGCCCTTCGCAGCTCGTCATGCTCGGGATCGGCGACATCATTGGCGCCGGCATCTTCGTGCTGGCGGGATTGGCCGCCGCGCAGTATGCCGGGCCCGCGATCGTGCTGTCTTTCGTCCTCGCCGCGGTGGCCTGCAGTTTCGCGGCCCTGTGCTATTCCGAATTCGCGGCCATGCTGCCCGTGTCGGGCTCGGCCTACACCTACGCCTATGCGACGCTCGGCGAACTGGCCGCTTGGATCATCGGCTGTGCTCTCACCCTCGAATTCACGGTCGGCCCCGCCGCGGTCGCGGTGGGCTGGTCCGGGTACGTCGCGAGTCTGCTCCGTGACTTCGGGGTGACCGTGCCCCCGGCGTGGACCGCGCCGCCCGGCACCGTCCTGGTCGAAACCTCGCCGCGCCATTGGGAGGTTCTGTCCAATGTCGCAGACCGGCTGGCCGCGCAAGGCATCGATCCCTCGAGCCTGGCCCACGAGACCGGGATCGTCAACCTTCTGGCCGTGGTCATTGTCCTGGTCATGGCGGCCGTCCTCGTGGTCGGCATTCAGGAGTCTGCCCACGTCAACGCCGCCATCGTGGTCATCAAGGTGTCGGTGATCGTGGTCTTCATCGGCGTCGGCTTCGCCTTCGTTCGGCCGGAGAACTGGACGCCGTTCATTCCGGCGAACACCGGCGAGTCCGGCCACTTCGGTTACTCGGGCATCCTCCGGGGCGCCGCGGTCGTCTTCTTTGCGTATATGGGCTTCGACTCGGTGACCGCGGCCGCCCAGGAAGCGAAGAACCCGCAGCGGGACCTTCCCATCGGGATTCTGGGCTCGCTTATCGGCTGCACCGTGCTGTACATCCTCGTCGCGATCGTCCTGACCGGCCTCGTGCCCTACACCGAGTTGAACGTGCCCGATCCCATCGCGGTCGGGGTGGACGCCACCGGGATCACCTGGCTTTCCCCTCTCATCAAACTGGGTGCGATCTGCGGTCTCAGCTCGGTGGTACTGGTGGGCATGCTCGCGCAATCGCGGATCTTCTACACCATGGCGAACGACGGACTGCTGCCCCC
Source organism: Vicinamibacteria bacterium (assembly GCA_031412915.1). Classification (GTDB taxonomy): domain Bacteria; phylum Acidobacteriota; class Vicinamibacteria; order Fen-336; family JAGNNV01; genus JAGNNV01. Next base: position 23,353 of record JANODX010000096.1, on the reverse strand, counting down.
CTGGGTGGCGCGCATCCATCCCCGCTTCCGCACGCCGCACCTCACCACTATGGTCACGGGCGTCGTCATGGCCGTGATCGCCGGAACGACGCCTATCGCGGTGCTGGGCGAGCTCGTGAGCATGGGCACCCTGCTCACGTTCGTCATTGTGTGCGCCGGTGTAATCATTCTGCGGAAGACGCGGCCGGACCTGGCGCGCCCGTTCCGCACGCCGTGGTCGCCGGTGGTGCCGCTGCTCGGGGTGGCGGCGTGCTCGTATCTGATGTCCGGCTTGCCCGGCGATACCTGGGTGCGCCTCCTCCTCTGGATGGGGGGGGGACTCGTCGTCTATGTCGCCTACAGCCGCCGTCACAGCAAGGCGCAGCAGGCCAGGGCCGCCGCCGCGGTGATCCCCGGAGACTGAGTCCACCTCGCGGGTCGTGGACCCGAAACGCCCTTATGTCGATTGGTCAGCATGATGCATTTCGCTCATGGTGGATCTGGTCCTGGTCCTGTACTGTCTTTTGGGGTGGCCACGGGACGCCGCCCCGCCCGCCACAGTGTTTGGCAATTTCGATTGTTGAATCAGGAGAATCAGATGAAACCCACGGCAAGACTTCTGTCGCGAATCGCGACCGCCTTAACCATCACCGCCATGGCCGCGATGGCCAGCGCCCAGCTGACCCGCGGCGTCATTTCGGGCACGATCCGCGACCAGTCCGGCGCGTCCATTCCCGGCGCCACCGTAACCGTCACCAACACCGAGACGGGGGCGACCCGTTCGGGCGTCAGCGACGCGATCGGTTTCTACCGGCTGCCCGCTCTCGAGCCCGGCCTCTACCGCGTCCGGGCCGAACTCTCCGGCTTTACACCGTTCTCGACCACCCTGAAGATCAGCGCCGACCTGGAGGTGAAGGTCAATGTGGACCTCAAGGTCGCGACCATGGGCGAAACCGTGATGGTCGAGGGCAAGGCCACGGACGTCGAACTCAACAAGACCTCCCCGACCGTCGGCACCACCAGCACTTCTCGCCAGGTCGTCGAGTTGCCCCTGTCGGCCGACCGGAACATCAACAACCTGATGGCCACGGGGCCGAACGTCAACCGGGTCACCGGCCAGGGCACCTTCGCCGCCAACGGGCAGCGCTCGCGCAACAACAACTACATGATCGATGGCTCCGACAACAACGACATCAGCGTCACCATCGCGACCACCCAGGTGGTGCCGGAGTCGGTGGCCGAGTTCGTGGTGCAGACCAACGCCTACAGTGTCGAATACGGTCGCAACAGCGGCGCGCAGGTCAACGTCATCACCAAGTCCGGCTCGAACACGCTCCGGGGCGAGGTCTGGGACTACTACCGGGACAGCTCGCTTGGCACCCTCACCAACATCGAGAAGGCGAGCGGACTGACCAAACCCGCCGACTACACGCGCCACCAGGCCGGCCTCAGCGTCGGCGGCCCGATCATCAAGGACAAGACCCACTTCTTCCTGCTCTACCAGTACGACGGTGACAACCCTGCCGCGAACCCGGGCTCCACCACCCGCATCCCGACCCAGGCGGGCTTCGCCGCCCTCTCGGGCGTTCCCCTGCGCGCCGGCCAGTCCACGGCGAGCCGTTCCGCCGTCCTTGACCGCCTGGGCTTCCTGCGCGACGTCTATTCGCAGAACCCGAACTTCCGGAACGTGTCGAACGTGCTCGTGAACGGCGTGCCGATCGAGACCGGGCAGACCAACGTCAACATCATCAATCCGAGCACGTACCAAACGTTCAACGGGCGCCTCGACCATCGGCTCGGCCAAAACGACAGCATCACCGTCCGCTACTACTACAACAAGCGCCAGGACGAGAACGCGATCAGCAACTGCGCCTTCGGCGCCACCTTCTGCGGTAACCAGGACCTGAAGGACACCAACCTCGCGGCCAGCCACACCAGAATCTTCGGCTCGAGTGTCGTGAACGAATTCCGCTTCTCGTGGGTTCAGCGCGACCTGCTGTTCCCGGAGAACGACCCCAAGAGCCCGACCGCGTTGATCAGCGGCCTGTTCACCATCGGAGGGTCCTCGAACTTCCCGCAGAGCCGCCTGACCGACGCCTTTCAGTTCTCCGACACCGCGACCTGGACGACGGGCCGCCACACCCTGAAGTTCGGGGCCGACATCCGTTACAACAATGCCGACAATCAGTCCGACTTCAACTCCAAGGGCAACTTCACGTTCAACAGCCTGCAGGACTACATGAACAACTCGGCGTTCCTTGCTCAGCAAGCTCTGCAGACCGCGAGCTGGAACGCGACGCAGTGGCAAACCGCGTTCTACGTCCAGGACAACTTCCGGGTCACCCCCGACCTGACCTTGAACCTGGGCCTGCGCTACGAACTGTCGGACGTGCCTCTCGGAATGTTCGGCGCCACCGACCCCGAAAGCCTCGCCGCGGGTGTAGCACCTCCGCCGGCCAAGGACACCAATAACTTTGCCCCGCGCGTTGGTTTCAACTGGTCGCCCCGTTCCAGCAACAGCCTGGTGGGCGATGGCAAGACGGTGTTCCGCGGCGGCTTCGGCATGGGCTACGACGTTTTGTTCTACAACCTGCTCACCGTAAACGGTTCGAACTACCCGCGCGTCAACACCGCCAACGTCAACAACGTCAACGATCTCTACCCCAACCTGCTGACTTCGGGCGGCCCCGTGGTCTTCAATCCGCTCAACGCCTGGACCAACTCGGACGCGAACACGGTCAACCCCGACTCCAGGTACTGGAGCTTCGCGGTCGCGCGAGAGGTGGGCAAGTTCGTCTTTGAGACCGGCTACACGGGCAGCCAGTCGGGCCACGGCATCAACCAGATCCACGCCAACCCCTCGGTTCTGACCGCGGCGCAGGCGGCCCTGGTGGCTTCGACCAGGAATTCGGCGGCCATCCCCAGCGTCCAGGCTCGAAGGGTCAACGCCGCCTGGGGCGTGCGCACTCTCATCCCGGCTTACACCGGCCCCGGCGGCAACGGCAACGATGTCGAGGCGACCTCCAAGTACCACGGTATCTATGTCAGGGCGGAAAAACGGATGTCGAATGGTCTGCAGTTCGGCACCTCGTACACCTACAGCCGGTTCAAAAGCAACAACGACGGCTCGCTCGGCGAGACCGGGACCGACGGCTCGAACCAGCGTCCGCAGAGCATGTTCGATTACGGGGCGGAGTGGTCAGTCTCGCAGTTCGATGTGCCCAACCGCTTCGTGGTTTCCTACCTCTACGAAATCCCCGGGCCGAAGTCAGGGATCATGAAGCAGATTCTGGGCAACTGGCAGCTTTCGGGCATCACCGCCTTCCAGTCGGGCCGCCCCTTCACCATCGGCACCGGAGTCGATTCGAACGGCGACGGCACCACCGGCTCCGACCGGCCGAACATCAACGGTTCCTGCGGCGTGACCTGGGACGATGACCATAAGAACTTCACCAACAACGGCTGCTACAGCGCGCCTCTCGGCACCAACAACCTGCCCCTGGCAAACGCCTTGGGCAACGGCAGCGCGCCCCGCAACAACGAGCGAATGGCGAGCTTCTGGAGTACCGACCTCAGCCTCCTCAAGCGGTTCTACGTGTTCGGGAACCGGCAGCTCATCCTGCGGGCGGACGCCTTCAACGCACTCAACCAGGACAACTACGGAGCAAGCACGAACCTGAGCACCGCCATGACGAACCTGTCCAGCGCCAGCTTCGGCCAGAACCCTGGCGGCACGGCCGCCAACGGCTGGGGCCGGCGCATCATCACGGTGAGCGGGAAGATCTCCTGGTAGTCCGGTCGCAACCACTCGCCTGGCTGCGAGTTTCCTTGGGGCGCTCCCGCTGACCCGGGAGCGCCTTTCTTCCCCCCGGGGGCCGTCGCACCGATGGCTCGGGGCTCTTTCTTGCCGTTCAAGCCCCCCACCCAGGACCTCGGCCTCCGGGCCAGGTTCTGATCAACCAGGCTGGAGCGGGTCGGGCCAGAAACTCTCAAGGTTCGGGTGAGCCTCTCTTGACAGAAGGACGTGGCTTTGCTAACAGACTACTAAAAGCAGGGAAAGTCGGCGGCGCGCCGCGCCGTGCGCCTCTCCCTTTGGTAGCCACGGAGTTTCACTCGAACCCAGACCGCACTCAATTTCTTTTCCAGATGCTGCGATTTTAGGAGCCCGACGATGCGAAAAATCATTGCCAGTGCCTTTCTTCTGATTACTCTTTCGACGGTGACGCAAGTCGCCGCCCAGGGCGACGGCAGCCTGCGGGGTGAGGTGAAGGACCAGCAGGGTGGAGCGATGCCCGGCGTGACCGTCACCGCCACCAGTCCCGGTCTCATGGGTGGGATCTCGGCGGTCAGCGACAAGGCCGGCAATTACAGGCTCATCAACCTGCCACCCGGCACCTATTCCCTCCGAGCCGAGATCGCGGGATTCGCCACGTATCGGCGGGACGGCATCCTGTTGCGGACGGGCGCCAACTTCCAGGTCGACATCGAGATGAAGCTCGGCGGCGCCTCCGAAGAGATCGTGGTCGAGAGCTCCTCGCCCATGCTCGAGATCTCGCGCCCCAGCAACGTCTTGAACATCGACGCGGAATTCCAGAAGGCCATGCCGGTTATCGAGGGCCACTACTGGAGCGACTTCCTGATGATGACGCCGGGGGTGGTCTCGCGACCCCACAACGACGGCAGCGGCCGGCAGAACTATTTCGGAAACGCGGTCGAGCACCGGGACGCCGTGACCCTCATGGAAGGGATGTACGCGGGCAACTACAACGACTTCAACATCAACCGCGTCGGCCTCAGCTCGGAAGCCATTCAGGACACCGAGGTCAAGACCGGTGGTGTCGATGCCGCCTCGCCCATGGGCTACGGGCTCGTCATCAATATGGTCAGCAAGACCGGCGGCAACGTGTACAGGGGTTCGGCGGGCGTCAACTGGCAGCCGAACTCGTGGAACGCCAACAACGTGGGCACCGGCAGCGCCGCCACCCGGCAGGTTCACCAGTATGACTTCTCGATCGGTGGACCCATCCAGAAGGACAAGATCGACTTTTTCATCGCCGCCCGATACTCGGACAACTTCAGCGGCACCGGCCGTACCCCGGCACTGGTGTCCACCCTCAACCAGCTGGTTCCCGGCGGCGCCGCTTCCGGTAATACTCTGCAGGGCTTCCAGCCCTGGGCGAAGGTGACGGCGAAGCTGAACAGCAGCAACAACCTGGCTCTCATCTATCAGGCCGACCGTCTCAAGCTGAATGTCATCGGCGCCGAGGACTACGAGCAGATCGAGGTATTGTCCACGGGCGGTCCGATGTACGGGGCAAGGCTCACCTCGGTGTTCGGCACGGGCGTAACCACGACCTTGACCGCCAGCTACAACACCAAGGGCGGCAACAGCCAGGATTCCTATGACGGTGGAGACCGCGGGGTCCCGGAATTCAATTACCACCTCTCGGCCGCCCCGAATGGCGGAATCATGCTTGGATCCGGTCTCCTCGGCCAGGGTGGCAACTGGGCTTCGACCGCCTGCTCGGCGTGTTTCGACCTGGATACCTCTTCGATCCTGATGGTGCGTGGCGATCTGACCTGGTTCAAGGAAGGCTGGGCCGGCTCGCACGAGTTCAAGACCGGATTCCTGGCCATGCCTCGCAACCTCTACGAGAAGAAGATCAACTACTTGAACAAAGGCTTCGTCCTCGAGGAGCTCAGGATGGCCAGTCCGAACGTCATATCGTCCGCGAATGCGGTGCCCTTCCACCGGCAGTACGTCACCGGCGGACTAGAAAAGATCGACCAGTCGGGCAAGGATCGCGACGTGGGCATATACGTGCAGGACACGTGGAGGCCGACCGACCGCTTAACCGCGACCTACGGCCTGCGCGTCGACTTCGTCAAACGCTACGACGTGCTTCGCAACCTGGTGCGACAGCAGAGTACCGAAGTGGCGCCACGCTTCGGCTTCTCGTATGTCCTGACCGAGGACGCTCACAACGTCCTGCGCGGCGGCTATGTGCGCATCCACCAGCAACTGATGGGGACCCGCCATCCGGTTCCCTCGTTCGGCGGCAATGACACTTCAGGGCTGCGCGACGAGTACGACCGGAACGGCGACGGCATCTTCGAGACTGTTTTCCTGACCCCGGCGCGGACTGCCGCCGCCGCCGCTCTACAGTTCGACCGCGACCTTCGGCAGCCGTACTTCGACGAATTCACCCTCGGCTTCCGGAAGCAGTTCGCGGGACAGGTCGCGGTCGACGTGGCCGGGATCATCAAGAACAACCATCGGCAGTACGCGCAGGTTGACATCAACGGGATCTACCCGAGCGAGGCCGGCCAGCCCTTCGGCGGCTTCGGCAGAGTGGACCCGAACGCGGGACGCATCTACCGATTGACCAACAACTCCTGGTCCAGCACGCACTACAAGGCTCTTCAGATGACCCTGACCAAGAACATGACCCACGGCTTCCAGGCCATGATGGCGCTCCACCGCCAGTGGGCGAAGCTCACGGGGACATGGAATCCCACCGACCCGGCGAGGTTCATCTCGCCCGGCGCCTACGCAAACGACAGGCTGATCTGGCGAACCGACGGTGTGCAGGATCACGACAGCCTGACCACCGGGGGAGCGCTGACCAACAACCCCATGTGGAATCCGTACTCCATCCGCGTCGCGGGGACCTGGAACGCGCCCAAGGGCATCGTGGTGGCGGGCACCTACACCATCATCGCGGGAACCTGGCAGGGCCCGCCCCTCGTTCAGCTTGCGGCCGCCGACCCGGAAGTGACGCGTTTCGGCCCGGGAACGGTACGGTCGTCCACCGGCGTGAGTCAGCCGAATCCTCTGTCCACCCGCATTCGCTTCCAGGGTGCGACCCGGGCGGACGGCCAGGTCCGGGCGCCCGACGTCCACACGCTCGGCCTCAAGCTCGGCAAGCGAATAAATCTGGGTCATGGCCGCTACATCGAGACGTCTCTCGACGTCTACAACGCCCTCAATGCCGGCAACTACACTGAATACTCGCGCACCGGCCCGAACCGGGTGTACAACCCGGCGAGCTATCTGACGTATACGAATCCGCAGACGCCGCGAGCCGCGCAGCTCGGGCTGATCCTCCACTTCTAGATCCAGGCGGAGAATGAACCCTCTCGGGCCGCGGCCGAAGCCGCGGCCCGGGTTGTTCAGGAGGCAGGAGCCCCCCCGCGGTTTCATGGCTAGAATCGTTTGCATGAAACAGCGATTTCTTGTCGCGGTTGCCGCCGTCGCTCTGGCCACGCCCCTTCCGGCCCAGGACTGGAAGGGAATCGGTCGCCTGGCCGGCAAGGTAGTCGATGCCGACGGAAAGCCCATCCCGGACGCGACCGTGAAGCTCGAATGCGCCACCAAGGGCGGCGGGCCCACGGTCACGACCGACAAGAAGGGCAACTGGTCCTATCTGGGTCTTACCGTGTGCAACTGGAAGATCGAAGTGAGCGCCAAGGGCTTCGCCGGGCAGGCCGTCCCGGTGAACATGGCAAGCCAGGAGGTGCGCCAGCCGCCGGTGAATGTCACCCTCGACAAGCTGACCGGCCCGCCTCCGGAGCTTCTGGCCGCGGTGAAGGCCGGCGACGAGGCGTTCGCGGCCGGGAATTGGGCCCTTGCTCGGGAGAGCTACGAGAAGGTCCTCGCCATCCAGCCGGAACTCGGCCCGCAAGTCTTCCCCAGGCTGGCCCGGACCTATGCCGGTGAAAAGAACAACGCCAAGGCGATCGAATACCTGGAGAAGTCCATGGCCGGTGACCCTGGGCGGATGGAACTCCGGTTCGCGGCCGCGCAGACGGCACTCGACGCCGGCTTCACCGAGAAGGCGATGGAGCTTCTGGGCGGCATCGACGACGCGGCCGTAAAGAACTCCGACGGCTATTTCAACGTGGCCATCGCCTTCCTCCGCAACTCCGACATGCTGAACGCCATCGCCTACTTCACGAAGGCCATCGCCAAGAATGACAAGATGGGCGACGCCTACTATTGGCGGGGCATGTCGTACGTGCGGGAAAACCGGCTCCCGGAAGCCAGGGCCGACATGCACAGGGCCCTGGAAATCGACCCCGCGGGCCAGTACGCCGAAAAGGCCAGGACGGTCATCGAGCAACTGAAAGACATCAAGTAGCGCCCTCCGCCTCGGGCCGCTGCCCCCGCCCCCCCGCGTCTCAAGTGCCGAGGATGGTTCCCACCGGAACACCCGCCGCATCCGCGGCGACCTTCTTGCCGTCGCCCAGCTTGGCCTTGCCGACATGGATCCGGCCGCCCTGCGCGGCGATGACCATCTTGCCGCCGCCGACCTCGACGACCTCTCCGATCTTGCCCTTGACCGCGCCGAACGTGCGCACGAGTTCTCTCCTGCTGTCGAAGAGCTGCAGCTTCACGCCGGAAAGCGTGGTCCAGGCACCCGGGGCGGGGTCGCACCCCCGGATCAGGTTGTGGATCGCGCGGGCGTGATTGGCCCAGTTGACCTTCGCTTCGGCTTCGCGGAACCAGCCTTCGTAGGAGGCCTGTTCCTCGTCCTGGATGACTTCCTGGTGCTTCCCCAAAACCACCAGATCGGCGGCCTCGATCATCGCGGTGACGCCCATGCCGAACAGCCGATTGAAGTACACGGTGCCCAGAGTGTCATCCTCGCCTACCGGCGTCCGCACCTGCAGGATGATGGCGCCCTCGTCCAGACCATCGGTCGGGCGGAATATGGTCAGGCCGGTCTCGGTTTCGCCCATCGTGATCGGCCAGTTGATCGATGAAGGCCCGCGGTATTTCGGCAGCAGGGACGGATGGAACTGGATGGTGCCGTGCTTCGGGAGGGCCACGAACTCCGGCGGCGCGAACTGCAGGACGAAGGCCATGATGCCGATTTCGGCGTCCGCGTCCCGCATCGCCGCCGCCGCCTCGGGCGCGCGCAGCGACTTGAACTGATGGAGCGTGAGTCCGGCTTCCTGCGCGGCCACGCGCAGCGAATCGGGCCTGGCGCCTTCTTTCTCGGGCGCGCAGAAGACGGCAGTGACCGTGTCCCCGCGCTTGAGGAACGCCTCCAGCACCGCCTTGCCGAAGTCCTGCTGGCCGATGATGGCGATCTTCATGTCGAGTCTCTCTGGAGTTTCAAGCCTTGGACTTTGGAGGATTGGAGAAAGCACCCGCCGCCTTCAGCGCGCCGACCTTCGCCTCGTCATACCCGAGGACGTCCCTGAGCACCTCATCCGTATGCTCGCCCAGCAGGGGTGAACGCTTGATCTTCGCGGGCGAGGCCGACAGCTTGATCGGCATGCCCACGTTGTACCAGGCGCCCCGTTGCGGGTGGTCGAGTTCGACATACATCTGCCGGCCGCGGATGTGCTCGTCGGTGGCCAGATCCTCGGTCGACATGATGGGGCCGCACGGGACATCGATGTCGTTCAGCACGGCCATGAGTTCGCGCTTGGTGTAGTTCTCGGCGAACTTGGTGAGCAGGGTCCACAGCAGTGCCTGGTTCTTCCGGCGCTCGCCGATCGCGTGCAGCCGCGGATCGTTGACGAGGTCAGGCATATGCACATCCGGCCCGATGCGCCGGGCCAGAGCGTCCCACACCGCCTCCTGGACCACCACGTACAGCCAGTCGTTGGCGCCGTGCGGTTTGCAGTGGATGGCGTTGCCGAGCTGGCCGCCGCCGGAATCGTTGCCGGCACGCGGGACTTCGCCCATGCCCGTGTAGGTCGGCACCGAATACTCGGAAAGCGCCTGACGGGTGAGCCGCTGATGATCTCGGAACTTCACCCGGCACAGGTTCATGACCCCATCCATCATCGCCACTTCGACATACTGGCCCTCTCCGCTGCGCCGCGCCTGATGCAGCGCGGCCAGCAGGCCGACGGCCAGGTGGAGCCCGGTGCCGGAGTCGCCAATCTGCGCGCCAGTCACGAAGGGAGCGCCCTCGGGCACGCCGGTGGTGCTCATGGCCCCGCCCATGGCCTGCGCGACGTTTTCATAGGCCTTGAAGTCCGCATAGGGGCCGGTCGAACCGAAGCCCTTGATCGAGCCCATCACGATGCGCGGGTTGATCTCGTGAACCTTGTCCCAGGGGAAGCCCAACCGGTCGAGCACGCCGGGGCCGAAGTTCTCCATGATGATGTCGCAGGTCTTGATCAGGTCCACGAACACCGCCCGGCCCTCGGCCGTCTTCATGTTCACGGTGATGGAGCGCTTGTTGCAGTTCAGCATGGTGAAGTACAGACTGTCAGCACCCGGCACATCGCGCAACTGTCCGCGGGTAGCGTCGCCGTGCGGGGGCTCGAACTTGATCACGTCGGCGCCCATCCAGGCGAGCAGCTGCGAGCAGGTCGGGCCCGCCTGCACATGGGTCATGTCGAGGACTCGTACGTCCTTCAGTGCTTCCATCAGAGATCTCCTGTGGTGCGTGGTCGAGGGTCAGGCCTTCTTCGCGCTTTGCGGGTTCAGGCTCGTGATCCGGCCGCTCTCGGTGCCGGCCGCTTCGTCGATCACCGCGTTGATCAGGGTCGGCTTCCGCGAGCGGATCGCTTCTTCCATCGCGTTCTTCAACTCGAGAGGCGTCGTGGCCTGGACGCCCTTGCCGCCGAATGCCTCGATCAGCTTGTCGTAACGCGCGCCCTTGACGAATACCGTCGGCGCCACGTCAGGGCCGCCGGCGGGATTCTGGTCGGTGCCGCCGTAGACGCCGTTGTTGTTCATGACCACGACGCAGACCGGCAGGTTGTAGCGGCAGATCGTCTCCACCTCCATCCCGGAGAAGCCGAACGCGCTGTCGCCTTCGATGGCGATCACCGGCTCGCCGCTCACCACCGCCGCGGCCACCGCGAAGCCCATCCCGATCCCCATGATGCCCCAGGTGCCGACATCGAGGCGCTTGCGCGGCTTGTACATGTCGACGATGCTGCGCGTGAAGTCGAGCGCGTTCGCCCCTTCGTTGACCAGGATCGCGTCCGGATTGGCCTTGACGATGTCACGCACGACGTTGAGCGCGCTGTGAAAATTCATCGGCTGTGGATTCTTCAGAAGTGTTTCGGCCATCTTCGCGATGTTCTTGTTCTTTCGAAGGGCGATAGCACTCGTCCATTCGGCGGGAGGTTTGGGCCAACGGCCGCCCGCCGTGGCATCGATTGCCTGGAGGAGGGCCGAAACACACGAGCCGATGTCGCCGACCAGGGGCGCCTCGATGCGCACGTTGCTGTCCGCTTCCTGGGGCGAGATGTCGATCTGGATGAACCTCTGGCCGCCCCAGTCCTTGGAACCCTTGCCGCCCCACGTCTTGCCCTTGCCGTGACCGAGCAGCCAGTTGAGGCGCGCACCGATGACCATCACCACATCGGCTTCGGGCAGCACGAACGAGCGCGCCGCCGAGGCTGACTGCTCGTGGGTGTCCGGGAGCAGCCCCTTGGCCATCGACATGGGCAGATATGGGATGCCGGTGCGCTCGACCAGGGCGCGGATGTCCGCATCGGCCTGCGCGTAGGCGGCGCCCTTGCCAAGCACGATCACGGGGCGCTTCGCCTTCTTCAGCAGGTCGAGTGCTCGCTGGACCGCATCCGGTGCGGGAAGCTGGCGGGGTGCCGGGTCGACGACCTTGATCAGCGAGCTCTTACCCAAAGCCGCATCCATCATTTGGCCGAAAAGCCTTGCCGGCAGGTCGAGATAGACGCCGCCGGGGCGCCCCGAAACCGAAGCGCGGATCGCCCGCGCGATGCCTATCCCGATGTCTTCGGCGTGCAGTACGCGGAATGCCGCCTTGGCCAGGGGCTTGGCGATCGCGAGCTGGTCCATTTCCTCGTAGTCGCCCTGCTGCAGGTCGACGATCTCGCGCTCTGAGGAGCCGCTGATCAGGATCATCGGGAAACAATTGGTGGTGGCGTTCGCGACCGCGGTCAGGCCGTTGAGGAACCCCGGCGCCGACACGGTCAGGCAGATGCCGGGCTTCTGCGTCATGAAGCCGGCGATCGCGGCGGCGTTGCCGGCGTTCTGCTCGTGGCGGAACGAGATGACGCGCATTCCGGCCGCCTGCGCCTTCCGCGTCAGGTCGGTGATCGGAATGCCGGGCAAGCCGTAGATGGTGTCGATGCCGTTGAGCTTCAGCGCATCGATGACCAGGTGAAAACCGTCGGTCGTGTCAACCGGTGGCGCATCGGTCGGATTCTCAGGCTCGTTCGGGCCCATGGCGTCCTTTCTTGGTCTTGGGGCGACGATGGTGTCCGTCCGTCGCGGGGCGGAGAGTCTACCTAGGCTTCCCCGGCGATCCTCTTCCGCACGATGGGGCGCAGCACCCACAGGGCCAGGACCGCCGAGACGACGTCGAACACGGCCGCGATGTAGTACGGCACGCTGAAGGAGCCCGCGTACACCGCCGCCACCGCGGCCGCACCCCAGCCGGCCATGATCGAGGCGAGGCCTTTGGCGGTGTACAGGATGCCGTAGTTGCCCGACGCGTTCTTCGGTCCGAACACGTCGCCGGTCATGGCCGAGAACAGGGCATAGATCTCGCCCCAGGCCAGGAAGACGAAGGGCATCAGGATCATGAACGCGATCGGATTCCCCGAGATCTGAGTCATCATGAAGATGAGCACGCCTTCGAGGGCGAAGGCGAAGGCCATGGTGTACTCCCGGCCGAACCGGTCCGAGATCGCCCCCCACACCACCCGGGCCACCGCGTTCATCACCCCGGCCACGGTCGCGGTGAAGGGGACGATAGCGATGCCCATGAACGTCGCGTCGTACACGTTGAGAGACTTGGCGATCTGGGACATGTTGCCGGTGGTCATCAGCCCCCCGGTGCAGACCATGAGGAACATGAAGTACATGACGTAGAACTCCTTCTGTCCCATCATCTGCCTCGGAGTGAACTCCAGCCGGGTTTGCGCGACCGCCTTCGGCTGCACCCAGTCCTTGGGCAGCCAGCCCTTGGGGGGATGTCGCAGGATCATGGCCATAGCCACGGCCACGATGCCCTGACCAATGCCCCAGCTGGTCATGGCCCCGGCCCAGCCCTGGGAGGCGATGGTCGCGCTGATCGGGATCAGGGTGAGCGCCGAGCCGCCCCCGAATCCCGCGGCGGTCAGGCCGGCTGCGAGGCCCCGCCTGTCCGGAAACCACTTGACCGCGTTCGCCACCGTGGAGATGTAGATGATCCCGGCGCCCGTGCCGGCGAGAACGCCGTAGCAGATGTACAGGTGAAAGACCGTGGTCGCCATGGTGCCGCCGAGCGTCCAGCCCAGGAAGATGAGCACGGACCCGATCAGCATCAGGTTGCGGATCCCGAACTTGTCGATGAAGTACCCGGCGAGCGGCAGCGGCCAGGTCTCGAAGAGGATGAAGAGGGTGTAGATGAGTGCGAGGTCCGCGTACGGGACGTTCGCGAAGGTCTCCTTCAACCCGGGAGTGAACAGAGTGAAGGCGTACTGAAAGTTCGATATGACGACCATGGCCACGACCCCGGCGGCCAGTTGAATCCACCGATTCCCCACGAGGGGACCGTAGGTTTCGGTGGCGAGATCGGTCGGGGTGGTGGACTCGGTTGCCATGGGACCTCCCTAGAACAAACCCACTACCTTGCCGTTGTCGTCGAGATCGATCTTCTCCGCGGAGGGAACCTTGGGAAGCCCGGGCATGGTCATGATGTCGCCGCAGACCATGACGATGAACTCGGCGCCCGCGGCCAGACGAACCTCGCGGATGTTGATCACATGTCCGGAGGGGGCGTTGCGGAGGCTGGCATCGGTGGAAAACGAATACTGGGTCTTGGCCACGCACACCGGATAGTGGCCGTACCCCGCTTCCTGAAGCTTCTTGATCTGCCCGCGCACCTTGCTGTCCGCGCTGACCTCGGAAGCACCGTACACCTTGGTGGCGATGGCGGTGATCTTCTCCCACAGGGTGGCCGAATCCTCGTACACGAACTTGAAGTCGTTCTTTCCGCGATCGATGATGTCGACCACGGCGCGCGCCACGTCGGTGGCGCCCGCCCCGCCGTCCGCCCAGTGCGTGGCCAGGACCACCGGCACATTCAAGACACCCATCTTGCTCTTCAGCAGTTCGACCTCCGCGGGAGTGTCGGCAGTGAAGCGGTTGATGGCTACGACGCAGGGCAGGCCGAAGGCCTCGCGGATGTTGTTCACGTGGCGTTCGAGGTTGGCCATTCCCTTTTGGAGGGCCCCGAGGTTCTCCGTGCCCAGTTCCTTGACGTCGACGCCGCCGTGATACTTGAGCGCGCGGATGGTGGCGACGAGGACCACTGCGGAGGGACGCAGGCCGCTCTTGCGACACTTGATATCGACGAACTTCTCGGCGCCCAGGTCCGCGCCGAAGCCGGCTTCGGTGACCACGTAGTCGGCGAGCTTCAGCGCGGTCTTGGTGGCGATGACCGAGTTGCAGCCGTGGGCGATGTTGGCGAACGGACCGCCGTGGATGAAGGCCGGGGTGTTTTCCAGGGTCTGCACCAGGTTGGGCGCGAGCGCGTCCTTGAGCAGCACGGTCATAGCGCCATGGGCCTTGAGATCGCGGGCGCGCACCGGCTTCTGATCGCGGGTGTAACCGACCACGATGTTTCCCAGGCGTTCCTTCAGGTTCTTGAGCGAGGTGGCGAGACAGAAGATCGCCATCACCTCGGAGGCGACCACGATGTCGAAGCCGTCCTGGCGCGGGTAGCCGTTTCCGGAGCCGCCGAGGGAGGCCACGATCTCGCGCAGGGCGCGGTCGTTCATGTCGACCACGCGCTTCCAGGCGATGCGGCGCACGTCGATCCCGAGCTCGTTGCCGTGGTGGATGTGATTGTCCAGCATGGCGGCCAGCAGGTTGTTGGCGAGGGCAATGGCCCCGAAGTCTCCGGTGAAGTGCAGGTTGATGTCTTCCATCGGCACGACCTGGGCGTAGCCGCCGCCGGCCGCTCCGCCCTTCATGCCGAACACCGGACCGAGCGAGGGTTCGCGCAGGCAGATGATCGCCTTCTTGCCGATCCGGTTCAGGGCATCGCCGAGGCCGACCGTGGTCGTGGTCTTGCCCTCGCCCGCGGGGGTGGGGCTGATCGCGGTGACCAGGATGAGCTTGCCGTCCGGCCGGTTCGCCAGGCTTTCGCCATACGACAGCGAGACCTTGGCCTTGTAGTGGCCGTAGGGCTCGAGGTGCTCCTCGGGGATGCCCAAGGTAGCCGCGACTTCGTTGACGCGCTTGAGCTTGGCTTGTTGCGCGATTGCGATATCTGAGGCCATCGATCCACCTTTTCGTTTGTGCTCTTTCGAAAGAAGCAAGAGGCAGGACTATATCGGTTCGCTGAGCCGGGAGGCTGGACCGTGGTCAGGTTTTCGACGGTCGAATGCCGGGGGCGGCGAAACGATTCACGGGTCGGGCAGGTATCTTCGGATCAGGAACGATGGGGAGAAATGGAACCATGAGGCGCAAATACAACCTGGCGACCCTGGCGAGTCTTCTGGGGGGACTGAGTATGGCCTCGACGGCCGCCGAAATCACGGTGCTCAGCGCCGGCGCAGTCGAACCCGGATTGAAAGCGGCCGCGGCGGCCTTCGAGAAGGAGTCGGGGCACAAGGTGACGATCGCCTTCAACACCCCGCCCCGGATCCGCGAGCTTGTCGCGGCGGGCGAGATCTTCGATGTGCTCATTGCCCCCCCGGCGGTGGTCGCGGACCTCTCCACGGCCGGAAAAGTGGAGACGGGCGGCGTCGATCTGGGGCGCGTCGGCTCCGGCGTCGCGGTGCGTCGCGGCGCACCGGTGCCAAAGATCGCCACCGGCGACGACATCAAGAAGGCCGTGCTCGAGGCGGAGTCATTGGTCTTCAACCGCGCCTCCACCGGCACCTACTTCGAGGGCCTGCTCAAGAAGATGGGAATCTGGGAACAGGTCGAACCGAAGTCCAGGCGCTATGCCAGCGGCGACGAGGTCATGGAGCACACGCTCAAGGGCAAGGGCAAGGAGGTGGCTTTCGGCGCCATCACCGAGATCCTGCTCAGGAAAGACGAGGGCCTGGTCTTCGTGGGGCCCTTGCCACCCGATGTCCAGAACTTCACGTCGTATGTCGCGACGCCCATGACCGCGGGCCCGCAGAAGGAAGCCGCGCGCGCCCTGGTGACGTTCCTGGGCCAGCCTTTGGCCAAGCGGCTGTTCGTCGCCGCCGGTATCGACTGAGCGGAGCGGCGAACCCGGGGTTGCCGCTCCGCGTCTTGAAGCTCTAGTTCGCCGGCCGCGCCGCAACGTTCGGCTTCGGCCCGGTGTATTCCATGATGAACAGGCCGGTGCCCACCCGGTCCGTGGCGTAGGCCAGGCCGCGGTGGTCGATGGTCACGTCGTTGATCTGGATGGCGGTCTTCTGCCCCGGGGCCATCGGATGGGACATGGTGTTGGTCTTGGGGATGTAATAGCCAATCTCGCGCATGGCGTAGGGATTGGACAGGTCGAGAACCCGGACTCCCGCGTTGAAGTAGGCGACCCAGGCGATGCGGTTCTCGTGCCGGTTGAGCCGCCCGTTCACGAACTCCGCGTGCTGATGCGGGCCGAATCGACCGCCCTTGTTGCAGAAGTCGCCCACCGGCACTTCCCACTGGGACACCTGGGTCGGACGAGTCTCCACCGTGACGTCGAACATGTAGGCCCTCGTCCTGATCCCCACCGGGCACGGCGCCATGTCCGCGGCCCCGCCCGCCTCGTCGGTCATGAACATGTACTTCCGTGGAAGAGCGTCTTTCCCGAAGTTGGGAAGCGTGTCGTAGGTGATCGGAGTCAGGGTGTGCGGTCCGCGGTTCGGCGGGTTGGTATCCACCACCCAGACCGACTTTGGATTCGCCCGGTCGGAAATATCCCAGGCGCCCATCAGACCGCTGGCGTTGCGGAATCCGAGGTACATCCGGTTGTTCGCCTCGTCGATGATGGGGTGATGGACGTACTGGCCCTGGTAGAGCGCCTTGTCTTCGGTGTCCTTCATCCCCGGCAGCCAGGCCCGGCCCACGAACTTCGGGGTCGCCGGATTCCTCATGTCCCAGATGTGCAGCAGGGTATTGCGGAATCCCGGCTCGCCCGAGGAGGTGTAGTAGTAACCCGAGTCCTCGGACCAGTAGCCCTTGTGGGCACGGACGATGAACGGCCCGCCGCACCCGGGGCCGCAGGAGTCCTTGGGCGTTCCCTTGATCTCGGAGACGAGCTTGATGTTCTTCGGGTTCGTGGCCCGGTCCGTGATGTCGAAGACCTCGAAGCGGAAGTTCGTGCCGTCGTCGGCGCTGCGGACGAGGTAGTCATGACTGGTGCCGTCGTGCTTGTAGTCGTACACCACGGACACCGATCGATGGTTGGCGCTGGCCGAGCCGGGGATGTGCCACTTCAGCGTCGGCTTGGCCGGATCGGTGATGTCGATGAGCGAGGTGCCGTTGATCTCCATCTTCCCGGTGATGGGATTCATGATGGTCTCGTTCACGCCACCCGCATCGTCCCCCGGGGTCGGAGCCGACCGGTTGTTCGGCTGATGGCCGACATAGACCCAGTTGCCGTTCCCAGCATCTGAACGGGTCGTCAGCTGCAATGACTGGCGGCCCTGCAGATCGTTGTAGCCCACCAGTCGGACATTCTGCGCCCCGTCCGAACCTGGATCGCCTCCCGGCGGCTTGGCGGCCTGCGCGCTTTGCGCCGAGGATGCGGCAAGCAGGATGAGAAATTGCGCCAGGAAGTGAGTCTTGCGCGTCTTCTTCGTCTTCGTCATCACATGTATCTCCAAACCTTGGGTGGTTTCCGCCCACGGGTAGTCATTTCGATGGAATCATCCGATGCCGCCATGTCGCGTCGCCAGCTGTTGAGGCCACTATACACACGCGCCATCCCCTTGCGTTTCCTTGCGGGTCCACCGCACGCTTGGCTCCGCCGGAAGGGTAAAGACCCTCGGCGATTTCCGCTTTCTTCTTTCGTTTCGGTGTGGGATAGTGAGCTTGCCTCGGCGGCTCCTCTGGGAGAGCCTGGCGGAGGCGACGACGCCTATAGCGTCGATTTCAGAGGGCCCCGTTCAGAATCACTTGGAGATCAGGTTATGAAAAGCCACCCCACCAAACGCCGGGAGTTTCTCAAGACCATGACGGCCTTGGGTGCTGCCGCCATACCGGTTGGATCGGTCCTGAAGTCTGGTCCGGTCTTTGCGATCGACCGCGCGCCCGCCTACAACCCCGCGGCGAAATTTGATCTCAAGGTGACCGAAGTCGAGTTTCGGCGCACGAAAGCCGGGCGAGCACTCATGGCTCGCATCTACCAGCCCGTGGGTGTGGGACCGTTCCCCACAGTCATCGACTTGCATGGCGGGGCGTGGAACGCCAAAGACCGCTTCGCGGAGGAACCGATGGACCGGGCTCTGGCCAAAAGCGGCCTTCTCGTGGTCGCCATCGACATGACCCTGGCGCCGGAAGCGCCGTATCCGGCCTGCGTTCAGGATGCCAACTACGGTGTGCGCTGGGTCAAGTGGAAGGCGGCGTCGTGGAACGGGGACCCGTCCAGGATCGGCGTGTACGGAAGCTCCAGCGGCGGCCACGTGGCTGAACTCCTGGGCATGCGTCCGAACGACCCGCGTTACAACGCCATTCCCCTGCCCGAAGCGCCCAAGCTCGACGCGACCGTGGCCTTCATCGCGACGCGGTCGCCGATCAGCAACACCTTCGCCCGCTATGAGAATGCGGTGACCAAGAAGAACGAGGGCATGGTCAAGAACAACACGACCTTCTTCAACCCGTTCGAAACCATCCACGAGGCCAATCCGCAGGAAATCCTCGATCGCCATGAGAAAGTGCCGCTGCTCCCCCTGCTGATCATGCAGGGGGAGCTCGACGACAACGTGATGCCCCCGGTGCAGGAGAAGTTCGCCAAGGCGTACAACGCGGCCGGCGGCCATTGCGAGTTCCACGTGTTCGAGAAATGCGAGCACCAGTGGACCGCCCAAGAGGGGCCGCAAACCGACCGCGCTCGCGAGATGGTCAAGGCCTTCTTCGCGCGCCAATTGAAGGCTTAGCCTCGCGCCCCGGCTGACCGAGATGGTTGGAGGGAAGAGACCTCACAAGGGGGCAATCGACCGATGGGCCGTGGGGAGGCTCATGAAGGCGTGGTCAGAGGAGCCGGCTCCTTACCAGGGAGCGGTCAACGTGCGCTTGTGCGGAAAGGTGCGGTGGGTGCGCCCAGATTCGGCGCGCCCAGGAGCGTCTCGGCCGACAAGGCGTAGATGCCGTGATTCGTGAAGGCCCAGATGATGTTGCGATCCCATTCGACGTACGAGCCGTGGGTCTGGTTGCCGTAGCCGTAGTCGGGCGTCTCCGGCCCGTACGCCTTGGGCACGAAGTACGCGGCAATCCTCGGCCCCGCGGGGCGGCTGACGTCGAACACCTGGATCCCGGCGTTGTAGAAGCCATACACGAGAAGACCGGAGCGGGGATCGCCCGGCGAGGTGTAGTACCCCGACCGTTTCGGACCGAAGCTGCCCCTGCGCTGGCAGTAGTCGGTGAACGGCGCGCCCGCGGGCGGCGTGGGCCGCGGCAGGACCCCAACCAGCCGGGGATGGGCGACGTCGCGGACATCGATCTGATAGATGTCCTTGTATGGCTCGTAACAGTCTTCGGTGAGCGGATAGCCGCTGTAGAAGATCTGCCCGGTGGTCTCGTATCGGGAGACGTCGATGTTGTCGCCTTCCGTCCCGGCCACCGACGGCGGCAGATCGAGATGGCCGACCTCTTTCATCTGGCGAGGATCGGAGATGTCGAGCACCGAGAGCCCCAGGCCGCCCATCGCCGCGAATCCGTATTTCCCGCCCTCCTCGACCGGCTTTGGAATGAAGAGCGGCATCCGTGCGCCCATCCAGGAGGTGCGGTTGCCGCACCGCGGGTTCGTGCGGTACGCGGCCTCCTCGCCGCGCACTTGTCCCGCGCGGTGCCACGTGCCGAGGAGGGTGGGGCGGGCCGGTTCCGAGACGTCCCACGCCTGATAACCGGCCGAATAGAGATAGGTCGGGTATTCCGTATTCGCCCACGTGTCGTTCGGCGCGGTGGCGATGAAGAGGTATTTGTCGCCCACGTAGTACGGCACATCGAGCGAGCCCGAGCCCTGCTGCGGCGCGCGGTCGTAGTCGGACCGAAGCGGATCCTCTTGGGTGGAATCAGTGCTGACCGCGGCCAGTAGCTTCCAGTCCTTTTTGCGCGGACCGTTCAGCTCGAAGACTTTGAAGCCCTTGAGTTGCACGCCGGCTCGCAGGGCCGCAACCCCCGTCGGGTTCCCGAACTTGCTGCGTTCCGGGTCATCGCCGAGTTCGCCTACCTGGCGCTTCTGCTCGAAGCTCTGGATCATGATGTACTTGCCGAGACGCGCGTTCCACTGGATGCTCGAAGCGCCCCAGAAATCGTGCGCCTTCCAGTCGGCGCCCCCGAGGTTCTCGGCGTTCACCCCCTGCGGGGCCTTCACGTCGTTTCGCCCCATCGATTCGACCACCGTGACGTGCCGGACGTCGGTGATGTCGTAAACCCGCCCGTCGCTGCGGTCGTACTGGAACAGATACCGCCGGCCGTCGAAGTCGACGATGTTCTGCCAGGTGTGGAAGGGATCCGGCACGAACGCCGCGCCTTCATAGGAAGCCTCCACCTTCATGTTGCTGATGTAGGTCCCGAGGTCGTACTTGTCCAGGCGTCCTGGAAACGGATGGGGATTTTCCTCGTCCAGGGGGGTCAGGAAGGGATGGCGGAACGTGCCATCGATCTGCATCCCGTAGCTGCCAGGGTCGGCGGCCGGCGGCCGCCGATCGTCGCACACCGCCGGACCCGCGGACGAGGCGGCAACCGGGGTCGCGGAAGGTGCCGGCGGCTCGCCGGCCCGTGCCATCGATCCTCTCGTCGCCGTAAACACGATTGCCGTCGCAAGGACGATTGCCGCCCTGACATAAACGCTCATGAATGGTCTCCTGGCCCCCGACAAGGGGCGGGTCTGGCTGTGAATCCTCAGTACGTCATGTACCTCGGGTGAGTCCTGGAATGTGTGAAGGGTCACGATAAGTCGGTCTCTGAGCCCGTCGAAGGGACCGCCGGCGTCCCGCGAGAGGTCTCCAACAGCGCGAAACACATGACTACTCGTTCGGAGAAGATGCGAGCGGCTCGGCCTGCGTGCGCCGCGGAGACAACACGTAGGCAGCACCGACAATCAGCAGCCAGGGGCCGGCCGCGTAGAGGGTGACGCGCAAGCCCGGAGCCCACCAGGTGCTGACGAGGATCGCGAGCATCACGAGGGCCCCCACCACGGAGCCCGCCACTCCGAACTTCGCGCGATACGACTGCGGCGCCCCCGACCGGTCCCAGGCGCGGCGGAACGCGATGTGGGTGAGAAAGATCATCAGCCAGCACAGGAGTGCGCCGAACAAGGCCACGCCGATGAACCAGAGGTAGGCGTCCGCGCCGATCAGGTACTCGACGACGAGGGCGGAGGCCAGGCCCACCGCCGCCACCCCCAGTGCGTTCATGGGGACGCCCCTCGAGTTCACGGCGCCCAGGCCCGAAGGCACGAGCCCGCTCTGGGAGAGCGAGAACAGCGTCCGCGCGACCAGATAGAGGCAGGCATTCGCGGACGAGAGTGCGGCGGTGAGAACCACGAAGTTCATCAGGGCAGCCGCGCCGGGAATGCCAACGAGACCGAGCACGCGTACGAACGGACTCTCGGTGATGCCGAGCTGGTTCCACGGCACGATGCCCACCAGCACCGTGGTCGTGATGATGTAGATGAGGGACAGGCCCAGGACCAGTCGGCGAAAAGCGCGGGGGATCGTGCGTGCGGGATCGACCGCTTCGCCCGAGGCCACCGCCGCCATCTCCACCCCGATGAACGAATAGAAGGCGAAGCACGACGCGAGCCAGACGCCCGTCCATCCCCTCGGAAGGAAGCCGCCATGTTCGACGTAGTTGCGAAGCCCGGGCGCCTCGGAGCCGACGAGGCCGAGAAGCATGAGGAGGCCGAGACCCACGAACAGGACGATAGCCACGACCTTCACCATCGAGAACCAGTACTCGAACGAGCCGAAGACGGAGACGGCGCGGGCGTTGATGTAGAAGAGCCCGATCGAGAACAGCACAATCCACACGGTACCGGGCACGCCGGGGAACCAGAAACGCATGTAGATCGCGATGGCGGTCACGTGACCGCCGACCACGACGACCTGGCTGATCCAGTAGCTCATCCGCACGAGGTATCCGGCGAAGGGAGAGATGTAGGCCTCCGCATACAGGCCAAAGGACCCCGCGGTGGGATGAGCCACGCACATTTCCGTGAGTCGAGCGCCCAGCAGCAGCGCCACCCCGGCCATGAGAACGTTCGCGAGGATCACCGCCGGACCCGCGGCGGGAATCGCCGCTCCGCTCGCGAGGAAGAGTCCCGTGCCGATTCCGCCCCCGATGCCGATCATCGCCTGCTGGCCGGCGGTCAGGGCCCTTGTGAGCCCCGCTTCATGTCGCACCCTCGGCGGAGAGACGAGATCCTGTGTCATGCCGTCTCCTTGTCGATGATCCGAGCCAGGGCGTCGACGAAACCGTACGCCTCGTCGAACGTATTGTAGAGGGGAACCGGGGCCACGCGCACCACGTCGGGCTCTCTGAAATCGCAGGCCACGAAGGCCTCTTCGATCCGGCGCAGGAGCTCTCGGCCGTGCCGCCGGGAGCCGGCGACCCGGATCGAGAGCTGGCACCCACGCTGGTCAGGGTCGCTCGGGGTCACGATCTCGATCCGGGATCCGAGTCGCTCGCGAAGCAGGCTCTCGAGATAGCCGGTGAGGGCGACCGACTTTGCCCGCAGTGGCGCCATGCCCCCGGCCTCGGCGAAGATTTCGAGGGAGGCCCGCACCGCCGCCAGGGAGACGATCGGCGGATTCGACAACTGCCAGCCGTCGGCTCCGGGAGTGGGGTCGAAGGTCGGCCCCATCTGAAAGCGCGTCTGCTTGTTGTGCCCCCACCATCCTGCGAGCCGGGGCGTATCCGTCGCCCGGCCGTGTCGCTCGTGCACGAAGCAGCCGCCGACCGCGCCCGGGCCCGAATTCAGGTACTTGTAGGTGCACCAGCACGCGAAATCGGCGCCCCAGTCGTGAAGGCGCAAGGCCAGGTTGCCCGCGGCGTGCGCGAGGTCGAACCCGACGACCGCACCGGCGCGATGTCCGCTCTCGACGAGGGCGGGGAGATCGAGGGCCTGCCCGGTGTAGTACTGCACCCCCGGCAGCAACACGAGGGCCAACTCGTCGCCCGCGCGGTCGATCGCCGCGTTGAGGTCTTCTGGCCGAAGCAGTTCCTCGCCCTCGCGCGGCGAGACCGTGACGAGCGCCTCCGCCGGATCCAGACCATGCAGGCGAATCTGCGAAGCCACGG